>MHFI01000057.1 GCA_001804125.1 Omnitrophica bacterium RIFCSPHIGHO2_02_FULL_51_18
TTTCAAGCCCTGTATCAATAAATAGTTGTAGGTGGCGCGCGCGGCCAATAAGATTTCAAAAGGCTTCACCACCTGATCTTTCGGTGACTTATCCTTGTAAACAGCGGTGATGATACCGATAAGCTCTTCCTCCTTGGCCTGATTTAGATTTGACGAAAGCAACGCATTCACTATCGCATCTCGTACCGGCTCAAATTCAGAAGCATCCGCCGAAATCGGCATCTGCCCTATATTTGTAAGATGTTGATATATATTGACTTGTGATAGAACCGCTCCTGCGGCATCCGTATAGCCGCCCCGCACGCCCAACACTTGCGGCGCGACGACGCCGGTGGTGAGAGAAAGTGAAGGAAGCACCAGCCACGCGCCGAGGGGTTCAGGAGTGGGAAGAACCTGAAGCGCCGGAGCCATAGGCTGAGTCTCTTCACCGGCGAGGCGGGCGCCTTTAGACAATTCATAATTTTTGACGACCTCGGATAACACTGATGGAGCTTGATCGGCCCGTATAAATACAATCGAAGGAAAAACACTCTGTAATCGCTCAATGGCCGAGTAAACACCATCATTAACAATAATGTATTTTATGTCTTTGATGGTACGAATCTTTCCGTCAACGTCGCTGAGAAGTATAAATGACCCATCTTTATATGCTCCTCCGGATGTGCCAAACGCACCGCCGGCTCCTTGTGGAACTTCAAGCGGTGCAATGTGAAATGGTCTAGATTCGTCAATACCATTCTCTAAAAGCGTAACTAGATCCTGCACCTGGCGACCTGGTGAACTCTTCGTCATACCATGAGCGATGAACCTTCTTCCCACCTCAAACGTAACACCATGTATCATGGCATCCAAATTGCGATCTGAATTAACTTTGAACAACTGCCAATAAATATTATCATCCAGATCCTTCCATTCGGATTTTTCCGCCTTTCTTGCACCTCTCAGCACAAACTCCACTTCATTGCCTGCTACCTGGAGCGTCCCGGGTAGAGGAAAATCCGGATGTAACTGTTGATAATAGCTCTTAAACAAGGACAGAAATTCCTCTCTCGAAGACTCATCCAAATCAAGGATCGATTTCACGAGGGACCTCGTGGCCGGGGTTGGACCCGGGAAGAGGTTTGGATACTTCAAGGCCACTTTCCGGAAATAAGCATGCATGCCGGTTCCGTGCGCCTTGTCGTACTCTTCTTCGGAAAGCTCGATCGTTTCCCCGTTCAAGTCGGCGAACATGAATTCCTGGTACATGTAGGCGCCAAATTCCTTATCGATCTGACCCAATCCTTCTTCGTAATACCCGACCGTCTGTATCACTTTGATCCATTCGGCAAGCGCAGAGCGCGCCGGATCGCCTTCGGGGAGACCGCCGATCAGAGATGTAAACTGGTTAAGCAGACCGGCGGGATTCTGTTTCTGGGCCTGCACGATATGGACCATCTCATGGGCCATTCCCCACGGCTGGGCGTGATACAGCGTCGTGTAGATGAGCATTTTCCCTGCGTCATACCATCCGCGAGGCGCAAACTCAAGGCCCCACTCGTCCTCAAACATACGGACCCAGTCACCGAAGCTCTCCGTGACGGCAAAGCGCAGATTTTGAGGCAAGATCTCCGCAAACCCGGCCATGATGCGGCTTATCTTCTCAGCCTGTTCAGCGGTGGGCTTCCTGATGCCGGATGAGAACACGGCCCGAGCCAGCGAAGACACATCTATAACCCGCGTAGCCTGCGTGTGGGGCTTCGTATCTGCAAGTCGAGCGCCGCGATTTGACTGCAATTCAGAGATGAGTTCCTCGAGTTTAGCAACTTTTTCTCTATCAGCTTTAGGAGAAAATCCAAACCTCTGGTGGATAATTTTGTCTAACAATTCAAACTCATCTGAATCGCCATCCGGCTCAAGCCGCAGACGGAAATTATAAAGATCCAGCGCCTGGCTATAATGTTTAATGGCTGTTTCAATGTCATTCAGTTTTTCGTTGGCTAGAGCGGCTATGCTCTGCGCTACCACTGCCAGTATTTCCACCGTACGATAAGCCTCTTCCAGCGAAATATTTGGGAGTTTAAGAGTCTCAAAAAAAGCGTAACCCCTGTCAAAAAATGCGCTCGCAAATGGTAAATTCACATTTGCCAAAATAGCCGCTGATTTTACCGATAACTCTATGGGCTGCATCAAAGCCATACGCTCAAATTGCGTGCGATAATTTTTCAATTGTCTTCTATATGACTCATACTTGCGATCTGTCAACGCAGGAAGTGCCGCAAGTTCTTCAAATATGGTGGAAGCGCCGAGATATACTTCCTTGAATGCCCTGATATCATCCTCCGTAGGGATAGTTCTCAGTAAACCATTTGCATTCGCGTTGAGATAAACAAGCCCCGCTTTTTGGGTGATGGCCACCATAGACTGTGCCAATCCCATCACAGCGTCCACTTGATAACGGGGTTTGATTTTGCCCAAATCACCATATTGATTGTTTTTTAATTTTGAAACAATGCTATTGAGTGCAGATTTGGCTTCATGCAGAGCCAGAAGTGCACGCTCCAGCTCATGGCCTGTGACTGTCAACGCAGTTCTGGATCCATCCGGCTGTGGAGGCAAGCCGGATGGCCTGGCGTTGTCATTTAAAATAAGGTCAAACAAAGTGGTGGTGTGGCGCGCGGCGGTGTTGAAAACATCCATATCGCGACGAAACTCGGCTTCATGAGCGAGATCGGCTTCGGTGATCTCAGGGCGGATACCCACGAGCTTTTGACCCAGCTCGGAGCTCATCGCGTTCACAGTGTTCATGATGAGAAGTTTTGCGGTAGCCCAGGTTGCCACTTGAGCCAGAATCAACGGATTTCCGGCAAACTGCGCCAGATCCAGTTTTTGAACAGCCCCTCTCATTCTCTCTTCATTGCTCATCCCAACGGGATACTGTGAAGCAAAGGTCTGAAGAATGTTGGTAAGTGTGGCGATATATTGTTTGTAACCGGTTATGCGCAGTACATGCAACCCCTTACCTGCTCCAAAGCTACGGATTGCTTGGATTACAGCTCTCATTTCAGTGATGCTCTCACGCGTGTCCTCCGTGAAAAAGTCAATGGTGGTTGAGTGACGGCCTTCATGGTACAAATCAACTTCGGAAATCTCACCGTTCTTATCAACGGGAATAAACACAAATTCGGAACCGATAATATACGCTGCGCGGGCACTCTTTTGAAGAACCTGGTTTATCGCATCTTTATCCACAAAAACAACTCGCTTCGTTAAGTCAAGGTACTCCCCAAAGAAGTACTTGCTATTGCCATTCGAAGCCTTGTAGGCGTCACGAGCTGAGTCAAAGTCCGCTCTCAGTTTTTCATTCACCGCTTTGATGACTTTGAGAGCCTTGTAGCCTGGATTAGGCTGTTGATGCTGCATCAGACCTTCTGTGAGACCAAACCCACCGACCGTATCCGCAATGAGGGCGTTAAGCCTTACGCCCTGTTTTACAAGCTGTGTTAAGAGACGTGTTTGGAGCTGTGTTAATGAGCCCTGCTCAACAACCGTCATTCTACGAACAACATGATACAACTGATACATCTTGTCTATGACCGCGTTTAAAGGTTGACCTGTCACATCCAAACTATGTAATGCGCGAAGTGTTTGGTGCTCCTGAGAACGAGACCTATCGTGATCGATGACTTGTCTAATGACGTTCAAAATTATGGATTCAATGTTATCAATATCAACATTTCTTCCGCCTACAGCATTCTGGATAGCCTCACGAATCTCACCAATCCCTTTTCCACCCTCCCCAAACCCAAGTCTCTTTTCGAGAATATGTAACTGCATCAACTGACTAACGAGATTCATGAAAGAATTCTCATCCTGTGTACCCAAGTGCAGATAATCATAGAAGATGGTGTTTGTCTGGTTTCTCAGCTCCACAATACGGTTCTTCATACCCGGATCAGTAGACCTTTCTGCTTCTGCTGTGGCAACCACTAAAGCAGGATGAATATTACCCCAGAAAATCGACAGGATCTCCCTGCGTGTCTGATTCTGTACCCCCGGTTTTTCGTTCCGCATACGATCCACTAATGACTGTATGTGGTTGAGGCCTCGTTCTAAAACTTCTATCGGAGCACCATTTCCAAATCTATCTAGAAGTTCCTGTTGTGAGAAAGAGAATAATTCAAATTTATGTCCTTCAAGAACACTGGCTAGATTTGAAGATTCATAGAAAATATCGAATAAAAAACGGCCCGCGTCTGTAGGAGCCGTTGATGTCGTCGCAGTGGTATCCACAGGCGTCTGTGTTTCATATCCTGCATTAGGCGCTGTGGCAGCAGTATGAGCCCTGCTAGCTATGTTTGCATCTGTATTCAAAATCGTACGCACACGACCCACGAAACCATTCAACCGTTCTTCATCCCGAACCTCTTCCAGTTCCAGCTTAATCTTGTCAAGTTCTATGCTGAGCCATTCTGATCCTCCATTAACACGATGCAAAAATGTTTGAGCCTCCCCTGCTTGACCCATATTCATCAAGACCGCCAAAATAAGCTTAACGGAACCTTCAAGATTTCTTTGTGCTTTCTTTAGAGCTCCGATCTGCTGCCTTAAATTTTGCATTTGTAGATTACGTGTCTCAGGCGATAAACTAGTATCTCTTCTCACCGCTCTAAGTTCCGCTTCTAACTGTTCAATTCTTTTAAGAGAATGGACATCAACAGGCTGCGTTCCCGGACCAGGCGCAACTAATTCTAAATTAGAATCTGAAGCTAACTCAGATGTCTTGTCAGCAAGATTAAGTACAGCTTGATTTAACGAACCCTTGATATTATCGAAACCAGCAATATCAAGTGTCCGGACAAAAACTCCTATCCCTTCAACCATGTCCTGATGACTTTCTAGATTTGTGCCTTGGAAAAGAGGTAGTGCATTAGCCCCTGTAGTTAGTCCGTGCCTAACACCCTCTGCAACTTGATCTAAGAAACTCTTAAATGGATTAGTGCTAGTGGCATCTCTCACGAACCTTAGGTTCGGTCTTACAAGCTTTTGAAGCAGTGTCTGGTGCGCGGCGCGCTCTTCAGCTCCTTCAACATGATTCGCAACTTTAAGAGCTTGCCCAAATTCACTATTCGCTGGCTCAGCGATTTTATTTAAGATATGCAAAATAGAAACAAGGGATAAGAAACTGGTGCGTCCGCTGGTAAAGAGATTGACGTTAGTATTAAGGCCTGTGACAAGACTCTGAGTCATGGACTGTAGACGTCCACTTAAAACCGCTATCTTCTGGTCCAGTCGTCTGCTTGTTTGATTGCCTTTGATCACATAGACATTGTTCACCGCTTCGTAGGACTGTTGCAGGGTCTGCGCGACATATACAAAATAAAGCTGAGCATAGCGATTGTTGGGTAGGGCGGGATGCGTCACGATTAGTTGTTCGAGTTTCTTCGTTGATTTTTCAAGCTCATTTAAGGCGCTATGCAGGCGATTATCAAGTCCGGGAATATCTCCTTTAGCGAGTTTTCTCTCCTGAGCTAAAGCATCAACTTTCTTTATGGCTTTATCATGTTTTTCAAACTGCTTTTGCAGTCCGCGCGGCAATGCCGTCATTGCGGTGTCATACGCCATATTCATGAGCGCATAGACACCCGGCTGCATGAAGTCGCTTTCTGTCCTCATCGCAAATGCCTGCCAGACAAAACGCTCAAACTCTATGTCCGTGAGCCTATTAAGACCCCGAGTAGTCGTCTGTGTGGGCGTCGAACCTGAATTGTTGAAACTGGCCGGGCGCATCTGATAGCCTCCAAAACTGACAGATAAATCTGTGCTTTGTCTTAAATTTTGCATGGCAGCCACCGGCACATCGATCATTGGTTCTATTAAAGGATCTGTTGCCAATCTCTCCAAGATTAAATCTTCTAAGACGCCGTCACGGCGAATAGCCTTAATATCGGCAACTTTTTCCTCCTTGCCTTCATTATTAGTCCTACTTATCTCCAAAACACCTTGAGATTTTGGATCCAGTAATTGCGCGATCTGCCCATGGGTAAGTTCTTGCACCAGCGCAAATCTTGCGGCCATGATTTCCACTTTATTTGCATCTGGCTCACGAACGTTTTGATTGGCTAGATTCACTAAATTGATCATGGAGTCAATATCATTTAACATTTCAAACCCACGGGCGCGCACCTCAAAGCTTTCTCTCCAAGTCAGTTTAAGACCCGAACTATCTTCGTTCTCCATGTCTTTGACATCAAACACACGAATCACGCCATCAGCATCACGCACCGTGATTTCCGTACCCTGTGGTAATCCAGCTAGGAAACGAAGGCGCTGAATATGTTCCTCTCTTGGGGCGCCATCGAGCTGACCAATCGCAATTTCGCCTTGTAGATCAATGGTACTGTGTCCGCGCTCATCTTTGTGCCTAATGCCAACAATCGTACCGCCCTTTCCAAAAAGCGCGATCCAGAAGTTACGTCCAGAAAAACCTGCGTGATTTTCACCATTAGGAGTGATGACTTCCTGAAGGTTTTCTTCCACGAATTGTTGAAATGCCATGGCCTGTGCGGGTGTATAGCCAAACAACACGGCGAGTGGTGCGATGAATGTTGTGACAGGCGCCATCATGATACCGGCAAATTGTTCGATGACTTCTTCGATCGTGCCCTGGATCGCCATACGTGAAAACCGCACGCCCATGACGCGGCCAAAACCCAAAGCCGCTTGACCTTTAGCGGCCTTCTGAAGGTATTTAGCAAAACCAAAAATATCGAGTGTTTCTTCAAATCCCTTGCCAATCGCGCGGAAGGTACGACCAAAATCAAAGCCCTTTGTTCGAATGTTGCTCAAGTAAGGATCGGCGATAGGCTGAAGCACTGCCAGTACAAGACCAAACAGCAGCGTTTGCTTGTCAACTTGGTTAATAAAGGCTTTGAGCGGGTCATATTCTTGTTTCTCATAGTCATAGACAAATGAGCCAAAGAATTTGGTGATCGAGTCAACCTTGGCTTGGCCCACTTTCTTACCTTCAGGAACAAGGCCGGCCTCCGCCTCCTCTCTTGTATAGATTCCAAAGATCGCGCTTGAATAACCGATCGCGAACATCTTGCCTAGTGCTTTCGCCTGACCCCACAAACCATCTGCCTGGCTGTACTCATTCAGTTGGTCCTCATACGCCACTCTTACATCTTCATTCCAAAAAGCGGCCAGCGTGTATCGCCACAAAGCACTCTCGAGCACTGTGCCCGAATATGGTAAGAGCAGTACACCTGACACATACGAGAATCCCTCCAAAATAACTTTGAGCGGCGCGATCACCAAGAAAGTGGTGTAGCCCGTCTGGAAGAACATGTGCCAAGTCATGGAAGCAGTATAAGCTAGTGGTTTAGCAATCATCTGTGGAGAATATTGCTGGAACCACTTGAAAACATTAGAGTTAACATAAGAATAAGCATGGTTTCTTAAAGCTAAATTCGCGCCGCGAGAAGCGCCGATGGAGCTAGCTTCACGTAAGTATTCTTTCTTAGCAATTGTGGTTACTTTAATAATCGCCGTTGCAACTAGACCCAGCGTAAGAACATTAAGATACTCGGCTTTTACATCCACCCTTCCTGCTTTCTGGCGTACAAAATATTCAGAGGCAGTGAACCGGTGAGTGCTGTCACCCTGGCCTGTCACAATATAAAGAACATTGTTTCCATCTCTATAGAAGCGAGCCTGGCTGGGCAGGTCACCGTTGTATAGAGTAAATTGAGTACCATCCTTTAATTTGACTGCATTGCCTTCAATCTCAAGACCTTCTGTATTTCGATCTAATATGTAGACATCTCCATTGACTTGAACAATAAGATAGTCATCGGCTCTTGGATTTTCGACTGGTGTGAGTCCCTTGGCCGCATCGGGTCCGACACTTTCACTAAACTGGTCAACCACCCAGTTCAGTACATTGTCAAACACAAGCCGCTTTGCGGCATATACGATGGCGCCATTGGTTATCACGGTAATAGACCCGGCAAATAGAGATGCGGTGCGTTCCGCGGCCCAGAATAAAGGTTTAGCAACGGCGGCTGACAGCGAAGCGCGAGAAACAACGGACTCTTTGAGAGTCAGATAGCTTGATTTGACTACTTTGCCTTCTACCGTTTGGCTCTTAAGGAATTTAGAAGCCGACACATTGGATAACAAGATCTTAAGACCGGCGCTTCCTAGGATAAGTCCTAAGCCTTTTAATATATCTGCCTTGTAGGAATTAGGTCCGAGTGATTCACCCCAGGTATAGAGAACCGTGCCAGAAATCGTGAGTGCTACACCTGATGAAGTAGTTCCAAATACAGATTCAACTGTTGCCGTCTTTCCTAAATGAACGCTCTTTACCCAGTTAAATGAGTGACTAAACACAGATCCAATAGCGCCCACACCTCCCATAATGAGCGCCATTGAAAGAGCACCTATCGTCACTGTGTCCATGCTATAGGCGAGTTGGTATAAACCACGACGAACCGCATCCAGTTCAATACCTTGTAGGCCATTTTTCATAATAGGGATAGTAATGGAAACAAAATTATTAAACACCAGGACTGATGGTGAAGATTTAAGCGCATACACCGGCACATCGAGGACATTGGCTGTGGCGGTTCTAATCAAGCCCGCATCCTTGGCCGCGGATACTCTGTCAAAGGCTTGACCGGTTCCTTTAAGCGAGGTGTAGGCGCCCATAAACGCGCCAAATCCATAAGCGAGATCAAGCACGTTGGCCAGAGGTGAAGTGCCTTCTCTATCTTCATAAACTTTGGTGATCGCTTGGGCGAGGTTCAAGAAATCTCTGATCGCGCCCGGAATATCGGTGACTGTCCTAAATATAAGGGCGCCTGAAAGTATGCCCATAAATGAGCGGATAAATCCGCCGATGTATGAGAAGCCGGCACCGCGATTACCCAGGAATTGATCGGCGATACGATTGAAGTTCATCGCCTCCATCTGAGAGATTTGGTCGATGCGACCGATTTCCTTTTGAATATACCTGCCGGGTGTCAGGATAGTTCCGATAACAAACTCTAAGATACCCGGATTGTAGCTATCCACATCACCAACGAGTTTGTTGTATTCGCCGGCGGCTTGGTACTGACCATAGCTAAACGCGGACAGAGCTAATGAACCGAAATAAGGATGGGATTTGAAGGAATTCCAAACAGCTTTGGACCACTGGGGAGCGTTCTTCGTCAGCAGGAACGCGACGAGCACCGTGACGGCAAAGATAGAGGTTTTGACAAAATCCGTCGCGGCATCTTGAACTCGACCGGTGGCAATATCAAAAACGGCGTGTCCTGTGCCAGCCAAAAGACCTAGTGTGGTGATGCTCTTTAGGCCCTGTATGGAGAAGGACATTTCAGGGGCAACAGCTCCAAATGCCTTCAGCACCACCGAACCTACCATCGTAAACGCACCCATGCGGTACATTTCGCTAGAATTAAACACCTGGAAGAATGTCTCATCTGTGGTTGCGGCGATAGTGGCTGTCTTGCCTACATATAGCCATTCACCGACAATGAAGTTTTTGGCAAGAGACTGGAATGTAAGAATCGATGAAGTTCTTGAAATGTTTCCAAATATAGTCCCCAAGCGATACATCCATGTTGACTGAGTAGTAGTAAATTTAGCAACGCTGACAGCTGAAGCCAAACTCATAGTTGCTTCTGAAGCGGCGGATGTAACTATAGGTAAGCCTAATAGGTTGTTTTTAGCCGCATTAAATCCTTCTCTATAGGAAGCAAATCCTCCGATTCTGAAGAACCCTTTGAAGCTAAAGTTGCGCACTGCGTTCATCAAGTTGCTGATTCCGCCGGTTCCGAATGTAGCGACGGTCTCGATAACCATCAATGCTAAAGCCAAGTAAGGCTCTGCCGCTTTAAGCGAACTTTGGGCATGAACCGTGAAAGCATTTCCGTAAGAAGCCCAACCGCGAGTGATGTGATTCAGTAGAATCACACCCATATTCGCAACTTCGAACTTGATAGTGCCCCATGTACTTCCAGCTTCCGACTCAGCCAACCATCCGTTCATGTAATAGTAGGGTGTAGAGGTAAAAGGTGTTTCGGATACTAAGGGAGCTGTAAAGTATCCTACGTAACCTCCTCCAAGAGCTGCAATCATCAAAGCACCTAAAATAACAGGTATGGAAACAATAGAAGCTGCTGCTAAAGCAACTCCAGCAACCACTAAGCCAACACTTGCGCCCAGCGTTGCAATAGTTCCTCGGTGAGTCTCAGAAACAGGCGTTTTAAACCAACCCCTTTGATAAGCTAGTGCTGACACAAAACCAAGCGCCGCACCTATTGTCGACCCTACAGCCTGTCCGACAACGGGAACAAAGGGAACAAAACTGCCAATAGCAAACCCGATTATTGCGCCAGTCGTTGTTGCGCCGGTTAAAGTAGCAGTTTCATGGTTCATACCAGTCAAAGATTCGAGCCATCCAGAGGTTGCTACTTTGGCATAACTAATCTGTCGGTCAGTTCGAGTTTCAGCTTCTTCCCATTTAATTGATTGATGCGCAATCCATTCAACCGATGAGTTAAGCGTCCTGCTGAAAAACGAGGCTGTACGCGACACACCGGGTAAATCGGAAATATTTGCCAGGAATACATCTCTCATTGATGGTAATTGCGCTGTTAAGTTATCGTATATTTTAGTCAGATTGTGTTTTGCTTTAGGTGTAAGCCATGGGTCTGTCATAATGGCATCATAAACATCGTCCATTCCAATTGGGATAAACCTCAAAGTATACTCTTCGGCGGAAGATGATAGATCATAAACCCCACGTTTGAATTCATCCGTAAACCATGGACCACCAACCGTGTTGTAAACATCATCCGCACCAAATGGCACAAACCGTAGACCATAATTTCCAGCCTCACTGAACACATCAGAAATATAACCAGCTCCCGTAAGCCAGTCTCTCTTATATTCTTCCGTTAACCAAGGGCCTGTAACCGCTTTGTAAACGTCGTCCATCCCTATCGGGATCAACCTCAAGGTATACTCTGCAGCAGAGTCGGTGAACCATGGACCACCAACCGCCTTGTAGATATCATCCATGCTAATAGGACTAATTTCAGTGAGAGAATAGATGTAATCTTTAAAGTTACCAAGATTCTGTTGTAAGCCTTCCGCCATGTTAGGCAATTGGGCTGTGGCATTGTCGTACATCTTTGCAAGATTATGTTTTGCTTCAGGCGTAAGCCATGAATCCTTGGCTATAGCATGATAAACATCACTAACATCAACTGGGCTAAATCTATACCACAAACCACTTATAGTATCTGTGAAACCAATATAATTAGAAGCTGTCAAAAGTTTCCTACCGCCCCAACTCAACGCAGCTACAATCGCTTCGCCCGCATCACCATGCATGGCCGCATCGCCTCCGAAGTGAAGTTTCTCCTTTCTTTCAACTAAACCTTTGGTAACATTTCCAGCAATGGGTTGTAAATTAATATACTTCCCATTTTCATCATAGTAGCCTTTGAGTGAACTTTGATCGTAGTCATAATC
Organism: Omnitrophica bacterium RIFCSPHIGHO2_02_FULL_51_18; assembly: GCA_001804125.1. GTDB lineage: Bacteria > Omnitrophota > Gorgyraeia > 2-02-FULL-51-18 > 2-02-FULL-51-18 > 2-02-FULL-51-18. Next base: position 11,530 of record MHFI01000057.1, read on the forward strand.
AACCGTGTGATGATAAGTAGATACGCCTGTTGTCTTATCTAAGATAAACGCGGCAATGTTCGTCTGGAATCCAAGACGTGAGGCATGATATTGAATACTGGAAATATCCTCGTCCGAATACTGGTCCTTGCCCTGAAGCAAGTATTCCACTCCCATCACTCTTGCGGCTTCACTTGGAGTCAGTGTGATGGACATGCTAGCTGCTTTATCAGGTGTCAACTCGCGGTTGACTTCACGTGGTGTGAATGATACAAGCCTGGCACCTCCCTCAAGTGTCAGATCCATATACTGGTTGAGTCTCAACATCTCAGGTGTTACGTAGGCCAATAGCTTGCCACGAATACCGTTTTCATCAGTTTTTTGATTAAACACCGCTGATGCGTAGAACCAAGCTACGCCTGTGGAGGTATCAACCCGATAGATGACGTCTCTACTTTGCATGCCAAAGCTGGCCGCCGCTTGTTCGATTTCATTTCTCTGAGCTTCACTGTAGGTTGAAGGCGCTATATACTTGACGGACTGGATATATAGGTCTGACTGTCCGGATATCTCGTTTTGTTTCAGAAGGCGAGTGATTTCTGTTCTTTCAAGTGGGACTAGCTTGCCGTCTGCCACACTAAATAACTGGTTCTCTGCGATCATGGCAGGTGTCGCATAAAATTTCAGTGAACCTTCCTTGGAAAACGAAGCAGCCGCGTAGAAACGAGACACACCTGTATTCTTATCCACAAGGTACAATCCAACGGAGGACGTCATACCCATCGCGCTTGCCTGGTTTTGGATCTCCTGCCTGTCCGCTTCCGAATAGGTATCCGCTTCCGAATAGGTATGGGAATTTACAAGTGAGAAAGTGGTACCCTGAACTCGAAGTTGCTGGGTATCCGAAACGGAGATACCGGATACCACCTCAGGATGGTCAACGATCGTTTGACGATATGAGGCTAAATGGCCGTTCTGTACATTCATCACAAAAATCTGGTCTTTTGCGATCATCTCAGGTGTACGCAAAGATTCAATTCGTCCGGAATCGAAATTGAAGTTGGCTGCAGCAAAGTGTTGCTCGCTGCCGGTAACGGTATCAATTAAGACGAGTGAAGATACGCTCTGCATTCCATAAAAGGCTGCTTCTCGATAAAGCTCGGCACGCTCACCTTCAGAATAGTTGAGCTCATTATAAAGTTTAAACCCGGAAGCCCGCAGTTCCAGGCGCTGTGTTGAGGAAATAGTGAAGTTTTGATCAAGAATTTGCTCATCCGATAACATACGCGACATAGGAATCATGTCATCCATCGAACTCATTCCGGCGGATGTTAAGTCTTTAACGACATGTACCGGCTCAAATTGCGCGCGCGTTCCTCCATCCACTGTCAAATCCATAAATTGATTTGTCTGAACCATATCGGGTGTCTGGAACGATCGAATCATGCCCCTTTCATCATAACGGCTGGCAACAGCAAAAACCGATCCGTCAGCGTTATAGAGAGATGTTTCCTGAATGGGTTTTCTTATACCGGATTGAATAAAGAGACTCTTTGCAAAATCAGCTTCTTGGGTATCGAAACCAATCGTGTTCACCGTAAAATTAGAGTAAACACCATCCCGCGTATAGACATCATTCCCTGTAGGAACTCTGGACATCGGAAGTCCCTCGTCAATCGAACTTTGATAGAGGTGAACAATCTCAGGTTGCTTCAAAAGGTCTTGTTCTCCCGGAGTCGCTAAATAAAGCTGACCACTGGACATGACTTTCAAGAGTGTATCTGGCATAGCCACCGGCAAGACGAACATTTGACCGTTATAGCGGTGTACATCTCCATAGAGTGGGCCATCCATATTAAATAACTTGTCTACGGACGGGACTTGCCTCAAACCATAGGCCATGAAAAGTTGCTTGGGAAAGGACAAGTCTCGGTCTGTTAAGCTTTCTCCACTTACTTTAAAGTCGGAAGCGCCTCCTGTCTGGAGCATTTTCTTCCCTGGAGGATTTGCTAATGTCATGAGCACCGAGGCATCTTCGGTCAGCGGCATGACACTTTGATTGACGCTATCCTCTCGGAAATCAATGAGTTTCTTTTCAAAGGGCGTTATAGACTGTGATCCTGCATTTATCTTTATAACAGTGCCATCCGTTAAAACTTTCATCGTGTAATTTTTAGGATCGCCTGGTGTCTGATTTGGCGGCGTAACGTAGAGGTCTCTCACGATGAGTTGACCATCGTTATAATCATAAGCACCAATCATCTTGTTTCCGATCATCGCAAACCCGCCCGGCGCGTGCATAATCCCTGTCTTAATAAATAATGTCTTAAGTATATCCTTCTGTTGTACGTTTAAAGTGACACCCTTTGCTGATACATCAAAATTAGACCACTTATCCGTAAGATCTATTTTCTTTGATTTGCCATCTAAGGGATCAACATAAAGCACGCCTTTTCGACCTTTTTCGAGTAGTGTCTGTCCAAAGGCATGACTAAATAACAAGACTCCATCCATAATGACGTTGAGGTTTTGATCCGCCTTTTTGCCTTCCGGCCAGAAATACACTTTCTTGCCATCTTCTGTGGACACCATGGCATTGACGAGAAACTTGTCATTCTGATAAAGCACCGCCTGCGAAGCGAATTCCTCTTTCAGCTTGTTGGCTAGGCTTGAGTCGGCACCCTTGAGACCCGTGACAAGAACAAGATTGATAGATTCTGCTTTGATGCTTTGGGATCTAGATACAACTTCGATGTGTTTCTGCATCTGGCCAAGCCGTACGCCGTTTAAGCCAAAAGCGTAGGGCTCGCCCCTAATTGAACGGATATAAAAATAGGGCTTGTCTTTGGCATCAAGCCGAAGCTGTCCGTAATACTCACCGTCAAGATACAGGTTGATTTGCTGTTTGAAGCTCTGGGCCAGATTATCGGCAAGTTTTTGATGCGCCTTGTCGGCCAGCATCGTGATATCCGTGAATCTCGCTTCGAGATTTCGGCTTTCACTGCCTTCGGCTGCGGCCAGACCTGTCACCGATCTTTCGGCAATGCTAAAGATCATGACCCCGTCCGCCGCGGCATAAACCATATCCGCGCGCAGGTACCCTTGAATCGTCTGCTTGCTGACGGGCATGGCCGGTTCTCCGCTCATAAGCGCCCGTGCGTAAAGATGGCCGTCGCTTGTGTAAAGATTGACCTGGCTTTCGAGGTTCTGTTTCAGCAATTCACCCAGTTTCTTTTGTGAATCCGTGAGGCCCGTTGCCAGGAGATTAACGGTGACGCCCCTGGCCTCGAGAGAACGAAGCGCGCCGTTTTCGCTGTGAAACGCGGCATCCTTATGCTTCCATTCGTCGATCCCCGCGTCCGCGGTCAACCGGACACCGCCTCCGTCGTAAATATGGTTGCCCGTGCGGTACGCGGCGACGGCGTGGTCCGGATTAACCTGCAAAGCCGTTCCAAAGAACTTGCCCTGGACTGTGAATAAATTCACCTGTTGCTCGACGCTGGTTTGGAGATCCTTGGCGATTCTCTTATAGCTGTCATCCGTGAGCGCCTTGCCCACTAACTCAACCGACTGGCCGCGGGCGACAAGATCGGCCGTCGAGCTTCCAGGAGACGCGGCGGCGCCTTCCTGCACCCAGTTTGTGTGAACGGTGATCCTTTCCCCGTCAGGCGCATAGCCCACATCGTAACGAATATAGCTTTCAACCTGGTTCGTGAAAGCCCTGAGATTAGCCTGCGCGTAATACTGGCCGTTTTGGAAGAGAACGGTGATTCTCTCGTAGCTCGTAAGAGTGTTTTTGGCAGATTCGAGCGTCTTACCCGACAATCCGTCGGCCATCTTGAAGGTCTGGGAATGCAGATCAAGATCAAACAGTCTCGGTCCGACGCCCGGTGACAACGCAACACCTTCCACCACCTTATTGGCGGTCAGATATCCTATACATATGCCTGTCTGGTTATAAACTTGCACCGGGTTATCCTCACCTGAAAGCGCCAACACACCCTGAGGCGTGATATAAATCTCCCCACTGCTAAACATGCTCCCGTCTTGAGAGAGGCCGGGTACGGGTGTTTCCACGGTTCTCAAAATAGCTCCGGGTGCGGCGTATAGGAACTGACCGCCCAATGAGGTAACCACTCCGGAAAGCCGTATCACTTGTTTTTCTTTGCCATCTACCTGGACAGTCTCAAAAGTTACGGATGCGTTGGTACGGTTGATCGACATGAGGTCAAAATCCGACGCAGTGCCGACCGCAGTGCCGACGGGCTGGTAATCCACGTAAAGCTCATTGACACGATAATCCAATAGCACCTGACCGCCCGCATAAATGGCCCGCAAAATGACTTCCGCTTTCGCTTTGCCGAGCTTCGCGTCGTTTATCTTCTGCATGCCAAGACTCGCCTCACCGCCCACCGGCACAAGGGCGCTTCGACCAAGCAAATCAAAAGAGGGCGTGAGCTCAACCCCTGTGAAGTCGAGCATTCCCGAATAATATATAATCTTCCGGTCCGACGAAAAGACGAGTTCGCCATTAGCGTTGATTTCCATGAGCGCTGTGATCGTGCGCCCATTGTAATCAAATTCCACCTCCTTCTGGCCCTGACCCTGGTCATAGCGCATCGCAGAGGCATGGCCACTTTCCGCGCGAAGCATCGTGCCGATAAACTTTGTCCTTGCATCCTCGACCTGGACATCCTCTCGCGCAGCCAAACGGCCGTCAGAAGTGATATCAATCGTGCCGGACGAGCGGAATGTCATGCCCAATGCCTCCACACCCGCGGCGACATGAATATCCCTCGACCCCGCGGCGAACGGCGCGAACTGGCCTTTGATCATGGCGAGGCTGGCGCCGGGCAGGACTTCCAGGCGATAACCGCCGTCGGGGTCGGCGGTCACGATGACTTTGTCGGAGATAAGGCCGGGCGGAAGGGAGGGCGCCTGGCCCGCTGCGCCTCCGGAGGCGGTCGGAAGGGCGGGCTGATAAAAGAATCTGGAAAAGGCCCCCTCGTTCAGAAACACCGCGTTGGCGATATGGCCCGTCCTGTC
>MHFI01000058.1:0-19514 GCA_001804125.1 Omnitrophica bacterium RIFCSPHIGHO2_02_FULL_51_18
CTTTTGCTGCCCGGCAGCGCGTTGTGGAAGAAGGATCCCGATCAGTTTACGGGACGCGTGGAGGCTGCGGGTCTTTACTGGCATTTTGTGGATTTGGTCTGGATTTTCCTTTTTCCGGCGTTGTACTTACTTTAATGATGGGTGGCGGCGCTATAGTCTTTGCAGGAGAGCCAACAGAATGAGCCGCTTGTCTCAGGACGAAGTCAAACATCACGTCAAAATTTATATCCGTGTTTTTATCGCGCTGGCGTGCCTGACGATTCTCACGGTGGCTGTGTCTTATTTTCATCTGCCGATTGGTTGGGCCGTAGTTATCGCGCTTTTGATAGCTTGCTTCAAAGGATCGCTTGTGGCGGCTTTTTTCATGCATCTTTCAGGCGAGAAAAAAATTATCTTTGCGGTGCTTGTGTTCACGGTTCTATTTTTCCTGGCGGTTTTGATTTTACCTTCAATCTCCCACTATTAATTTAAGCGTGAGGTGCTAAATGTCGCTTCGGTTCGTGCATATTTTTTTCATTATCGTTTCCGACTTACTATGCACTTGGGTTGGAGCTTGGGGCATTCAAAAATATCTTGTTTCTAAGGACATCCGGGATCTGTTGTTTGGCGCGGGGTTTTTTACGCTCTCGGGTGTTTTAGTCCTGTACCTTGTCCAGTTCATAAAAAAATCAAAGGATTTGTAAAGAAATGAGGCATTTTTTTATCGCCTGTTCTGTGTGCTTTGGGGACCCCGGTTCTTCTCAAACCAAGGGAGCCATCGCGGGCGCTTTGTTCTTGCTGGCTGTTGTGGGCTTGGTTTTATCCGTGATCGCCGGGATCGGATTTACCTGGGCGCGCCGCGCGAAGAAACAGCGGGATTTAACCCCGCATCCGTAGGCGCGCCTTCCGTTGCCTTTTCACTTTCTTTACTCTCAAAAGACAGACGCCGGCCGGCTGCGTGATAATAACGAGGACACAATTTTTATTGAAGTTCCTGAGGAGCCGGAGCTTTTAAAAAAGCGCGGCGCTCTATTTGTTCTGGCCGACGGCCTCGGGGGCATGGCGCGCGGTGAAGAGGCAAGCCGCCTGGCCGTCGACGAGATGCGCAATTTCTTCTCTCATTTCGAGCGTTTGCCGCCTGCCTCCTGGCTTCACCAGTCCATCCAAGCGGTCAATTCGAGGATTTACAACATCAATCAAAACACGACGCGCAACCACTGGATGGCCACAACGCTTACCTGCTCTCTTTTTAAAGCAAACAAATTGACGGTCGGGCATGTCGGCGACTCCCGGATTTACCGTGTGAGGGACGGGGAGCTCTTGTGTCTGACCCAGGACCACGCCTCGGGAAGGCATACGCTGACGCGGGCCATCGGCACGGACTTGAAACTGGCCGTGGATATTTACGAATCCGAGCTTAAAGAAAGGGACATTTATATCCAATGCAGTGACGGGCTTTACGCCTACGTGAGTGAAAAAGACCTTCGCCGGACCGCGATGGGCTTCAGTCCTCCGGAAAGTTGCGCGCGGCTCGTAGATTTGGCAAACCAGAGCGGAGGCGGCGATAATATCAGCGTGCAGATTATTCAGGTGAAGAAGGGACTTGGCCGCCTTGAACTTTTGGGACCCATGTGCTAGATTAGCCCATCACTCGCACCTTGGCCCCTAATGAGTCTGAGAGAACGCCTGGATCTTGTTCACGGTAAAATAGAGGGAGCTGCCCGGAAAACGGGCCGTTCTTTGAAAGACATCACGGTGGTTGCGGTCACGAAAGGCGTGAGCGCGGACAGGGTCACCGAGGCCAAAGAAGCCGGGGTTGCGGTTTTCGGTGAAAATAAAGTGCAGGAGGCCGAGCCAAAAATTCTGAATATTCAACCGCCGCCGGAATGGCACCTCATCGGGCATCTGCAGTCCAATAAGGTCAAACAGGCGGTTTCGCTTTTTCAGATGATCCAATCCGTCGATTCGGTGCGCGTTGCGAAGGAAATCAGTAAGGAATCTCAAGCCTTGAGCCGATGCATGCCGGTTCTCTTAGAGGTGAATGTCTCCGGCGAACCGAAGAAATACGGTTTCAAGCCCGAAGAGGTCTATACGGTGCTTGAAGAAATCGTGAAGCTTCCGAATGTGAAGACCATGGGGTTGATGGGGATCGGTCCTTTGGGGGCGTCCGAGCAGGTCCTCCGCGACTCATTCAAGAAACTAAAGAATATCTTCGGCGTGTGCAAGACGCTTAAAATCCGGGAGAATCTTGAGATGAAATACCTTTCGATGGGAATGAGTGACGACTTTGAGATGGCCATCGAAGAGGGTTCGAATATGATCCGCATCGGCCGCGGGCTGTTTGGGGGAAGAACGTGAAAGAGAAGTCGGTGTTGAGCGGGTTGAAGATCAGCGTCATAGGCGCCGGCCACATGGGTCAGGCGATGGTGCGGGGGCTGGTTATAAAATCCGTTTACCCGCAGAATATCACCGTATTCGACGTCGACGCCAAAAAACTGAACGCGCTCAAAAAAGAAACCCATATCCGTCTTGCAAAATCGAACCGTCAATGCGTGTCGCTCTCCGATATCGTGATTTTGGCGGTGAAGCCCCAGATACTTCGGGAGGTGATCGAGGAAATAGCCAGCAGCCTCGATCCGAATTGCCTGGTGATCTCCATCGCGGCCGGGATGCCGATCGCCAGGATAGAGCAGTTTTTTAAGAAACCGGTATCCGTGATCCGCGTGATGCCGAACATGCCCGCCTTGGTTTTGGCGGGAATGTCCGCGTTCAGCTTGGGGAAACACGCGAACCAGAGGCACAGGAAAATTGCCGAAGCCGTTTTGAGCGCATTCGGCGAAATGGAACAAGTGCCGGAAAAGATGCTGGATCTGGTGACGGCCGTGAGCGGTTCAGGCCCCGCTTATTTTTTCTTACTGGCCGAGAAATTGATCGAAGCCGCGTATGAATCCGGCATGAAGGTGGACGTGGCCAAAAGGCTCGTTTATCAAACGGCATTCGGGAGCGGTAAAGTGATGCTGGAGAGCCGGGAGGACCCGGAAGTTCTGATCGAGCGTGTGGCTTCGAAGGGCGGAACCACGGAAGCGGCGCTCAAGGTCTACCAGAAACAGGGTTTTGGGAAAAGCGTCCACGATGCCGTGAAGGCGGCGTTTAAGCGCTCGCGTGAAATCAGCCAGGGGAAATAACAGATGTTCGTGTTAGGAAACTTTTTTGAGGCGCTCGCGGCCGTGTCGGGGTATGCCGTCGAGATTTTTTGGTGGCTCATCATTATCCGTGCGCTTTTAAGCTGGGTGAATCCGGACCCCGCCAACCCGATTGTGCAGTTCATTGAAAGAGCCACGGAACCGATCTTAAGGCCTTTCCGGCAGCTGATTCCGACCTACAAGCTCGGTTTTGATATCTCGCCGTTGTTTGCGATTCTTTTCTTGTATTTCCTTAAAATTTTCCTCGTCAAGACCCTCCTGGGGCTCGCGATCCGATTCCGATAGAGATAAAAATAAGCAATGGCTCAAGCCGATTATAAAAAGACGCTGAATTTGCCGGTCACGGACTTCCCGATGAAGGCGGAACTGCCGAATCGCGAACCGCTTTTCATTGAAAAATGGGGACAAGAGGACCTTTACGGAAAGATCCGTAAGGCCCGACAAGGCAAGAAGAAGTTTGTGCTGCATGACGGCCCCCCCTACGCAAATGGCGACATTCATATCGGCCACGCGCTGAATAAAATACTCAAGGATGTTATCGTGAAATACAAGACGATGCGCGGTCTGGATTCGCCGTATATTCCGGGCTGGGACTGTCATGGACTGCCGGTCGAGCACCAGCTTTTCAAAGAGCTCAAGATCACGAAGTACGAAATGGATGCTGTGAGTTTCCGAAAGAAAGCCGCGGAGTATGCGCTTAAATTCGTGGACAAACAGCGCTCCCAATTCATCCGGCTTGGGGTCCTGGGGGACTGGCAGAATCCGTATCTGACGCTGAGTCACGACTTCGAGGCGGCCGTGATTGACGCCTTCGCAAAACTAACCGAAAAAGGCTATATTTTTCAAAGTTTAAAACCCGTTCATTGGTGCACGGCCTGCGAAACGGCGCTTGCGGACGCGGAATTGGAATATGATGAGAATCATATCTCGCCCTCGATTTACGCTGCATTCCCGGTGGATCGGGAGGAGCTCTCCAAAAAGGGGATACAGCTAAAAACCGAAGAGAAGGTTTCTTTCGCGGTGTGGACCACCACGCCCTGGACTTTGGTTGCGAACGCGGCGGTGGCGTTGAATCCTGATTTTGACTACGTGTTTGTCACGACCCGGGCTTTTGGGACCCTGATTGTCGTCGAACCGTTATGGGGGCCGCTCCTTAAAACCCTTGCGCCGGAAACGCCTGAGGAACATGAAATCTTGATCCGCAAACGCGGACATGAGCTGGAGGGCCTGAAGGCCCGGCACCCTTTCATCGACAGGCTCTCGGAGGTGGTGCTTGCCGATTATGTTTCGCGCACGGACGGCACCGGTTGCGTGCACACCGCACCCGGTCACGGCATGGACGACTATAAAACCGGTCTTAAACGGAATCTTCCGGTGTTGATGCCTGTGGACCCCAAAGGGAGGTTCACGCAGGAAGCCGGCGAATTGAAAGGTGAATTTGTCCTAAAGGCAAACGACAAAATCATAGACCTTCTTTCCCGAAGAGGGAACCTGCTTTATGCGGGGAAGATAAAGCACTCCTACCCGACCTGTTGGCGCTGCAAGAGCCCGGTCATTACGCGCGCCACGAAGCAGTGGTTTATGGGGGTGGACCGCCAGGATCTGCGTAAAAGAGCGCTTGAGGCGATTAAAAAAGTGCGCTGGGTGCCCGAGGCGGGGCAAAACCGCATCTCCGGGATGATGGAATCACGGCCTGACTGGTGTCTTTCAAGGCAGCGTTATTGGGGGATCCCGGTGCCGGTGTTCACCTGCGCGTCTTGCGACGAGGCGCTGTTGGATCCGGCGCTGATTCGTTTTATCCGGGACAAATTTAAGAAAGAAGGCTCGGACGCGTGGTTCAGCAAATCCACGCTGGAGCTCACGGAGGGAAAATTTTCATGCCCAAAATGCGGCCGCAAGGACTTGAAAAAAGGCGAAGACATTCTGGACGTTTGGTTTGAGTCGGGCGCAAGCCATTGCCGGGTGCTGTTGGAACAGGACAAACTTCAATTTCCGGCCGACCTGTACCTGGAAGGCAGCGATCAGCACCGCGGATGGTTCCAGAGCTCGCTTTTGGTTTCCTGCGGCATCTCGGGCGTGGCCCCTTACAAGGAAGTGTTGACGCACGGCTTCATTGTCGACGGGGAAGGGAAGAAGATGTCGAAGTCCGCCGGCAATGTGATTTCTCCGCAGGAAGTGATGAAGCAGTACGGCGCGGACATCTTGAGGCTCTGGGTGCTTTCAAGCGACACCTCGGACGATATTCGCATTTCCCAGGACGGACTGGCACGGATCGCCGAAGGTTATCGCAAGATCCGGAACACGTTCAAGTATTTACTCGGAAACTTGCACGGGTTTGATCCTGACAAGGAAGCGTTGCCTTTAAATGAAATTTTGGAAGTGGATGCCTGGGCGCTTTCAAAGCTTGAAGCGCTGAAAGAAGAAGTCACGGGCGCGTTTGAGGCTTATGAGCTTCACCGCGCTTACCATGCGGTCTATAATTTTTGCGTGAAGGAGCTGTCTTCGTTTTATCTCGATGTTTTGAAAGACAGGCTTTATACGGATTTACGCTCGTCCGTGTCCGGCCGTTCGTCCAGGACCGTGCTTTATGAGATCTTGGCGGCACTCGGCCGGATGCTGGCGCCGGTACTTTCGTTTACCTGCGAGGAGGTGTGGCAGAGCCTCGGATTTAAGGAGAGCGTGCATCTGGAGGAATGGCCAAAGGCTTCTTCGAGGAACCGCAATGCCGCGCTCGAGGAGAAATGGCAGCGTTTGTTCGGGATCCGCGAGAAGGTTTTGAAAGCGCTCGAAGAGCGGCGCGAGAAAAAAGAGATTGGCAATTCACTTGAGGCTGAGGTAGAATTGACTCTTTCCAAATCCGGTGAGTTTGATTTTTTGAAGGATTTTAAGGCTGAGCTTGCCGGGCTTTTTCTCGTATCGCATGTGGAACTGAGATCGGACGGCCTGGGATCGGGGGAAACTTTATCAGTGGCAGTCCGAAAGGCGCGCGGCCAAAAGTGCGCACGCTGCTGGAATTTTTGCGAGACGGTGGGGAAAAACAGAGAGCATCCGGCGCTTTGCGATCGCTGCTCAAAAGTTTTAAAAGGAGTTTGAAAAATGGCGACATCCATGACAAAGAAAGACCTCAAGCTTTTTAAAGAGCTTTTATTGAAAAAGAAAGCAGAGCTTGCGAAAGGGATCGAGCACATCGCCAACGACGCGCTCAAGACCTCCCAGCGCGAAGCGGCCGGGGACCTCTCGGCTTACAGCCTTCACATGGCGGACATGGCGACCGACAATTATGACCGTGAGTTTTCTCTGGGGCTTGCGGACAAGGAACAGACCGTGCTTCACCGGATTGACACCGCACTTGAAAAAATTGACAACAATGCGTTCGGCCTTTGTGAAGTCTGTGAAAAAAAGATTACCAAAGTGCGTTTAAAAGCGGTCCCTTACGCGGAACTGTGCGTTCCCTGCCAGGAAAAACAGGAAAAGAAGAAAAAATAGTCCCTCTAGTCGTCTCGCTCGTCATCATTCTGGATCGATTCACTAAAATTTTAATACTTCATTACGTCCGCGAGACGGAAAGTCTCCCGGTGATCGCCGGATACTTCCATATCACCCGCGTGAACAACACAGGCGCGGCTTTTGGAATCATGAAACATTCACAGGGTGTTTTGATCGGGATCTCGGTTTTTTTTATTCTGGGGATTACCGCGTGGTTTGTGAAGAACCGCCATCGGCCGCTCAGTCCCGTCTCTTACGGATGGGCGCTGGTTTTGGCGGGTGCGGTCAGTAATGCCTATGACAGAGTCCGGTACGGCTATGTGATAGACTTTTTGGATTTCAGAGTTTGGCCCGTGTTCAATGGAGCGGACATCAGCATCTGCACCGGGATTTTTTTGATATCTTTAAGTTTTTTCCTGAAAGAACGGAGCAGAGCTTAAGATGCATCCTGTCCTTTTTAAGATGGGTGACGTTGCGGTTTATTCCTACGGTTTTTTTGTGGCAATGGGGATGCTCGCGGCGTTTTGTTTGGTTGTCTCCAGCGCCGCCCGGTTTGGTTTTTCAAGGGACGCGGTCTCGGACCTCGTGTTTTTGCTTTTTGTGACCGGCGTGATCGGCGCACGGTTTTTTTACGTGTTGCAGCATTTTGAAGAATACGGGTCCGCTCCCATGAAAGTGTTTTCAGTCCAGCAAGGAGGGCTTGTCTGGTACGGAGGTTTTATGTTTGCGGCGACGAGCGGGCTTATTTACGCCCTCAGAAGAAGACTGCCGGTATTGAAGCTGCTTGATTTTTTCGCGCCGCTGGTTCCGTTGTCCCATGCGATTGGGCGTATCGGCTGTTTTCTGAATGGCTGCTGTTTCGGGCACTTTACGGAATCGGGCTGGGGCGTTCTTTTACCGGGGGAGGGGGCTCCGCGCCTGCCTGTCCAGATTTATGAATCCGCGTTTCTTCTTCTGTTATCCTTGTTTCTTTTTGTTTTGTCCTCCAAAAAACATCGTGACGGAGAAATCTTTATGGGGTACGTCGCGGGGTATGGCGCGGGAAGATTTTTATTGGAGTTTTTGAGGGGGGACCAGATTCTGATTTTTTTTCTCACCATCCCTCAGTGGACAAGCGTTTTTCTTTTGGCGGCGGCACTCGCGCTGTTTATTTTTTCAAGAATAATCCATGGCAAAAATCCATTTTGATGTCGAGGCCCTTTGGGCCTCCGAAAGAATCGACTCGTATCTGGCAAAACTTCTGAAGCACGAGCATTCTCGTGAAGAAATCAAGCGTTCGATTAAAAAGGGCCAGATCACGGTCAATGGGAAGCACGTCGAGCCCAGACACCTCTTAAAACCCGGCGACCGCATCGAGACGGAAATTTCCGTTTCGAAGACAACGCGCCTGGCGCCTGAAGAGATGCCGCTTAAAGTGATTTACGAAGACAACGAACTGCTGATCGTTGATAAACCCGCTGGGATGGTGGTCCATCCGGGCGCAGGTCATCCGGGGGGGACTTTGGTGAATGCGCTCTTGGGAAGGGGCTCCACGCTTTCGAGCGTGGGCGGCCAAGAGCGCCCCGGCATCGTGCACCGCCTGGACAAGGAAACATCGGGCCTGCTGGTGATCGCAAAAACGAACCGCGCGCACCGCCTATTGCAGTCCCAATTTGCGGACAGGAGCTTTTCCAAGACGTACCTGGCGGTTGTCAGGGGGCGGATCGAGTTTGAGGAAGGCCATGTCAGCGAGCCGATCGGCCGGCACCCGAAGATACGGCAGAAGATGGCCGTTTCCCGTTTGGAATCGGCGAAGGCCGCCGAAACGCGCTACCGGGTCCTCAAGCGGTTCAAAACCGCGACGCTTCTGGAAATAAAGCTTCTCACGGGACGTACCCACCAAATCCGCGTGCACATGGCGCACCTCGGCCATCCGGTGGTCGGCGACGGGCTTTACGGAACAAAAGGTGATTTTAAAAGGCATGCGCTCCATGCGGCCCGGATACAGTTTATTCATCCCCAAAGTGGTAAACTAATGAAGTTTGAAGCAGAAACCCCGGAAGATTTTAAGCTGATTTTAAAAAACGCCGTAGCTCAGTAACTCATGAAGTCCGTAAAGGTTAAAAAACAGACGCGTGCGCTGGCGGGCGCGCTTTCTTTCCCGGGCGACAAATCCCTGTCGCACCGGGCGATCCTATTTGGTTCACTCGCCGAAGGGAAATCCCATTTTACAAATGTTTTGCCGGGCGGGGACTGTGTGTGCACGAAAGAGGCTTTTGAGTCGCTGGGGGTAGAGATCCGAACCCATTCTCCGACGGAGCTTACGATCCACGGCCGGGGTCTTGACTCCTTAGAAGTACCGAAGAAGGAAATATACCTCGGCAATTCCGGCACCTCCATGCGGCTTCTTTTGGGTGTCCTGGCGGGTCAGCCGTTTGAGGCGACTTTGACAGGGGACGCCTCGCTTTCTTCAAGGCCCATGCGCCGCGTGACGGATTATTTAAAAAAAATGGGGGCTCTCGTGGAAGGCCGGGACCATGCGAATTTCGCGCCGCTTAAGATCCGCGGCGGCAAACTGAAAAGCATTGAAGCAAACCTTCCGGTTCCAAGCGCGCAGGTGAAGTCCGCGCTGCTTCTGGCGGGGCTTTATGCGGATGGAAAAACAACGGTTACGGAGCCTGCGAAATCCAGAGACCATACGGAGCGGTTTTTGAAGTATTTCGGCGGCCGGATCGAGGAACAGGGTTTGCGAGTATCCATCCAGGGAGGCCAGAGGCTGGAAGCGCGCGAATTTCGGATCGCGGGGGACATTTCGAGCGCGGCGTTTTTCATGGCGATGGCTCTTTTGGTGCCGGGATCGGCACTCGAATTTAAGTCGGTGCTTGATAACCCCACACGGACGGGGGTTCTTGAAGTCCTCAAAAGAATGGGCGTGCGTTTTGACAATTACCGGAGGGGCGGGCTCGGAGGGCCGGAGCCGGCCGCCGATTTTTCGCTCGTGTCTCAACCGCTCAAAGCATTCGAAATTAAAAAGGAAGAGCTCCCGCCGCTCATCGATGAAATCCCCATTCTTACGGTGTTGGCAACGCAGGCGCGCGGGAGAAGCATTATTCATGAGGCGGAGGAGCTTCGCGTGAAAGAGACCGACCGCATTCACTCGATGGTTTCCACGCTCTCAACCCTAGGTGCGCAGATCCGCGCTGAAGGAAATTCGCTGTTTATTGAGGGGCCTACGCCGCTTAAAGGGGCGGTGGTGAACTCGTTTAAAGATCACAGGACTGCGATGTCGCTCGTCGTGGCCGGTCTGGTAGCTCAGGGGGAAACGACCGTGGAAGACATAGAGTGCATAGACACGTCCTTTCCCGGTTTTTTTGAACTATTAAAGCAAACCGGCGCTTTTTTTCAAACATTGACACCCTAGGGGTTGATTGTTATAATCAGCCGTCCTGCTTATAGTTAGAGTAAATTTGAAACAATTTTTCGAGTTAATCCAAAAGTTCACGAACTGGTTGCTTGGGTTTTTTTCCAATGACATGGGAATTGATCTGGGCACGGCCAGTACACTCGTCAATGTGAAGGGACAGGGCATCGTGCTCTGTGAGCCTTCTGTCGTAGCCATCCGCAAGGGCACAGCCGAAGTGTTGGCCGTCGGCGACGAAGCCAAGCGCATGCTCGGACGCACGCCCGGGTCCATCGTCGCGATCCGCCCGATGAAGGACGGGGTTATCGCCGACTTTGAAATCACCGAAAGCATGCTCCGTTATTTTATCAACAAGGTCCATAACCGCAAGCGTTTTGTGCGTCCCCGCATGGTGATCGCGATCCCCTCAGGCATTACCGAAGTCGAAAAAAGGGCGGTGCGTGATTCCGCGCTTCACGCGGGCGCGCGGGAAGTCTATTTGGTTGAGGAACCGATGGCGGCGGCGATCGGCGTGGGTTTGCCGATTCAGGAGCCGGCCGGCAGCATGATCATCGACGTCGGCGGCGGCACCAGCGAAATGGCCGTGATTTCCCTTGCGGGCATCGTATTCTCAAGGAGCATTCGTATCGGCGGTGACGAGTTTGACGACGCGATCACTGAGCATGTGAAAAAGACCTACAACCTGATGATCGGCGAGCGCACGGCCGAAGAAATCAAGATAAAGATCGGTTCCGCGTATCCGCTCGATGAAGAGCTTTCGATGGAAATCCGTGGACGGGACCTGGTTTCGGGGCTTCCGAAAATGGTGAAGATCACCTCGGAGGAAGTGCGCGAGGCGCTGGCCGAGCCCATTCAATACATCATCGAGGCCGTGCGGGTTACGCTGGAAAGAACGCCGCCCGAGCTTTGCGCGGATTTGATCGACCGGGGCATTGTGATGGCCGGCGGAAGCTCCCTGTTGAGAGGTCTGGACAAGCTTATTTCCGAAGAAACCGGATTACCGGTGCATGTGGCGGAAAACCCCTTGATTGCGGTCGCCACCGGGACCGGCAAGATCTTGAGCGAGCTTCATTACTTGAAAAGAGTCACAGTTTCCGCGAATCGTACGATAGAAAGTTGACAGTCTGATGAAAAAGCCTCATCCGGGGCTTTTTCATCAGACTGCTGATAGCCCACTTGTTTTTTACAGGCATTGAAAGCGACACGAGCCTTTTTCGTTATAGGAATCTTTGTTTTATTTCTGGTCGCCACCCCTGTCTCTTTAGCGCTTACTTTTAAAGTTTCCGCTTATTCTTTTTTAAAAACCCCCTTAACCCTTTCCAGCCGGATGGCCCAGGCGGCGCTTGATCTTTTCTGTTTCAAAAAGAATGCCGATGAAAATAAAAGACTTAAAGGCGCGCTTTCCAGCCTCCGGCTGCAAGGCATTCATTCCGAGGAAATCAGGCACGAGAATGCGCGTCTGGCGAAACTCTTAAGTTTGAGGCGGGTGATTCCCGCGAATTTCCGCCGGGTGGTGGTCAGCCGCGTGATTGCGCGGTCCTCTTTTGCGTGGAACCGAAGCTTCCTGATTGATAAGGGCTCCCGTGAGGGAATCCGCGCGAACATGCTTGCGTTGTCCGATAATGCGCTGGTCGGAAAAGTGGTGGAGGTGGGCCCGTCGGTTTCCAAGGTGCTTGTGATTTCGGATCCCGGTTTCCGTATGAGCGTTTTGGTGCAGCGTACGCGCGACCAGGGCATGCTGTATGGCTCCGCGAACGGTCGCTGCCGAATCAAATATATCCCCGTCGAAACGGAACTGAAAAAAGGGGATTTGGTGGAAACGGCCGGCCTCGGTCATTTCTTTTTAAAAGCCATTCCCGTGGGGCTCATCGAGCGTTCCTGGAAAGAGCGCGGTCAAATTTACCAGGTGGCGGAAATGGAGCCTCTGGCGGGTTTGAACCGCCTGGAGGAAATCAGCTGTGTGGAATAGCACGCGCACCTGGGCCTTTGTCTGGATTTTTTTTCTTTTGCTCCTGCAGAATGCGCTGCATTTTGTTTTCCCCCGTGAGATTTTTCCGTTTCTCCTCGTCGGAGTGATATTTTATGGATTGTCCGAAGGGCCGCGATTTGGATTTGTGTCCGGCTGTACCGCGGGGTTCCTTCTGGATCTTTTGGGCGTGGGGCGGATCGGCCCGCAACTGCTTCTCTATGGGTGGGTCGGCATGGTTTCGGGCTGGTCGGCCTCGACGCTGTTCCCTGACAGTTTGTGGACGCAGCTTTTCCTTCCGGTTATTTCAAATGTTTTCGTGCTGGTCTTAAGCCGCCTGATTTATCAGGATTTCTCGTGGCAAGAGGGGGGAGTAGTCGTGGTTTTAGGAAGTGCCGCCGAATGGAGATCGCTTCTCTTGACCCTTGTTGTATCTCCACTGCTTTTTCGCTTTCTTAAGTTTGTTTCGTTTGCCTCAGTAAGATGGCGTTAGCCGTTTCCGAAAGCATGAAGACCCAGCGTCTTTCGATTCTGGTTCTTGTCGGTTTTGTTTTAATCACGTTGAATTTATTCCGGATGCAAGTCCTGAAAGGCGCTTACTACCGCTCTCTATCCGAAAAAAACAGGATCCGTGTAATTTATTTGGAGGCGCCGCGGGGCCGGATATTTGACCGTCACGGGGCGCTTCTGGCCACGAGCCGTCTGAGTTTTAACTGCTCGGTGTTTCCGCGCGAGGCTAAAAAAAGAATGGACCAAAGCTTGAACGTGATCGCCGCCATTTTAGGCGCGGACGCGGAGGATTTAAAGAGGAGCGTGTCGAAGAAGAAGCCCGGGGTTTTTAATACGGTGGTGGTGGCCGAGGACATCAGCCAATCGCAGGCTCTGGAGATAGAGGAGAGGACGGATAGTCTGCCCGGATTTATGATTGAGACCAGGCCCGTAAGGGAATACCCTCAGGCGGCCGCCGCCGCGCATCTGGTGGGTTACCTGGGACCAATGACCGAGGAAGAGACGGAGGATCTCGATGCCTATGGCTACCGTCAGTCAGACTGGCTCGGCCGCGAAGGGATTGAAAAGTCCTACGAAGGATACTTGCGCGGCTTTTCGGGGGGCCTCCAGATCGAGATTGATAACCGCGGAAAATTTTTGAGGGCTTTGGGCGTTAAAGAACCTAAAGAGGGCAAGGACATCCATTTGACCGTAGACGCGAAGCTCCAGTCTTATGTGCAGGAGCTTTTGGGTCCGCAGAGGGGCGCGGTGGTCGTGATGAGAATAAAGGACGGGGGTATTTTAAGCTTGAACAGCGCCCCTTCCTTTGACTCGAACCTGTTTTCGTCCAAGAAAGGCCGAAAGGAAGTCGGGAAGTATCTCCGCGGCGAAGGTTCGCCGATGGTGAACCGCAGCGTGCGCGGCCAATACCCTGCCGGCTCCATTTTTAAAATTGTTACCGCACTTGCCGCATTGGGCCGAGGGAGAACCTCGGGCGCCACCTCGTTCGATTGCGCGGGCTTCGCGCGGATCGGGGGCACGCTTTTTCATTGCTGGAAGGAGGCGGGGCACGGCCCGCAGAATTTGTCGGAGGCGTTTGCGCATTCCTGCAACGTGTATTTTTACAATCTGGGATTGGCGGCCGGGGCGGATGCGATTTTCCAGAAGGCGGCGGCCGTTGGTTTTCACCGGTTGACGGGCATTGACTTGCCGGGGGAGAAGCCGGGATTTGTGCCTTCAAGGGATTGGAAGCGGGGCGCAAAACACGAGGGATGGTTTGACGGGGACACCGCCAATCTGGCGATCGGCCAGGGATATCTTCAGGTGACGCCGATTCAGGCGGTTATGATGATCACCACGGCGGCCACGGAAGGGCGGCCCGTGAAGCCCCATGTGATCGATCGGATTGAAGCCGTAAAAGCGGCCGATAAGAGCACGAATTTTACGGACATTCCCGCAGTGCACTGGCGCACGGTGAAACAGGGCCTGCACGAAGTCGTGAATTCTGAGACGGGCACCGGCCGTCTGGCGCGCTTACCGGATGTGCGCGTGGCCGGAAAAACCGGCACCGCGGAATCGGGCCGGGAAAAGACGCACGCCTGGTTTGTGGGCTTTGCGCCCGAGGAGGAGCCGAAAATAGCGATGGTGGTTTTTTTAGAGCACGGGGGCCGGGGAGGCGTGACGGCCGCGACGCTGGCCGGGCAGCTCTTTAAGTGGTTAAAAACCGCTGATTATCTATGAGCCCCGCCCTTCCAGAGAGAACATGATACGAAATTTAGATTACTTAAAAAATGAGATTGGAAGGGCGGGGTGAGAAAGCGTCTAAATTTCCGTCATTTCGACAGAGTACTTTTTCTGATGCCGGTGCTTATCTTTTTAATCGGGATTTTCAGCATTTACAGCGCTTCGTTTAAGTCCTCGCAGTCCTTCGACGAGACGCTCGCGGTGCGGCAAATCCTGTGGATGGGCATCGGGGTCCTCCTCGTATTTTTGATCGTGCGCGTGGATTATTTTCGTCTGCAGGATTTCGCCTGGCCGGTTTATATCGTGACGGTGATAATGCTCGTAGCGGTCCTATTCATGCCGACGAGACTCGGCGCGCATCGCTGGATTTTGGTCGGAGGATTCAACATTCAGCCCTCGGAGTTGGCGAAGCTGGCCGTGATTCTCGTCTTGAGCCGTTTTTTCATGAACTATCGGCCCGAGGCGGTCTCCGGCGCGAAGCGTTGGGTGCCTTTTGTCGTCGTAGCGGTCCCTTTCTTCCTGATTTTGAAGGAGCCGGACCTTGGGACGGGACTGACCCTCATTCCGATTTTATTCGCGATGCTTTACCTGTGGGGATTCCGGACCAAACATCTGATCATGCTCCTGGTTTTAGGGGCGGCCGCGGCACCCTTCCTATTCTCGTTTCTAAAGGAATACCAGAAAGCGAGGCTTCTGGTTTTTTTGAATCCGAATATGGATCCTTTGGGGGCGGGGTACACGATTATTCAATCCAAAATTGCGATTGGTTCCGGAGGCCTTTTAGGCAAAGGTTTTATGGAGGGCACGCAGAATCAGCTGAACTTCCTTCCGGAACGCCATACTGATTTTATCTTTGCCGTCATCGGCGAGGAAGGGGGGTTTGTGGTTTCGATCCTTCTTTTTGCCCTTTTCTGGGTCATCATAAAAAAGGGCTACGTGATTTCAGGCCAAACCCCCGATAAATTTGGGAGCCAGCTGGCTTGCGGGATTTCCACGATGCTGGCCGTTCAAAGCCTCGTCAACTTGGGCATGACCATGGGTTTTCTGCCCGTGGTTGGCATGCCCTTGCCCCTGGTGAGTTACGGGGGCTCCTCCGTGATCATTACCATGCTGGCCATAGGCATCCTCCTCAACATCAAAATGCGCAGGCCCCTCTTCTGATTTTCGGTTCAAATCCGGCGTTTTCTTTAATATTAATCACTATTGACTATTTTTAATTTATAGTATATTATTTTAATCAAGAAAGGACAAATCTATCCATGCCTAAACAACCTAAGCAGGCGCCTTTGGCGTCTAACCAGATGCAATACAAGCTATTGTTGGCCTATTGTTTGATGTCGATCATGCCGATTCTCGTGGGTGTTTACATCGCTTCTTTATTCATCCAGTATCCGTTCGAAGCAAACTCGACGAATATGACGGTGGTGAGCCTCGTGACACTCTTCAGTTTAAGCCTGTCCTTTTTAGGTTACCGGCTCATCCAACAACTGACCGCGCCGATCGTGAATATGAGTTACGTGGCCAAGGGGATTGCGGAAGGCAGGCTCGATGGCGCGCTGGCGGATATGAAAGGGGTAGCCGAACTTGAAGAGCTTTCAGATAGCCTGAAGACCATTTCTAACAATGCGCGCGAGCTCCTTGAGAAGGTCGAAAAACTTTCGTTGAAAGACAGCCTAACGGGACTTTACAACGGCTCATACTTGCGGGAGCGCTTGAGCGAAGAAATCCAGCGCGCGGTCCATTATCAGCAACCGTGCTCATTGGCCTGTTTCAGCGTGGACAACTTTGATGAGCTCTTATCCCGGAATGGGTTGAAAGCGTCGGAGGAGGCGCTTAAGTCCGTTGCCAAGGTTTTTAGCGGGTATTTGTCCGAATTTGACCGTGCCGCGCGGACTTCCAAGGGTGAATTTGCCGTCATTTTTCCCGATAAAAATAAGAAGAAGGTCATTGAGATTGCGGATCGCATCCAAAAGGACATCGCCGGCCTTTCCGGAGGATCGTTTACGGTGTGCATCGGCATCAGTGAAAATCCGATCGACGGCACCCTGGCAGAGGAGCTTCTTTCCAAGGCCAAGGAACGGGTGAAATCGGCAAGGCTTAAAGGAGTGAACCGAGTGGAAGCGTTATGACAAAACCAGAGGTGGAGCTATGCTAGGAAAAGACCCTTCATTGACTGAGCTTTTGGAGTACACGCTTTCGCACAAGGCGTCCGATCTGCATATCGGAGACGGTGTTCTTCCGGCCATCCGCGTTGACACCCAATTAATCCCTATTTCCGAGCACCCTTTCACCCTTGAGCATACCAAGAAGCTGATCTTTGAGCATCTCTCGAAGGAGAGATATGAGGTTTTTGAAAGAGAGAAAGAGCTGGATTATTCATTCGGTGTGGCAGGCCTGGGACGTTTCCGTGTGAATTTATTTTTCCAGCGTTCGAACATCGGCTGCGCGATCCGGGCACTGCCGTTTGCGCCGATGACGTTTGAAGAGATCGGTTTTCCTAAATTTGTGGCGGAAACGCTGATGGCCAAACCCAACGGCCTGATTTTGGTGACGGGACCGACCGGAAGCGGCAAGACCACGACGCTGGCAACGATGCTGGACCACATCAATACGCACCGCTCCTGCCATATCGTGACGATCGAGGACCCGATAGAGTTTTTGTATAAAAACAAGAAAGCCATGGTGAACCAAAGGGAAGTGGGCGCCGACACGCATTCGTTCAACCAGGCGCTGAAGCACGTGCTGCGTCAGGACCCGAACGTCATCCTGATCGGCGAGATGAGGGATTTGGAAACGATTGAAATCGCGCTCGCGGTCGCGGAAACGGGGCATCTGGTATTCGCAACGCTCCATACGCCGGATGCGGTCCAGTCCATCAACCGCATCGTCGATGTGTTCCCGTCCAACCAGCAGCAGCAGGTGCGCGTTCAGCTGTCGTTTGTGCTGCAGTCCATCATTTCACAGCAGCTTATGCAGAAGAACGGCGGGGGCCTGGTGCTGGCGGCCGAGATCCTGATTGCGAATGCGGCGATCCGGAATTTGATCCGCGAGGCGAAGCCCCACCAGGTGTACTCGGCGATGCAGATGGGCCAGAGAGAAGGAATGAGGACACTGAACATGAGCCTGTCGGAGCTTGTTAAAACGGGAAAAATTTCAAGGGAATTGGCGTACATGAAATCCATGGATGTTCAGGAGCTTGAGCGCTTGCTGAATACCAAGTGAAGCAGCCATGAAAAAGATTGTTCAGAAACAATTGGGCGAGCTTTTGGTGGAAGGCAAGCTGATCGCGCCCGAGCACCTGGAAGAGGCTTTGAAAATCCAGAAGCAGAAGGGGGGGCTTCTCGGCCAGATTCTGGTTTCTTTGGGCTACACCACGGAAGAAGCGATTGCGCAGGCGTTGACGGCCCAGTACGGCTTCCCTTATTTACCGCTCGGGGGCTATGAGATTGATCGTGAAGTGGCAAAACTCATTCCTGAAAATGTGGCCAAGCAATACGGATTGATAGCGCTGGACCGCGTCGGCGGCGTTTTAACGATTGCGATGTCCAATCCTTTGAATCATCAGGCAGTCGAAGACATTGAAATGATCACCCATATGAAAGTTCAGGTGTTTGTTTCAACGGCCACGGATGTAAACGACGCCATCAAGCGTTGTTACAAAGCGTGAATTCCCCGAGGGCCCGTTCCATGACACCCAGCTTGAGAGACCGGCTGATCGAAGTGCTGGTCAAGAAGAAGATCATCACTCAGGAAAAGCTTGAAGAAGCGCTCCGCGTTCATAAAGAACGCAAAGAGCGCATAGGCGACACGCTGGTCAAGCTGGGCTATATCTCGAAGGACAATTTATTGGAAGTCTTAAGCGCCGAGCTCGGGATCCCCGTCATTCATCTGGCGCGTTACAAAATTCAGGCCAGTGTTCTCACCTCAGTCCCCCAAAAGATCGCGGAGCTTTATTGCTTGATCCCCGTATCGCGGTTCGGCAATACGATCACGGTGGCCATGTCGGATCCCGTGAATATCAATGCGTTAGACGATATCAAGCGCGCTACGGGCCTTGAGATAAGGCCCGTGCTCGCAAGCGACAAGGAAATCAAGGAGGCGATCGATCAGTATTACAATGAAAATATAGACCAGAGCATCCAGGACGTTATGAAGTACATGTCGCTCGAGGAAGTGCTGGAGGCGCAGGATGCGGCCCCGGCGCTTGATGCGGGGTCGGCCCAGGAGCTTTTAAGGCTCACCGAAGAAGAGCCGGTGGTAAAGTTTACCAATTCCGTTCTGATGGAAGCGGTGAAGCGCCGTTCGAGTGATATCTTCGTGGAGCCGGAAGAGAAGGCCTTGAGGGTGCGGTTCCGGGTGGACGGACTGCTTCAGGAAGGGGTTTCCACGAGCCGATCCATGCATGCAGGCGTCGTATCCAGGATCAAGGTCATGTCGAATCTCGATATCGCCGAGCACCGCGTTCCCCAGGACGGCCGTTTTAAAATCCGGGTCCGTGAGCGGGAAGTGGATTTCCGCGTTTCGGTGCTGCCGACTTATTTTGGGGAGAAGGTGGTTTTGAGGGTTCTCGACAAGAACCAGGCGGTGTTGGACATCGATAAACTGGGTTTCGAGCCGGAGCCGCTCGAGGCCTTGAAAAAGGCGGCCGGCCATCCCCATGGAATGATTGTCGTGTGCGGCCCCACCGGCGCCGGCAAGACCACGACCCTTTACTCCACATTAAAGCTCATCGATTCGCCGAATAAAAATATCGTAACCGTGGAAGACCCCGTGGAATTTCAGATTCATGGCATCAACCAAGTCCAAATCCGCCCGGAAGTGAAGCTCACGTTTGCCGCAGCACTCCGGTCGATATTAAGGCAGGACCCCAACGTGATCATGGTGGGTGAAATCCGTGACGGCGAGACTGCGGACATCGCGATCAAGGCCGCCTTGACGGGCCACCTGGTTTTGAGCACGCTTCACGCGACCACGGCCGCAGGCGCGGTGACACGCTTTGTGAATATGGGAGTGGAGCCTTATTTAATCACCTCGAGCATTCTGTTGGCGGGCTCTCAGCGGCTGGTCCGCAGGATTTGCACGCGTTGCAGGGAAAGTTACGAGCCGGCCCCGGAACTTGTCAGGCAGCTTGGGGTGAGCGAAAAGGCCGTCGGAAAGCAGAAACTTGTTTTTTACCGCGGGAAGGGCTGCGAAGCCTGCGGGAACAAAGGGTATCTTGGGCGGCTCGTGCTCCTGGAGGCCCTGGTCT
>MHFI01000058.1:19558-51791 GCA_001804125.1 Omnitrophica bacterium RIFCSPHIGHO2_02_FULL_51_18
TACGAGATTAAGGCACAGGGCCGCCGGGAAGGCATGAAGACGCTGAGGGAGTGCGGGATCGTGAACGTTTTGAAAGGAATCACGACTCCCGAAGAAGTGATGCGCGTGACCGTCCGTGACCAGGACATGGAAAAATGAAAAACTTAAGCGAATGCATCATTGAGATTTTAAAAAGCTCCAAGCGTGTAAGCGAGGCGGACATTCAGAATGCGCTGATGCTTTACGCCAAAGAGGGCGGCGGCAGTCTCCGCGATGTGCTGGTGCGCATGGGGCTCATTACGGAGAAGGAACTTATGTCCTTGTTGGGGTTGGAGCTCGAGATCCCGTTCTTAAGTCTTTCCAAGATGAAGGTGGACGGGGAGCTCCTCAAAATGATACCGGAAAAAATGGCCAAAAGGCACCAGATCGTTCCTGTTTCTAAAATAGGCGGTAAATTGACGCTGGCTACCGCGGATCCTTTCAATATTATCGCGACGGACGATATCGCCCTGCTTACGAAGTGCAAGGTGGAATACGTGCTGAGCACCGCTAAGGAGATCCAGGAGGCATTGGACCGCCTGTATGCCGGCGAAACCGAGAGCATCCATTCGATTGCCAGGGCCGTTGAGGAGACCCAGGAAGACATCGAGTTCGTGAAAAGCGAGGAGGAGTTCGAGATCTCCCGGCCCGATGCGCGGAGTTCCGAAGCGCCGATTGTCAAGATCGTGGATCTTGTACTGCGTGAGGCGCTGAAGAAAAGGGCCAGTGATATTCATGTCGAGCCTTTTGAAAATATCGTCCGGGTGCGTTATCGGATCGACGGAAATCTGGAGGAAGCTTTGACGATCCCGAAGAAAAATCAGAATGCGGTGCTGACCCGGATTAAAATCATGTCCAGGCTTGACATCACGGAAAACAGGGTTCCGCAGGACGGGCGGTTTAAGATCCGCATCGATGACAATGAAATCGATTTTCGTATTTCGGTTTTGCCGGTGTATTTTGGCAATAAAATCGTGATGCGCCTTTTGAATAACAGCAACCTGAGCGTCGGTTTGGACACTCTCGGGTTTATGCCGAAGACCTCCGCGGCGTTTAAGGAAGCGATCACGAGGCCTTTCGGCATGATCCTGATCACGGGCCCCACGGGGAGCGGCAAGTCCACGACGCTTTATTCCATCTTAAGCCAGCTCAACACCCCCGATAAGAACATCATCACGATTGAAGACCCAATAGAATACCAGGTCAGAGGAATTACCCAGATCCATGTCCGTGCCGACATCGGCCTGACGTTTGCGAACGGTTTAAGGGCCGTTCTGCGCCAGAGCCCGGACATCGTGATGGTGGGAGAAATCCGTGACGGCGAAACCGCGGACATCGCGGTGAAGGCGTCTTTGACGGGGCAGTTGGTGTTGAGCACCCTGCATACCAACGACGCGGCGGGCGCCATCACGCGCCTGATGGACATGGGAGTTGAACCGTTCCTGATCGCGTCCAGCGTGATTCTCGTGGCGGCCCAGCGTTTGTGCCGGAAGGTTTGCCCCTATTGCAGGGAAAAAACGGACATTCCCAAGGAAGTGTTCGAGAGAATGGGCGTGTCGATCGGCGGGATCGTGGAAGCGGCGGGTGCAAAGAATTTTTTGAAAGGCAGGGGATGCGCCAAGTGCAATCAGACCGGCTATCTGGGCCGCGTCGCGATACTGGAGGCGTTGACCCTCGATGATGCCATCCGGGACATGGTGATGCGGCGGGCTTCTTCCCATGAAATCAAGGATTATGCGGCAAAAAAAGGAATGGACACCCTGCGCGAGGACGCCCTGAAAAAGCTCAGCACCGGCGTCACCACGATGGAAGAAGTTCTGCGCGTGACCTCCGAGGACGAATAAAATGCCCCAGTACCGCTATAGTGCCAAGGATAAGACGGGAAAAACGGTTTCAGGAGCGCTGGAGTGTACCGACGAGAAGACGCTGATCGGTTTATTGCGCCAGCAGGAGCTGGTCATTCTTTCGGTGCAGCAGGACAAGAGGAAGAAAAGGTCTTCGCAGAAAGGGAAGTTCCGGAGTAAAATCAAGCTTTCGGAGCTCGTTTTGTTTTCAAGGCAGTTGGCGACGTTGATAGACAGCGGTATTTCGCTGGTCCAGGCGCTCGATATCCTGGCCGAACAGATGGATTCCGCGGCCTTCAAAGGCATCCTCACCGCAGTCAAGAAGGACGTTTCCACAGGCTCCAGTTTTCATGACGCGCTTGCCAGGCACCCGCGGGCCTTCTCGCCTCTTTTTGTCAACATGGTGAAGGCCGGCGAATCCAGCGGCTCGCTCGATGATATCATGGAGCGCCTGGCTTCTTATTTGGAAAAAACGGATTCGTTGATCCGGAAGGTCAAGTCCGCGCTGATTTACCCGAGTGTCGTGGCGACGATGGCGGTCGTGATTACGCTTGTTTTGATGATCAAGGTCGTGCCTGTTTTCAAGGCGATGTTTGCCGATTTGGGCGGCGAGCTGCCGATCCCGACGCAGCTATTGATCGCCATCAGCGATTTTTTGGTGCACTCGTTCCCGATTTGGGTCGGGGGATCGATCGCCGCCGCCGTTATGTTCAGACGATTCTTAAATACGGATAAAGGGCGGTTCCTGTTCGATCATTTCAAGCTTACGATGCCGATTTTCGGAACGATCTTCAGGAAGGTGGCCATCAGCAAATTTTCACGGACGTTGTCCACGCTGGCCAAGAGCGGCGTGCCGATCCTGACGGCGCTTGAAATCGTCTCCAAGACCGCGGGCAACGTGGTGATTGAAGAGGCGGTGAATAAAGTCAGAGCCAGTATCCGGGAAGGGGAAAACATCACGGGCCCGTTGACTAAAGCCAAGGTTTTTCCGCCGATGGTGGTCCGGATGATTGCCGTGGGCGAGCAGACCGGGGAGCTTGAAAAGATGCTGACCAAAATCGCCGATTTTTATGATGACCAGGTGGACGCTTCGGTGGCCGGAATCACAAGCTTGATTGAGCCGCTCGTGATCGCCTTTTTGGGGGTAGTCATCGGCGCCATCGTGATCTGCATGTTTTTGCCGATCTTTAAGCTACCCAACATTATCTCAGCCTGATTTGACAAAAAAACTTACTTGTGTTATACTTCGAATAGGATTTGAGAGTTCTGATAAGAGTTGATAATTTAAGGTTAGAGGAGACGAAGTCTGACCGGCCATTCTGCATGAGAATACTCCTCCTCGCGCCTTAGTGACTCCCGGAGCCCTCGAATGAAGAAAGACGAAGTCGTACAACGGGAGGACTTGCAATGATCCTACATAAGAACAAGTCAGGTTTTACGCTTGTTGAAATTATGATCGTGGTTGCCATCATAGGTCTTTTGGCGGCGATTGCGGTTCCTAACTTCATCCAAGCCAGAACGACGACTAGGACTAACATATGCGTCAATAACTTGAGACTTATTGACGCGGCTAAGGAACAGTGGGCGATGGAAAATAACGGTGACACAGGCGATACGCCTGACCCTCTCCCTTATCTTAGAGGAAACGTGTTACCGACCGAACCGCAAAGTGGTTCGTATACCGTGGGCGTCGTAGGCACCCCGCCGACCTGCAGTATTGGGGGCACTCACGCATTACCTGTAGTGGCCCCGTAGCCTGCATCGTTAGTACACAGCATGAACGGAAATACCCCCCTCTTTCCGGAGGGGGGTATTTTTTTGCCTCCTTAGTTTTTGACATTAGGAGTCCTGTGTATTACAATTGGTAAATAGTTGATAATTTTTATTAAAAGAAAATAGAAATAATAACCTAAACATGACCGTGGGGCTTTTTTGAAGGATAAAGTTTCGTTCACGCTGGGTATTGATATCGGCAGTTACTCGGTGAAATGCGCAGAAGTGTCGCATGAAGAAGGCCGGCCGCCCAAGCTTCAGCAGGTGGTCCGGGTGCTCATTCCCAACGCATCGAAGGAGGGCGCCGCCGAAGCTTTTCGGCAGCTTTTTTCGAAGAGGTCCTTTTCCGCAAAGAAACTCCGTGTGGCGGTGTCCGGGCCGGCGCTTATTATCCGGCGCATCCAGATGCCGCGGTTGACGTATTCTGAGCTTAAAGGGGCCATGCGGTTTGAAGCCGAAAGCCACATCCCGTTTCCGATCGATGATTGTCTGCTGGACTTCCAAATTCTCGATGAGACTCCCGATAAAAAAAAGATGAATGTGCTGTTGGTGGCTGCCAAGCGTGATTTGGTCCAACAACGCCTGCAGGGTGTGGCGGCCCACGGGATGGACGTGGAGCTCGTGGATGTGGACGTTTTTTGTGTCATCAATGCGTTTGAAAAGCTGGGCGAAAATTCGCAGGGAGAGCGCGTGCATGGGTTGTTGAATATCGGCCATCAGGGCAGTTCCTTTGCGGTCATTCAGGACAAGCTTCCTTTTTACGTGCGGGAAATCGCGGTCGGCGGCCGGGAGGTCACGAAGGCGCTGGCCCAGATGCAAGGAATCCCGGAGCCGGAGGCCGAGAAACTGAAAATAGAAAATGCGCCGGAGGTTTCGTCGGCCGTTCAAAAGGGGCTCGAGCCTTTGATGGACGAGCTTCGGCATGCGGTGGATTATTTTGAGAACGAATCAGGCGAGTCGCTTCGGTGGATAGGTTTGAGCGGCGGCGGCGCAACGGCGCCTGTGGTTTCTTCGCTTTTGTCCGAAGAGCTTGGCCGGACCGTTTCTTTATGGGACAACTCGAAGAAACTGTCCGTATCCGAGAGCGCAGACCGGGAGCTTCTCGCAAAACATTCGGGAGAGTTTAACGTGGCGTTGGGGTTGGCGCTTCGCGGAGTCAAACAGGGAAAATGATAGAAATCAATCTGCTTCCCCAGGAACTGAGAAAAAAAGAGGCGCTGAGGTTCGTCATTCCCAACATTTTTAACCGCCGGTTTGTCGTGACGCTTGCCGGCGTTCTTTTGACCGCGCATGCGGTTCTCGGCGCTTTGACCGTTTACCAAACGACCCAAAGGGGGCGCACTCAGAATCAGACGGACTCCTTGAGGGAGCTCATGAAAGAAACGATTGGCCGCAAATCAGAGATAAAGGCCGGCAAAGAACGCCTCGATCAGATTGAGCGGATGACTGAAAGGCAGTTTTCCTGGGCAAAACTCTTAAATGTCCTGTCGGACAGCGTGCCGAAAGGTCTGTGGCTCAGGAGTTTTACGGTGGAAGAAGAGATGGGCGCCGCGGCCGGAGGACGCCAACCCGCTTCGCCGGCCCCGGCGAAGGTTCACGTATTGAAACTGGAAGGCAGTGTGGTCGGAAACGGGCAGGAAACCGCTGTGATCGGCCGTTTTATCAAATCGCTCAAAGAAGACGCCTATTTTAGCCTGGTTTTTGACGAGGTTGAGTTTTTTAACATCACCCAGCGGAGAATCAAGTCATTCAGTGTTTATGACTTTGCGATTGTCTGCGTGTTTAAAAATGGGAAGTTCTGATGACTTCTAAGATTTCTTTCGAGGCCCTGGCGCGTTTTTTTAACAGCCGCAATCAGAGGGAAAAGACGATGCTGGTCATCTTCGGCATCTGTTTTGTTGTCACGGCGGACGTTCTGTTGGTTGTCCAGCCGGCCCTGAACTCCTTTTTTAAGACCCAGCCGGAGCTTCTCGCGCTGCGGGCGGAGTTGAAGGAACTGGAACAGGACAGAAAAAACGAGAAACAAATAGAGGCCCAGTGGAAGAGCTTGGGCGGGAAGCTGGGGGGATTGAGTGAGCGGTTTGTGACCTCAAGCGAAATCTCGATGGAGGATTTGTCGAAACTGGCCCAGGAATCCGGCGTCAAGATCTCGTCGCTCACTCCGGCGGAGAAATCAAAAAATGACGCGATAACCGGTGCTTACGTGCAGGTGCCGGTCAAGATCCGCGCGACGGCCGGCATTCACGCACTCGGCAGTTTTTTGGCAAAGGTGGAAACTAACGGCCTGTTTTTTAGGGTGACTCACTTGATTATCAAGGAAAATGCGATGGAAGTAAGGAATCATCAGATTGAAATGAACGTCGAGTGCTACCGAAAAATATGAAAAGGTTATGGATTCTTTTGCTGACTTTTGGTACACTTTTTTCGGGTGTTGCGCTGGGGACCGAAGACACGGTCGTATATGATCCGCATGGAAAGCGTGATCCGTTTGTGCCGCTTGTAACTTTGAGTTCCCGTGACGCTTCCGGCTTGATCGGCATAGAAAGCGCCGATGACCTTAAAATGGAAGGCATCGTGTACGATCCCAAAGGTTCCGCGGTGATAGTCAACGGCTCGGTTCTGAAGGAAGGCGAGGAAAGCGGCAATCTGAAAGTACTTTCCATTAAACCGGACGGAGTTTTATTTTTGGTCAATGGCAGTGAAGAATTCAGGCTTCTTTACCGTGAAGAGGCTAAAGAAGAAGCTAAAAATGAAAATTAAACGCTTTTTCATAAACGGCGCGCTCGGGGCCGTTTTTCTGGGTTTCCTCGCTTTGAATCTGCAGGCGGCCCAGGAAATTCTTCCGGCGGCGGCCGAATTGACTTCGCCCGGCAATGTCACTATTGATTTTAAGGATGCGGACATCCAAAATGTGCTCCGCATCCTTTCGTTTAAGAGCGGCGTGAACATTGTGGCCGGCAGTGATGTCACAGGTTCCGTGACAATGCGTTTGGTCGACGTGCCGTGGGAAAAGGCGCTCGACGTGGTGTTGAAAACCTATGGATACGCGTACGACCGCGACGGCAACATTATTCGCGTGACGACGGTCGAAAATTTACGCAAGGAAGAATTGTCCACGGAAGTTTTCGTGCTGAATTATGCGCAGGCCTCGGACGTCGAAAAGTCCCTGAAGGACGTCTTAAGTGAGCGCGGCAAAGTCCGCTCGGACACGAGGACGAATACCGTGATCATGACCGACATGCCGACGATTATTCAGCGCGCCGCCAAGGTGATTGAGAGGCTGGACAAGCCCACGCCTCAGGTGGTGATTCAGGGGAAGGTCGTGGAGCTGACGCTCGGCGATGCGGACAAGCTGGGCATCAAGTGGAATCTGTCGGCCGCCATGAAGGGCGCCGCGCGTCCCAGCACTTTCCCTTTTCCTTCCAGGATGCGGACGGCGCTTCGCAAGTGGCTGCCTGAAGGCCGCGCGCCGCAAACCACGACCACCGTGGATAGTTTGGGCGTGGCGCATGATTCGACGATATCCGATTTCCCGGTTACGGGCACCGGGAGCACAACGGCCCAGTTTTTCCCGGTGGCGGACAAGGCGCAGTTTATCTTCGGGACTTTGGACTTCAGCCAGTTCCAGGTGATTTTGGATCTGATTAACTCCCGTCAGGACACGAAGATTCTCTCAGAGCCCCATGTGACCACTCTCAATAATCAGGAGGCTAAAATTTTGGTCGGAGAAGTGCTCGCGATCCCGACTTTTGAGCGAAACTCTTCGACGGGACGTATGGAGATTACGGGTTACAAAGACAGGGACGTGGGAATACGTCTCTCGGTGACTCCGCAAATCAATGCCCAGGGTGAGGTCGTGGTGAACGTTCGCCCGCAAATCACCGCTCTTTTGGGCTATGATACGTTGACGGCCGATATCAAAGTGCCCAGGTTTTCGACCCGTGAGGCGCAGACGCAGGTGCGGGTTAAGAGCGGGCAAACGATCGCTATTGGAGGATTAATAAGGGAAAACGTAGTAGACACAAGAACAAAGGTTCCGATTCTGGGTGATATCCCGCTATTAGGCAGAGGTTTATTCAGCCACAAAGAAAAGACTGTTCAAAAAACAGATCTATTATTTTTCATGACTGTGCATGTGATGTCTAACGATACGGAAATTTCTCAGGGACATCCGACGCAGCAAGCGGCAAAAGCTAAATAAGCTTTTAGCTTCCAAGACTTTAATAGCGGTTTTTAAAAACACGTTTTTCGTGTTCCCCACTCGGAACAGAAAACGTGTTTTTTGTTTGGGAAAAGATTAAGGAGCGCTTGAAGGATATGAGAAAAGAGATTTTGGTCAGCGTTGAATTTCATGAAAAGAAAGTGGCGATTGTCGAGGACGGCCATCTTGAGGAATATTATGTGGAGCGTCAAAGCGACAAACAGCTTGTAGGGTCCATCTTTAAAGGCAGGGTGAGTTCGATTGTTCCCGGTATCGGGGCGGCGTTCATCGATTTGGGCCTTGAAAAAAACGGCTTTTTGTACGTGGCGGATGTGGTGGGCCAAGGAGGGCTTGACACCGAAGACGCCGAATTTGCCGAGAACGGCGACGGCGGTCATGGGCCAGGGGGCCGCCGGGACAAGAGCGATCCGGTACCGCAGATCCAAGACGTGCTTAAAAAAGATCAGGAGGTGCTGGTTCAGGTCGTGAAAGAGCCTTTCGGGACCAAGGGCGCAAGGCTCACCTGCCAAATTTCGCTGGCCGGCCGGTTTGTCGTGTTCATGCCGAACCACCCTCATGTGGGCATCTCCAAGCGCGTCGATGACCGGCGCGAAAGAGAACGGATCCGTCAGATCATTAAAGGCATGACGCTTCCGAAGGACGCAGGACTTATCGTGAGGACGGCGGCCTGGGGTTCCGAACCCAAGGTGCTTGAGAGAGACATCAAGTTTCTGATTCATCAATGGCGCATGATCCAGCGGCGCTGTGCGGTGCGCAAGGCCCCGTCGATTGTGCACGAGGAATATGGCCTCGTGCTGCGCATGGTGCGGGACGTGTTGACGGAGAATTTTGACCG
Organism: Omnitrophica bacterium RIFCSPHIGHO2_02_FULL_51_18; assembly: GCA_001804125.1. Taxonomy (GTDB): domain Bacteria; phylum Omnitrophota; class Gorgyraeia; order 2-02-FULL-51-18; family 2-02-FULL-51-18; genus 2-02-FULL-51-18. The sequence goes on from MHFI01000058.1 coordinate 28,251, forward strand.
CCTTGTTGTGAATGAGAGGCAGGAATTTAAGAATGTCGACCGGTTCATGCGCGCGGCCGTGCCGAATCTCCGCCCGAAACTCCAGTTTTATAACGGCGAGGTGCCGCTTTTTGTGGCGCATGGCATTCAGAGGGAAATCGAAAAAATCTATGAGCCGAGGGCGAATCTGAAAAGCGGCGGCCATATCGTGATTGAGCAGACCGAGGCGTTGGTGGCCATTGACGTCAACACCGGCAAGTTCACCGGCACGCGCAATCTGGAAGAGACCGCCTACAAGACGAACTGTGAGGCCGCGCGGGAGATCGCCAAACAAGTGCGTTTACGTGATCTGGGCGGCATCATCATCATCGATTTCATCGATATGGAAGGCCATGATCACCGGAGGCAGGTGCTGCGCGTATTGGAAGACAGTTTAAGGAAGGACAGGGCCAAAACGAGCGTGTTGAATCTCTCGCAGCTGGGCCTGGTGGAGATGACGCGCCAACGAATGCGAAAGAGCCTCGAGAGCGCCTCCACGCAGACTTGCGCCTATTGTCAGGGGAAGGGGATCGTGAAATCGGCGGAAACCATCGCCGCCGAGGCCCTGCAGAAGCTGTCCGGGTTCCTGAAGCCGCTGAAAAATGAACAGGTGGAGCTCACGGCGACGCCGGATGTGATTGAGGTCTTAAGCCGCGAAAATTCGAAGCTCGTCAAATCCATCGCGGACCACAACCATAACCGCGTAGGCCTCGTGGGTGACGCCCATATTCACGCGGAGGAGGTCAGAATCAAGAGAATTCTTGACAAGCGAAAGAAGCTATGGTAGCTTCCTATTTCTTTCGAGGGCTTCATGTTTGCAATCATCCAGACAGGCGGAAAACAATATAAAGTAAAGCCGGGGGACGAGCTCCAGATTGAGCGCATTTCTCACGGCAAGTCAAAGAGTTTGAAGCTGGACCGTGTGCTTTTGTATTCCAAAGACGGCGAGTTCCAGACGGGCAGTCCTTTTCTTAAAGGCGCTTATTGCGAGGCCGAGGTGTTGAGCCAGGTGCAGGGCCCTAAGGTGATATCTTTCAAGTACATACGCCGCAAGAAATCAGCCACTAAGATCGGTCACCGACAGAAGTACTTAAAGGTTAAGATTAAAACAATTCACACGAGTTAGTCAGAAGACAGAAGTCCTCTGTCTTCTGAATCTCTATAAGGGTCTAATATGGCGCATAAAAAAGGTTTAGGCAGTTCCAAAAACGGGCGCGATTCGCAATCGAAGCGCCGCGGCGTCAAACGCTTCGGCGGTCAGTTTGTCAGTGCCGGAAGCATTCTAGTGCGTCAAAAGGGCTCGCGCTTCCTGCCGGGCCATTTTGTGAAGCAGGGCCGTGATTTCACGCTCTATGCGGTGAAGGACGGAGTGGTAAGTTTCAAACCGTCTTACCGCGTGAACGTGATTCCTTCCGAACAGGTCTAACTCCATTAAAGTTATTGGGTCATTTCGAGCAAAGCGAGAAATCTCATCAAGTCGTGTGGTGAGATCTCTCGTCCGCCTGTGGCGGACTCGAGATGACATTTAAAAATATGTTTGTTGATGAGGCGGTCATTATTTGTACAGCCGGTAAAGGGGGCAATGGGTGCAACAGCCTTGACCGGAGCCGTCCGGGCCATTTTCGGGCGACGGGCGGTGACGGCGGCCCGGGCGGATCGGTCGTCATCGAAGCCAGCACCCATATCCAGACACTTTTGGATTTCCAGCTCAAGCGTCTGTTTCATGCCCAAGACGGCACGAACGGCTCCAGCAGTAATAAAAGAGGCGCCGCCGGCCATGACTGCGTGTTGCAGGTTCCGGCGGGCACGGAGGTCATCGATCATAGGACCCAGGAGTTTCTGAAGGATTTGAACCGCCCCGATGCAAAAGTGGTCGTATGTAAGGGCGGCGCCGGCGGTAAGGGAAACGACAAAAAGAACGAAGCGGCGCCGGGTGGGGCAGGCGAAGAAAAAGAGATCCTCTTAAAATTAAAATTGATCGCGGATATTGGAATCATCGGATTCCCCAATTCCGGAAAATCTACGTTCATCTCGCGCGTTTCCAACGCAAAATCCAAAAGCGCCCGTTATCCTTTTACGACTAAAAATCCCATGCTCGGTGTGGTAAAATTTGACGATGGGGACACCAAGGTGCTGGCGGATATTCCGGGGATTATTGAAGGCGCGCACGAGGGCCGGGGCCTAGGACTCGAGTTTCTGAAGCACGTGGAACGCACAAAGAGCCTCCTTCATATGATCGATTTTGCGGCGGTTGACGGCCGCGATCCGGTGAGCGATTACCACACCCTCAATGGAGAGCTCAAACATTATTCGGAAAAGCTGGCGGGAAAAGAACAGATTGTCGCGGCCAATAAAATGGACATTCCGGAGGCCGGGGTCCATTTGAAGAGATTCAGGAAAATGGTAAAAGTGGAGTGTTTTCCCATTTCCGCGATTACGGGCGAAGGGATCCCAGAGCTTTTAAACCGCCTGCGGAGTGCAAAATAATTTATGCGCGATCAGTTCGTCAAAGGACTCAAAAATATTGTCGTAAAAATCGGCACCTCGGTTTTGACAAAAAACGGGCGTTTCGACAAAAAAATCATTGGGGAGTTGTCCGGCCAGATCGCGTTTTTTCTTAAGAAGGGTGCAAAGGTTTACGTTGTCAGCTCCGGCGCGATCGGCGCCGGCATGACGCTTCTGGGGCTTAAGGAACGGCCGAAGCGCATGGAAGGTTTGCAGGCGGCCGCGGCGGCCGGCCAGCGGTATCTGATGCAATGCTACGAGGAGGCTTTTTCGCGCCGCGGGTTTTCGACCGCGCAGGTGCTTTTGACCTGGGATGACCTGTCAGAAAAAAAAAGATTCATGAACGCAAAGCGCGCCTTAAAACAGATTCAGGGGTGGGGGCTTGTGCCGGTGATCAACGAAAACGACACCGTGGCCACGGACGAAATCCGCTTCGGAGACAACGACCGTCTTTCAAGTCTTCTTTCCATTCTCGTGCACGCGGATGTGCTTGTGATTTTATCGAATACGAACGGGCTGTACGCCGATGGCAATCCCAAAAACCCCAAAAGCCGCATACAACTCGTGCAAAGAATGGGGGATTGGGTCTTTGCGCGTGCGAAAGACAAGCGGACTAAGTTCACGGTGGGAGGCATGCGGTCGAAACTCAAGGCCGTACACACTTGTGTCAGCTCGGGGATTCCCGTGTTTTTGGCGAATGGCCGGGATAAAAAGGTGCTCGCGCGTATTTTTAAGGGTGAGGACCTGGGCACGTTTTTTGTTCCGCATCTTAAAAAGGGCGCGGTTCGAAAAAATTGGCTGAAGCACTACGCCCATCATTTGAGGTCGGGTTAAATGAAGCGAGAGAGCCTAAAAAAACTTTGCGAAAGCGCCAAACGATCGAGCGAGCCGCTGGCGCTTGTTTCTTCGCAAGACAAGAACCGAGCGCTTCGAGCGATGGCAAAAGCGTTTCTGCGCGGTGCCGATCGCGTGATCCGGGAAAACCAAAAAGACTTAAAGGCCGCCCGCGCCGGCGGTTTAGCTCAGAGCCTCATTGCCCGGCTTACCCTGGATAAGGCCAAGATCAAGAAGATCGCCAATTCCCTTGTTTCCATTGCCGGGCTGCCGGACCCGGTGGGCCGCGTGATCTCAAGTGTGCGTCGTCCGAATGGACTTGTGATTAAGAAAGTCCGCGTGCCCATCGGGGTCATTCTGATTATCTATGAAGCGCGGCCCAATGTCACCGCCGATTGTATGGCGCTGTGTCTGAAATCAGGCAACAGCGTGATTTTGAAAGGCGGAAGCGAAGCGTTTCATTCCAACGGGGTGATCTTCCGGATTTTGAGCGAAGCGGCCGCCCGATGCGGCATTCCCAAGGGTGTTTTTCAATTCATCACTACCCGCGGCCGCTCGGCCGTGAAATCACTCCTGGGCTTCAGCCAATGGATAGATCTTGTGATCCCGCGGGGTGGAGAGGGACTGATACAGCACGTCGCAAAAATTTCAAGAATCCCGGTCATCAAGCACACCCAAGGAGTCTGTCATGTATTTGTCGATAAAAAGGCGAACCTTGAGAAATCCGAAAACATCGTAGTCAACGCCAAAGTGCAGAACCCCGCTGTTTGCAATGCGATGGAGACGCTTTTGGTGCATGAAGCCGCGGCTTCGAAGTTTATTCCCCGGATTTGCCGCGTGCTCGGAGCGAAAGGCGTCCAGATCCGCGGCGATGAAAAAACAAGGCGGTTCTTTCCGGGAATCCGTAAAGCGACCCAGAAGGATTGGACCGCCGAATATCTGGACCTTGTTTTGTCGGTGAAAGTCGTGAAGGATTTGGACGAGGCCATCCGGCACATTCAAAAATACGGTTCGCATCATTCGGACGCGATTGTGACCCAGGACAAGAAGGCGGCCGCCGTTTTTACGGATTCCGTGGACAGCGCCTGCGTGTTCGTAAACAGTTCCACGCGATTCCATGACGGCGGGGAATTTGGCATGGGCGCTGAGATGGGGATTTCCACGGACAAACTCCACGCCCGCGGGCCGATGGGGCTTGAGGAGCTCACTTCTTACAAGTACGTGGTGCTTGGCAGCGGCCAGGTGAGAGGGTGAGAATCGGAATCTTTGGAGGAAGTTTCAACCCGGTCCATGAAGGGCATCTGGCGCTTGCCAAAGCGGCGATGTCCGAACTTAACCTCAATCGCGTGATTTTCGTCCCTTCCTATAAGACGCCGCTGAAAGCCAAAGAAGGTCTGCGGCCCGCGCCGCTCCGGGTCAGGCTCCTGAAACGGGCGATCCGCCGGCAGCCATTTTTTTCCGTCTCGCTTTGCGAGATCCTCCGGCAGGGCGAATCTTTCACGGTGGATACGCTGAGGTACTTCAAAAAAAAGTTCGGCAGGCAGACAGTGCTTTATTTTTTAACCGGCGCTGACAACCTGAACACGCTGCCGCGCTGGAAGTCCGTGAAAGAAATCTTCAGGCTCTGCCGGTTTGTCGTGATGACGCGTCCCGGTTATAAGCTGCGACAAAACACCCGGCGGCCCGTTCTGTATGTTCCGTTTGCGGCGTTGGAGGTGTCTTCCACCGCACTTCGTAAACAATTGAGCGGGTTATCCGCCAAAAAGCGCGGCGGATTAAATTCGAACAGTAATTTATGCTTCTTTCAGCCGCGTAAATTACGTTCTCATTTAAGGGGGTTCGCATCGAAGCCCGTTTAAAAATTGATCGTATCTGTGAATCCGCCGGGGAAAAAAAGGCGGAGCACATCGTGATCATGGAAATGAAGGGGAAGTCGTCATTTTGCGACACTTTTGTGATTATGAGCGCGCCTTCGGCAGTGCGCGTGAAGGCGATCGTCGACTGCATCGAGAAGAACCTAAAGGAAGAAGGGATTTACCCGAAGCATAAGGAGGGCTATAAGGAAGCGCTTTGGGTGCTTTTGGATTACGGGGACATCCTGGTGCATGTTTTTCATGAGGACACGAGGAAGTTTTATCAGCTGGAGCGCCTCTGGGGAGATGCGCCGAAACGTGCTTTCTGACATTCGCGGGTGATGCGATGGAAAAAATAAAAATAGAATCAGCTCGTTTATTGGCGAAAGCGGTTGAAAAGACAGCAGGCGGGGGAATGATGCCCGACATTGAACTCCTGTTTGAGATTCCCCGCGAAGAAAAATTCGGCGAACTCTCAAATACGGTTGCGTTGTCCCTGGCGAGGCACGCCGGAAAGTCTCCGAAGGTCTTGGCCGAGGAAATCGTAAAGCACCTGACCGGGCTCCTTGAAGGCTCTCCGGTAAAAATGCGGATTGAAAAAGTGACCGTGGAGGGAGCCGGATTTATCAATTTTTATTATACTCAAAGCGAGCTGGCGCGTGTGGTCGGTCTCATCCGATCCGAAGGGAAAGATTTCGGAAAACCGAAAGGCATTTCGCCCAAAAAAGTTCTGCTTGAGTTTGTGAGCGCCAATCCCACGGGGCCCTTGACGGTCGCGCACGGACGACAGGCGGCGCTCGGGGGCTCTCTGGCGCGGATTTTGAAGTTCTGCGGCCATGAGGTGTGGAAAGAATATTACAACAATGACGAGGGTGTGCAGATTGACACGCTGGGAGAGTCCTTGCGCTTCCGCGCGGAAGAATTAATCGAGAACACAAAAAAGGACATGCCCGAAAACTATTATCGCGGCGCCTATTTGATCGAAGCCGCCAAAGCGGCGCTCGGAATTTGCGGGCCGGCGAGGTTTAAGCAAATGTCTCCCAAAGACCGGTTCGAGTGGGCGAAGAAAGCCGCCAAGGACGCTATTTTTCGCGGCATTAAAAAAGATCTGGAAGATTTTGGGGTCTCGTTCGACAATTACTACAGTCAGGAAGAGCTGGCGCGCTCAGGAAAAGTGGAAAAGACGCTTCAAGAATTGAGGGAGCGCGGCGTCGTATTTGAGGAGGAAGGCGCGGTTTGGCTGCGTTCGACAAAATGGGGCGACGACAAAGATCGGGTGCTCATAAAAAGCGACAAGACATACACGTATCTCACGCCGGACATAGCCTATCATCATGAAAAGTTCAACCGCGGTTTTGACGAACTCATCGACATTTTAGGGCCCGATCATCACGGTTACATCGCCCGTCTCAAAGCTTCGCAGGCCGCGCTGGGACACGATCCAAAAAAAATCCGCGTCTTGATAGCACAGCTTGTGACGTTGTACGAAGGCGGAAAACAGGTGCGCATGTCCACGCGCGCGGGCGAATTTGTGACACTCAGGGAAATTTTAGACGAGGTCGGGAAGGACACGGGCCGCTTCTTTTTCCTGATGAGAAAGTTTGACGCGCATTTGGACTTCGACCTTGAGCTTGCCAAAAGCCAGACGCCCGAGAACCCCGTATTTTATATTCAGTACGCGCACGCGAGAATTGAGAGCATCAAAAACACATTCGGTAAAAAAGAATCTGATTTGCCCTGGCAGGATCCGGCGATTCTCCTGCGGCTCGATTCCGCGCAGGAGCTGCGTCTCTTAAGGCTCTTATCCCAATATGAAGACACGGTGCTCGCCGCGGCGCGCACGCTTGAACCGTTTCGCCTGGTTCCGTACCTGACGGAGCTGGCGGGAGCTTTTCATAAATTTTATGCGGAGAAGCGGGTGGTGAGTGAGGATGCGGACTTGACTCATGCGCGTATGATGCTCGTGCTTTCCGTGCAGTCGGTGATCCGTTCGGGTCTCGAGCTTCTGGGAGTTTCGGCACCACTCAAGATGTAGTCGTGAGTCATGCTTACCACCCCAAGACTCACGACTCACGACTTATCATGTTTGAAACCCTAGAATTTTATGTGGGTCAGGAAGTGGACTTTGCCGTGCTGCCAAAGCGCCTGAGCGATTTCGGCTACACGCGCCGTGACAAAATCAGTGCGCCGGGCGAATTCAGCGTCCGCGGCGGCGTGGTCGATGTCTTCCCTCTGAACTTCTCGATGCCGATCCGCATGGAGTTTTCCGCGGACACGCTCGAGAGCATCCACGTGTTTGACACACTTTCCGGCGCCCGGCTTGAACCGCACACGATGGTGATCGTGCTTAAAATCCGCGCCTGGCAGCAAAATCTTGTCCGGAATGAAGGCTTGTTGTCCGTGGACACTGCGGCACCGATAGACCCGTTCGTGGACATTGAGCCGGGGGACCTCGTAGTCCACGTACTTCACGGTATCGCGCGCTACCGGGGCATCCAATCACTCAAAAACAAGCAGGACAAGCAGGAAGACCACTTCGTTCTAGAATTTGCCGACAAAAATATCCTGTATGTTCCGACGCGCGACATGCATCTTGTCCAGCGTTACATCGCGTTTGGCAAAATCAAGCCCGGGCTATCAAGGCTGGGCTCCAGGAATTGGGAGCGTCTCAAGGAGAAGACGAAGAAGGGTGTGCTTTCGTTCGCGGCCGAGCTTCTGGATATGCAGGTAAAGCGAAAGGCGCTTCAAGGCCTTTCGTTTCAGAAAGACACCGAGTGGCAGAGGAAGCTTGAAGAAGAGTTTCCTTATGAGGAAACCGAGGACCAGGTGAGGGCCTTGGAGGAGGTCAAAAAAGACCTGGAATCGCCGGTTCCGATGGACAGGCTCTTATGCGGGGATGTGGGATATGGAAAGACGGAAGTGGCCCTGCGGGCGGCGTTTAAGGCCGTCATGAGCGGAAAGCAGGTCGCGATCCTTGTGCCGACGACGATTCTGGCGGAGCAGCACTTCGACACGTTCGGCGCGCGCATGAAGAGCTTCCCGGTCAAAATACATATGCTTTCCCGGTTCCAGACGAAACTCGAACAAAGAAAAATTGTGGAACAAATCGCCGAAGGCGCTTCGGACATTGTGATCGGCACGCACCGCCTGCTTTCAAAGGACATTTCGTTCAAGGACCTCGGGCTTGTGATCATCGATGAGGAGCAGCGTTTTGGAGTGAAGCACAAGGAGCACCTGAAGCGTCTAAGGCTTTTGGTGGATATCCTGACGCTGACGGCGACGCCGATCCCGCGTACACTTTACCTATCGCTTGTGGGCACGAAGGACATGTCCACAATCAACACGCCGCCCAGAAACCGGAAACCCATTCAGACGGTCGTCAAAGAGACGGATGATTGCTTGATTCGCGACGCGATCTTACGGGAGCTGGCGCGCAAAGGGCAGCTTTTTTTCATTCACAACCGTGTTGAAAGCATTGAGGCGGCCGCGAGAAAAGTTTCTAAACTCGTGCCGGAAGCGAAAATCGCGTTTGCGCACGGCCAGATGCCGGGCAAACTCCTCGAATCGATCATGCATAAGTTTATTCACGGCCAGATCGATGTGCTGGTCTCGACGACCATCGTAGAATCCGGCATTGATATTCCCAATGCCAATACCTTGATCGTGGATCGGGCCGATTTGTTCGGTTTATCGGAACTTTATCAACTGAGAGGCCGAGTCGGGCGTTTTGACAGGAACGCGTTCGCATACTTTCTGGTTCCTAAAGGCATGGTTTTGACGGAGGAATCCCGGAAGCGCCTCGAGGCGATCCAGCGCTTTACGTATTTGGGTTCGGGATTCAATCTTGCCATGGAAGACCTTGAAATCCGGGGGGCCGGGAATATCTTGGGAACTGAACAACATGGGTATATCTCAAGCATCGGTTTTGACCTTTACTGCCGTATTCTCAAGGAAACGGTTTCGCGGCTCTCAAAGTCCGCATGAATGATGAACAATACGATAAACCCGATTGAAGGCAGCCATCGTTTATGGTATATTCAGCCGTTACTGACCTTTGCATAAGTAATGACCTTGGCTGGAAATCTTTCCCCTGAAAGGATTTATGAAGCATGAAGTTTTTCGGAAAATAGCATGGGTATGTTTTTTTACGGCTTTTGCGGGTGTTTCCTGTGTTTTAAGCGGGTGTCTTGAAACCAAAAAAAGCGGGGCTACGCTGGCCCGTTTTGATGGCACGACGCTCACGGAATCAGATTTTGTCGCCAAGATCAAAAATCTTTCCCGCGAGCTTCAAAATGTGGTGTTGCGTCGCCGCAAGGACTTTGTCGGGGACATGGTCGATGAACATTTTCTTGAAAAAGAGGCTAAAAAGCGTGCGGTCCAAAACCTGCCGGACGTGAAGGAATTGATCCAACAGGCCCAGCGGAAGATTGTGATCGCCAAACTGATCGAGTTGGAAGTGGACCGTAAGATTTCGCTCGGGGACGGAGAAGCCGAAAAATACTATGAAGCGCATAAAGAGCAATTTATGACGCCGCTTCTTTTGCGCGCCTCGCACATTTTGGCGGCGACAAAAGAAGAGGCGGACGCGGTGAAGTCCATGCTTTCTTCAGGTTCCGATTTTGCGGAGCTTGCGCGTGCCCGCTCGATCGACAGCACTGCCTCGCGCGGCGGCGATCTGGGCTTCTTTCAAAAAGGGCAGTTGATCCCCGAGTTTGAAGAGGCCGCGTTTAAGATGAACCCGGGGGATACGAGCGAGGTGTTTAAAACCCAGTTCGGTTATCACATCATTCAACTGACCGACCGCGCGGAGCCCAAGCTCCGGGATTTTAGGGCAGTCAAAAGCGCGGTCGAAAAGCAGTTGATCAACGAGAAAAGGTCCAAACGCTACCGGGAATTTGTGGAGAAGCTGAAGACCGGCGCCAAGATAGAAATAGACGAAAAGAACTTAAACGCCCTTTTCCAGGCGCCTTCCGCCAAGACGAAATGATCCGAATCATAAGAAATCTCTCCAAGGTTATGGTTTTCTCAGCCGTTTTTCTGTGGCTCCAGACTTTTTTTTCTCCAAACAGTTCTTTTTCGGCGGAAGTGGTGGAGCGGATTTTGGCTGTGGTGAACGATGAAATTATCACCGAACAGGACCTGCAGGTGATCATGGCGCCCATCGTCGCGCAGTACCGCACGATGTACACGGGGGCGAAGCTCGAGGAGGAGCTCGCTACGGCCGCGCAGAATTTTCTCGACAAAGTGATTGAAGACAAACTTATATTGAGCGAGGCCAAGCGCAAGCAGGTGATTATCAAAGACGCGGAAGTGGATGAGATGATGACCGACGTGAGAAATAAGTTTCCGAGCAGAGATCTGTTCTTAAGTGCGATTGAGGAACAGGGGCTTACAGAAAAAAAATTGTGGAACCGTTTCCGCGACCAGATCATGATGCAAAAGCTCGTTAATTTTGAGGTGAGGTCCCGGGTGTCCGTATCGCCCGGCGAGATCAACGAATACTACAAAGCCAATCCGGACAGATTTGCCCAAGGCGACCGTGTGCATTTGCAGCAGATCCTGGTCCGCATCGGCCAGCGTTCCGAAGAGGAGGCCAAAAGTTTTACCGATTCGCTTTTGGCACGGCTGAAGGAGGGGAGCTCTTTCGAGGAGCTTGCCAAGGCTTATTCGGAAGGTTCCGAAGCCAAAGAGGGCGGCGAAATGGGGTGGGTGGGGAAAGGGCAGCTTTTGGGTGAAATTGACGAGAAGGTATTTGCGCTTGGCGCCGGTGAAATCACGTCTGTCATTCGAAGCAGTCTTGGTTTTCATATTTTTAAAGTCGTGGAGAGAGAGCAGGTCTCCGTGAAGCCGCTCGCGGAAGCCAGAAACGAGGTCCAAGACACCCTTTTCAAGGAAAAGTTCAAAAAGCGCCTGGAGGAATGGACGTCTGCCCTTAAGAAGAATGCCTATATCTCGATCCGGTAAGCGGAGCCCTGAGCGAAAGTCGAAGGGGGAACGAATCGCGGTCACGCTCGGAGATCCCGCCGGCATAGGCCCTGAAGTTGTTCTCAAATCGCTCGCCGTCTGGCTCAAAAAACCCGCCGCAAAGATACTGCTTTTGGGAAGTGCGCGCTTTTATGCGGACCTTGCGAATCGTTTAAAGCTCAAGATGGTTTTTACCGATATTCAGAATCTGTCCCAGTGGGATACCCTGCCCGCTTGTGTCGTGCCCTGTTATTTTTTTGAGAAGATGCCCGAGAAAATTGCAAGGGGACGATTTAATGCCGCGCTCGCGACGCTTGCGGTTCGCTCAATCAAACTGGGAGCGGCGCTGGCAACGGAAGGGGAAGTGGATGCGGTGGTCACTCCTCCGATCAACAAAGCCTCTACTAAAAAAGCAGGTTTTAACATTCCCGGACATACGGAATTTCTGGCCTCATTGTCCCGCACAAAGCGCTATGAAATGATGTTGGTCGGCGGGAGTTTACGTGTCGTGCTGGTGACGAGGCACTTGGCTTTAAAGGAAGTTTCAAAGCAGGTGACCCGCGAGCGTGTAAAAAGCGCGATCACGCTTACGGTTTTAGAACTCCAGAAGTCATTTGGTATCCGACGGCCAAAGATCGTAGTGTGCGGCCTCAATCCTCATGCGGGTGAAGAGGGGCGTTTCGGCCGGGAGGAAATCGATGTGATTGCGCCCGCGGTCCGTGAAGCTCAAAAAATGGTAAAAGCGGAACTCGTCGGGCCTTTGTCACCTGATGCCTTATTTTACGACGCCTATGAAGGTTGTTATGACGCCGAGATCTGCATGTACCACGACCAGGGACTTATTCCTCTTAAGATGATTTCGAGAGGCTCCGGCGTCAATGTGACGCTTGGCCTTCCTTTTGTCCGGACGTCTCCGGATCACGGCACCGCCTACGATATTGCGGACAAATTCATAGCGGACCCCGGCTCGATGACGCAAGCCCTGAAACTTGCCGTCGTTCTCTCCAAAAACCGTAAGCGTTATGCTCCTCGAAGAGGCTAAGTCTGTCCTAAACAAGCTTCATTTATCTGCCCGGAAAAAATTTGGCCAGAATTTTATGGTGAATGAAGAAGTACTTCACGCAGCCGCTGAGGCGGTTGAAGTGCGAAGTGGGGAGCCGCTTCTTGAGATCGGTCCTGGACTCGGGTTTCTGACAAGGCTTCTCGCCAAAAAAACAGACCGGCTCATCGCGATTGAAAAAGACAGAGCATTTGCGGCCCATCTAGCTAAAACCTTTAGCGGCCAACCGGTAAAAATTATAGAAGCAGATATTTTAAAAGTAGATATTGGTTCGTTATTTGCGGGTGACGCCGGAGGCGAGTCCTCTTCCGCGCGCAGTTCGAACGAAGTTACGAACGAGCACGGAAGAGTGCCGCAGGCGGCAGGACCCGCAAATAACGAACCTATCCGCATTGTCGGCAATATTCCCTACAACATCACAAGCCCGATCTTGGAATGGCTCATTTTTCATAGGCGAAGCGTCAAGCAGGCCGTGCTCACGATGCAATGGGAGGTGGCTGAGCGTTTGATGGCGAAGCCCGGCGGTAAGCTTTGGGGATCTTTATCTATTTTTGTGCAGATCTACACGAAAGTCTCTTTGGTCCGTAAGGTGAGCCGCCAATGTTTTTGGCCGGCGCCGGAAGTGGATTCGGCGATCGTGAAACTTGAGTTTCTAATCTCCCCGTCCGTTGAGATAGAAAGCGAGGACCACTTTTTTAAAATAGTCAGGCGCGCGTTTCAAAAACGAAGGAAAACCATCCTAAACTCTCTCTTGGATAAAGAGGGGGGTGTCTTTAGTAAAAGCGCTGTAACGGAGGCTTTGAAAAAAGTCGGCATCGACTCCATGCGCCGTCCGGAAACCTTAAATCTTCAAGAATGGGCAAAGTTATCGAACGATATGAAGGTGATTTTTGATTCGAGGGGTGACGCGGAGGCGGGGCGCCCCATTCGCGCGGAGCGAACGCCAGTTACGCGAGCACGAATGGGGCTGCCGCAGCGGCAGGACCCCGAGAATCAAAAATAGCGTTTGTGTTTCGTTGCGAAAGCCCAAGCAGGATGATATAGTAAACCGCTTATGGAACATGCTCAATCAATAGCAGCGATTCACGCGCTGTGGACGTTTCCGGCTATTATTCTAGCGGCCATGCTGATCGCCTGGGGCGCCGAGTGCGGCCAGTTTTACATTTCTCAAGGCCTGGCGCTGGCTGTTTTGGCATGGGTTCAGACACTCCCTGAGTTTGCCGTCGAGGCCGTCATTGCGCTGTCGGCCGCCAAAGACCCCTCCCAGATGCATCTCATCACCGCTAATTTCACCGGCTCCTTAAGGCTCTTTGTGGGGCTCGGATGGCCGATGGTTTACTTTGTGGCGGTGCTCTTTGCTGGGCGCACGACCACGAAACGCGGCTTCTGGAAGATCCAAATGGATGACGAGCACTCGATCGCCGTTTTGTCCCTTCTCCCCGCGCTTATTTATTTTCTCACGATCTATTTTAAAGGCACGCTGACCATTTGGGATGGTTTGGTGCTTGCGTTCATTTATTCCGTTTATCTATGGTTATTGTCCAAGATGCCGCCGCAGGATCGTGAAGAAATAGAGGACTTGGGCCGGATCTCCCGCTTTGTCATGTGTCTTAGGAAACCTGCGAATTTTATCGGCATCACTTTAATGTTCATCTTCGGGGCGCTTATTTTGTGGTACACCGCGCACCCGTTTCTAAATTCAATGCTGGCACTTTCCGTATCATTGGGCGTGTCGCAGTTTGTGTTTGTGCAGTGGATGGCGCCGTTCTTAAGTGAATTTCCCGAAAAGCTATCCGCTTTTCACTGGGCCAAGACAGTCAAAAAAGCGCCGATGGCGCTGGCGAATTTCGTGTCGTCCTCGATCAACCAATGGACCATTTTGGTGGCAACAGTCCCGTTCATTTATTCGTTCGGTCTGGGGCATATCGCGCCGATCGTATTTGACGAGCATCAAAAAACCGAGATTATGCTGACAATCGTTCAGTCCTACCTCGGTTTTCTGTTCCTGGCCGGCATGGATTTCGACTGGTGGGAAGCGGTCGGGCTTTTTGGGCTTTGGATCGTGCAGTTTTTTGTGCCGTCGATCCGTGAAGAAATCACAATTGTTTACGGAGTCTGGGCGCTCGTTGAGTCTATTAGACTCGCGGTGAATTTTCGTCGTCGAAACGCCTTTTCCGTGTTTGCACATCTTGCCAGGGAGAATTTTTTTCCCAAGAAGGTCTACTGAGTTACGTATAGGTTATGTTCAATTCTTTAAAGAAAGCCCTAAGAAACCTTATCGCGCTTGTCGTTGTCTTTTTTCTATTCGTCGGGTTTTTCAAATTCAGGGAGTTTTTGCTTTTCCGCCAGATCATTCACAATCTCAAGGCCGAGTCGCGGCTTGCCGAAGTGCTGGTGACCGATTCGAGCGTGGACGAGTACACGCGCAAGTACACGACGACGATCAAGTTCCTGGAATACGACGTGAAGGGCCGGCCGCTCAAACCGAAATTTTTTACGTTCAAGGGGAACCTGATCCAGTTTCAGACGCTCGTGGTCCGTTTTGACGACAGATATATCGAGGAAGGCCACCGCATGAAGGGGAAGAGTATCTCTTTATTCCTAAAGGCATTCGTGCTGGACGGCAAAAATACTCAGGAGTTCGAGATCACGCCGACCGAAGCGGTGCCGGACGGTTACCGCGTCGGAAATCCGCCTTCAAACTTTGAGCGGGAAATCTGGAGACGGTTCTGGAAGTACGCGCTCGATCCCGATGCCAGAAAAAGAGTGGGAATCAAAAACGCACAAATTGAAGCTCCCGGTTCCGTGTTTGTGCCGGGCACAATCTATACGCTCATGATCGAGCATGACGGGGGGATCCGGATTGACACGCGGCCCATACCGGAGATACTAAAAAAATAGAATTGTCATTTCGAGCGAAGCGAGAAATCTCATCAAGTCATGCGATGAGATCTCTCGGTCGCCTGCGGCGACCTCGAGATGACAAAAGTATAAACATGGAAAAAGACTATATTTTTGTTAAGAACGCTCGCGAGCACAATCTGCAGGGAATTGACTTGAGGATCCCCCGGAACGCGATGGTGGTGTTCACGGGCCTGAGCGGTTCGGGAAAGTCGTCCTTGGCGTTTGACACGATTTATGCCGAGGGACAGCGGCGTTATGTCGAGAGTCTCTCAGCTTATGCGCGGCAATTTTTGGGCGTCATGCAAAAACCCAACGTGGAGTACATCGAAGGCCTTTCGCCGGCGATTAGCATTGAGCAGAGAGCGGCCGGTTCCAATCCACGGTCCACCGTGGGCACCACCACGGAAATCTATGACTACTTGAGGCTCTTGTTCGCTAAGATCGGCGTCCCGCACTGCCACCAATGCGGCCGTAAAATCACCCGGCAAAGCGCTCAAGAAGTGGTGGAGCAAATTCTGAAAGCGCCCGCGGATTCGAAGATCCAGATTCTTGCGCCGGTGGTTGAGGGCCACAAAGGCGAATATCAGAAGATTTTTAAGGACATTCAAAAAGAGGGGTTTGTGCGCGTGCGCGTCGACGGAGCCGTTTATGAGATCACCGACAAAATCCGGCTCGATAGGAAAAAAAAACACGTGATTGACATTGTGGTTGACCGGCTTATCTTAAAAAATGGAATCAAAAAACGCCTCACCGACTCGGTGGAATCGGCGCTCAAAGTGGGCAAGGGGACCCTCAAGGTGGCATCTGAAGCGGGCGGTAAAGAGCAGTTATTTTCGGAACTCCATGCGTGCGTGCACTGCGGAATCAGTTTCCAGCCGCTGGAGCCGCGGCTTTTTTCGTTCAACAGCCCCTATGGCGCCTGCCCCGGCTGCGACGGCCTCGGGAATTGTCTGAAGATCGATCCTGATCTCGTGATTCCTGATAAAACAAAACCGGTCCGGAGCGCGATTGCCGCATGGAACAAGGGCGGACGGTCTCTCGTGATATATCTCAGGAGGCTTTTAAGGCATCTGGCCGAACGACACGGATTCAGCCTCGACACGCCTTTTAAGGAGCTCCACAAGAAACACAGGGAGATCGTTCTTTACGGCGAGGGAGAAGAGGACCCTTGGCATTCGTTTGAAGGCGTGATCCCGAATCTGGAAAGACGCTTCAAGGAAACCGAGTCTGAATACATGAAGGAAGAGATCAATAAGTTCATGAGCTCCCACCCCTGTCAGGAATGCCGCGGCAAGCGGCTGAAGCCCGAAGCATTGTCCGTGCGGGTTCAGCAGAAAAACATCATGGAGTTTTGTTCTTTCTCCATCGAAGCGGCGGACCATTTTTTTCACCGCGTGAAGCTCACGGAAACCGAGGAGAAAATCGCGCATCAGATTCTGAAAGAGGTAAGGGCCCGGCTTCGCTTTATGAAGAACGTGGGACTGGGATATCTGACGCTCGACCGCATGAGCGGAAGCCTTTCGGGAGGCGAGGCGCAAAGGATCCGTCTGGCAACACAGATCGGGTCGGGGCTTATGGGGGTGTTGTACGTGCTGGATGAGCCGTCGATCGGGCTTCACCAGCGGGACAACGAAAAACTTCTCGACGCGCTGGGAGCCTTGAGAAATTTGGGCAACACGTTGATTGTCGTCGAGCACGATGAGGCGACGATGATGCGCGCGGATTATCTGGTGGATCTTGGGCCCGGCGCGGGCAAGCACGGCGGGCGCATTGTCGCGGCCGGTACGCCGCAGGAGGTGATGAAGAATCCCGATTCGCTTACGGGCAGATACTTGAAACGCGAGCTCCACATAAAGCTGCCCGAAGAAAGACGGGACTGGCGCGGCCGCAAGAAACTTATCATCAAAAAAGCGGCCGAGCATAATCTTAAAAATGTGGACATTGAAATCCCGCTCGGCGTGTTCACCTGCGTGACCGGCGTATCCGGTTCGGGCAAAAGCACGCTGGTGGATGAAATCCTTTACAAGGGGCTTGCCAAGCGCCTTTACCAATCCAAGCAAAGGCCCGGCCGGCATGAGGCAATTTTGGGAATCAGTGAAGTGGATAAAGTGATAGAGATAGACCAATCACCGATCGGCCGCACGCCGCGCTCGAATCCCGCCACTTACACGGGGCTTTTTGGGCCGATCCGGGATATTTTCGCCAAGCTCCCTGAGTCAAGGATGCGCGGCTACCGGCCCGGCCGGTTCAGCTTCAATGTGAAAGGCGGGCGTTGCGAGGCCTGCGAAGGGGACGGCGTCAAAACCATCGAGATGCATTTTTTGCCGGATATCTACGTGACCTGCGAAGTGTGCAGAGGGAGGCGTTTCAACGAGCAGACGCTCGAAGTCCGCTACAAGGGAAAATCCATTTCTGAGGTGCTTGAAATGACCGTGGAGGAGGCGCTGAATCTTTTCTCGAATCTGCCGATGGTGAGCTCCAAGCTCCAGACGCTGCGTGACGTAGGGTTGGATTATGTCCAACTGGGCCAGCCGGCCACGACGCTTTCGGGCGGCGAGGCGCAGCGCGTGAAGCTTTCCACCGAGCTTTCCAAAAGGGCCACGGGCCGGACATTTTATATCCTGGACGAACCTACCACCGGGCTTCATTTCGCGGACATTGACAGGCTTTTGAGGGTGCTCCAGCGGCTCGTGGATCAGGGGAATACGGTGCTCGTGATCGAACATAATCTCGACGTGATTAAAACGGCCGATTATATCATCGATCTCGGGCCGGAAGGCGGCGATCAGGGAGGGGAACTCGTGGCTTGCGGCCCGCCCGAGGACGTTGCCCAAAACCTTCGTTCGCACACAGGCCGGTTCCTTAAGAGCGTGTTACCCCTTGTTTTCAGCCTGTTTCTTGCGGCGCTTACGGCAGGGGGCGCGGCTGCCGAAGAAAAAAGCGAAAAGTTTCTCTTAGGCCAATCGTATCTGGGCCTGGGTGACTACGAAAAGGCGGCCGAGACGTTTGAGGAAGCCGCCAAGGATAATTTTTCAAGCCCGGCCCGCGCCGAGGCGCTCTATTGGGCCGCTGAAACTTATTTTAAATCCAAGGATTTTCCGCAGAGCATCCGTTTTTATTCGGAGGTCATTGAAAAATACACTTCTTCGCGTTTTTATGTCTACTCCAAATACTCGCGCGCGTGGGCGTATTTTGAGCTGGAGGAATATGAAAAGGCGATTTCGGAATTTGAGGAGCTCATGGACGCTTTTCCGGAAGACCCTTTGGCGATCGAGGCCCGCTATAAAATAGGCCAGTCCTACCATGAGCTTAAAAAATACGAGGCCTCGGCGAAAGTGCTGCGCGGGTTTACGGAAAAGTATTCGCTGAATCCCAAACAACCAAACGCTCACTATCTTTTGGGCGATTGTTATTACAATCTCGGGGAATATCCGGCAGCGCTCGAGTCCTTCAAAAAGAGCATTGATCTCGGCGGAAAAAATGAATTCCGCGATTATGCGCTTCACGGGATCGGATGGACTTATTTTCAGATGGGAAAATACGATGAAAGTCTCCAGAGTTTTTCGCCGTTTGACGAGGAGCTCAAAGATTCGTCGCTCAAGGACTCGCTTTTGTATGGGCGAGCCCGTTCACTTTCAAAGCTGGGGCGCTCCGAAGAGGCACTGGCTCCCTATAATCAGGTGATCAGCCAGTTTCCCGAATCGGAGCTTTTGCCCGAGGTTTATTTTTGGAAAGCCGAGGCGCTTTATAATTTGGCCCGGTATCGCGAGGCCGCGGATTTGTACGAAGAGTTGACGCGGCGTTTCCCGGCGAGCGATCTCTTGGATGACATTCATTATAACTTGGGCTGGGTTTATGTGGCTTTAAAAGATTTGGAGCGGGCCGTTGAGCATTTTCGCATTGTTGAGGAAGACAGTCACAACGAAATCCTGAAAGTCGGCGCGATTTGCCGCATCGGCGATACGTATCTGGAAAAGGGCGAGTTGGAGAAGGCGCTTGAGGAGTATGACAAGGTGCTGAAGGACAGCCCTAAAAGTTTTTATTCGGATTACGCGCAGTACCAATCGGCCACAACGCTGCTTCGCCTGGGCCGGGTGGATTCGGCCATTTTAAGCTTCCAGGGTATGCTCGTAAATTTTCAGGGCAGTCATTTTTACGCGGAGGCGCTGTACCGGCTCGGGAACGCCCTGATGCAGAAAGAACTCTTTGCAGAGGCCGCCGAACAGTTCAAGAAACTCATGAACCGCTTTCCAGAAAGCACGCTAAAGGAAAAAGCTTATTTTCAAATAGGCTTATGCCATTTCGGCCGGCAGGACTACACGCAGGCGCTTTCGATCTTTAAAAACATTTACACCCGATCCCCGAAGACAGACCTGGGGCGTTTGTGTAAATACCAAATTGCACTTTGTTTGATAAAGCTCGATAAAGCAGATCAGGCGATCAAAGAATTTGAGTCTTATCTTTCCGAATACCCGGACAGCGATAGGGCGGCCGATGTTTTGTATGGGCTGGGCGAGTATTATTTCAACCGAGGCCAATATACGAAAGCACGCTCCTATTTTGAGCAGGTTCCCAAAAAGTTTCCGACAAGCCTCGTCGCGGACAGAGCGTATTTTTCAACGGCGATGGCGTATGAAAGGGACGGGGACCTCTGGGCCGGCGTGAGGACATTCCAGGGCCTTGCGCAGGCATTTCCGAAGAGCGAATGGGCTTCCAAGGGTTTGTTGAAAGCCTCCGAGTTTATGATCTCTCAAGGCAAGTCTGATGAGGCGAAGACGGAGCTTATGAAGATCATCAGCAGCGCCGCGCCGGGCCTTGAGAGGACGCTGGCGCGAAAAAAACTGGCCGAAATCCTCAAGGCCCAAGGGTACCTGAAAGAGGCCGCCTTTTATTTTGGCGAGGCCTTGAAGGACGCGCAAGGGGACTTGGCGTGCGAGACGAGTTTTGAGCTTGCCGAAGCGTATGAACTTCAGGCGGAATTCGAGAAGGCGGCGCTTCAGTTCCAGAATTTGAGCGAACTGTATCCCGCAAACATGGTGTACGCGGACAAGGCCAGGCTTCGCGCGGCCCGGCTTTTTGAAGACATCCATAAATACAAAGAAGCGCTTAAAATTTATGAAGCGGTCGCTTCCTCGCGGTCCAATCAGGCGGATTATGCGCGTGAGAAAGCGGTAAAAATTAAGGGGCACTTGGAAGGAAAAAACAGATAGGGGGTTTTATGTGGGAAATTATGCAAAAGGGCGGCCCGATCATGTGGCCGATCCTGCTTTGCTCCGTGATTGCGTTTGCGATCGTGATTGAGCGTCTCGCGGCGCTCCGGCGCGAGCAGATTGACACGAAGGCGTTTATGGATCAGATCTCAAAGTCCCTGAAGCGCAACAAGATTATGGAGGCGCTTGAGCTTTGCGACAAGACGAAAGGTCCGATCGCAAATATCCTGAAGGCCGGCATTTTAAAGCATGACCGCCCGCGCCAGGAAGTGAGGGAAGCCATTGAGGATGCAAGCATTCACGAAGTGCCGCGCCTGGAGAAAAACCTGCCGGTGCTGGCAACGGTTGCGCACATCTCGCCGCTCCTGGGGTTGTTGGGGACCGTGACCGGAATGGTGGCTGCTTTCCAGGTGATTGAGAGCAAAGCCTCCTCACTCAATCCGGTGAACCCCGGCGATCTGGCCGGAGGCATCTGGGAAGCGCTTTTAACGACGGTGGCCGGTCTTTGCGTGGCGATTCCCGCCTTTGTGGCCTACAACTACCTGGTGAGCCGCGTGGACGGGTTCGTACTTGATATGGAAAGAAGCGCGACGGAACTCCTGAATATTTTAGGCGAGAAGCGAGAAGCGCATGAGGTTTGAGCGGCTGAAGAGGCGGACCGAGCTCCGGAAAGGACAACTGGACATTGCGCCGCTGATAGACGTGGTGTTTCAACTGCTGATTTTTTTCATGCTGACGTCGAATTTCGTATTTCAGCCCGGCATTAAGGTCAGCCTTCCGAAGGCTATCACGAGCGAAGTGATTTCGAGCGAAAATGTCGTCGTGACCGTGACCGGCCAGGACCTTCTCTTTTTAAATGAAAAACCCGTTACGATCAACGAACTCATGGCGACACTTAAGGAAAACACGGGTGAGCAGAAGTCACTGCTTCTGAAGGCCGATACGAATGCGTCGCTCGGGCGCGTCGTGGAAATTTGGGACCTTTGCCGGGACCTCGGAATCCCCCAGATCAACATTGCCACCAATCAGAAACTGGGCGAAAATCAATGAATCCCGGTTGGTCTCTTCGCGACAAGGCGTTTGTTTCGGCATTGGCACTTTCAATCCTTTGGCACTGCTTCTGGTTTTTTTCCATTTCAATCACCGTGGCTCACAAGAAACCGACCCGCGCAAAACCTCAGATTGTTTCGCTGGGGCCCGTGCTGGATGACTCCTTATTCAGGACTTTGTTGGAAACCAAGCCTGAGCTTTCCGAAGCTTTTTACCGGAGGCTCTCGGATTTCTCGAAACCGATAGATTTGGAAGTGAAAACGATGTCACGGCATTCCCCGGGCGAAGTGGTGAGTCTGCCCTTCGGGAAAAGAGTGTTGAATTCAATCAAAAGTCTGGTGGGAGGGACCAAATCATCGTTGGACACCGAATTTACGTCCCGGCTTGGGCTTGGGTATTTGCAAGGCATTGAGGGACTGGAAGGAGAGGTGAAGGAGCGGCCGGTGCTGAATCGGCCGGATGTCCCCCGCTTACCGGCAGGATTCCAGGCGTCTTTGAATAATGTTGAAATCGTTTTGGATTTTAGCGTGGATGCGGACGGTTCTGTTTTGGGCATACAGACGATTGTTTCCAGCGGCAATCGCGCGGCGGACACTTTGTGGGAGAATTATTTAAGGGGCTGGCAATTTGAGGCGCTCAAGACTTTTCGCGCCTCCACGCGGCAAAAAGGAAGGATCCGCTTTCGTATTACTTAGCGGCTAAAGAGGGCGCTTATGTTTCGCATGGACGTATCAACGGCGGTCTGCCTGTACGTGATGTCATCGCTTCTTGCGATATTTGTGGGATGGATCCTGTTTGAGAAGAAGGTGATTTTTCCGAAATTTATCCGGGAGAAGGCAGACGTTTGGGAATGTTCGATCTGTGCCTATATTTACGTGGATTCCACGCATCATGAGATTTCCCAGTGCCCCCAATGCAAGAGTTACAATAAGAAATCGCCGGAGGAGCGCCTGCTTGAGTCGTGAGTGAGCTCACGACTAAATGATTGATTTATTGGACTGCTCTGATTATGATATACACGCTTACGCTTAATTTTACTGAAAATTATTGGGGGAAAAATGATTACCGAGATTGGGATTGTCGCCGGCGATATTTGGCATTACCTGGATCAGCATAAGACCTCAACGCTTTCGGAGCTCGTAAAAGGCACCGATAGAAACCGGAACGTCATCCTCATGAGTTTGGGCTGGCTGGCGCGCGAAGGACATGTAATTCTTGAGGATTTGGGGAACGATTACAGGATCACATTGCGTTTTTAATGCAAGGCGTCGTTGTCCTCACCACTGCCCCTGATTTAAAATCCGCTAACGCAATCGCGAAATCCCTTGTGACGCAAAAGCTTGCCGCGTGCGTTTCCGTCCGGAGCGGTTTTGTCTCGACGTATTCGTGGAAAGGCAAAATCGAAAAATCGAACGAGACAGTCTTGTTGATTAAAACGCTGAAAAAAAAGTTTCAGGGAGTCAAAAAAGCGATACGGGCCATGCATCCTTATGAGCTGCCGGAAATTATAGCGCTTCCGATGGTCGAAGTCTCCAAAGAGTATTTGTCATGGATGGCGGAGGCCGTGGGATGAAAAAAGGCCGTCTGTTTTTACCGTTGTGCTGCGCTCTCGCAGTTTTTTTAGGAACTAATGCCTCTCAAGGTGCCGAACTTCCGGCATCGCCGTCCGTCGAGGATGCGACTTCGGCCGATGCGGTGCGCCAGATGCAGGACCAGAAACTGAATTTTGTGCTGATGGACGCCAGGAGCCTGCGGAATTACCAAGCCGAACATATCGAAGGGGCCATTTTACCGATGATTTCGGAGTACTACGAAAAACAGGCGCTTTTCCAGGCGAACGTGATTTCCGTCCCTCCGGATGTGGATGAGTTTTTGAAGCGTTCCGTGGAAAAATATCCGAAGGATACGAAGATAATCACTTATTGCAATAAAGATTGCCACGCCAGCGAAGTTTTGATGTCTAAATTGAGACTCTTGGGTTTTAGCGATGTCAAGTTCATGCAAAGCGGCATCGACGCGTGGAAGGAGAAGGGGTACCCGGTCGCAGCGCCGGCCGTGGATTTAGCAAAATAATATAGCCGTAAGAGTACGGGCCTGTCCCCCTACGCTAAAGCTTCGGGGGACAAGCGGACCTTTTTTGAAG
>MHFI01000059.1:0-2534 GCA_001804125.1 Omnitrophica bacterium RIFCSPHIGHO2_02_FULL_51_18
TGCCCGGGCAGTTTCGCGGTCAGGACCCGGTTTGCTTTTTTCCACAACTCTTCGTCTACGATGGCAGGATGAGTGCCTTTGTGGACCTCTTCGCCGTATTTTATATAGCCTTTATGGAATGGGTTTTTTATGATCCAGGCTATGCTTTGTTTGCGCCAGATTTTTTGGCTGGGAGTTTTTATGCCTCGGCGTATTAATTCCTGCGCGATATCATAAAGCGATTTATTGTTGGCGGCCATTTCCCAGATAAAACGCAGTTTATTTCCTACTTCGGGATCAACGATGATCTTATGCGGCTGCCTTCCATTTGGCAACGGGTTTCCATCGTCTATCAATTTATAACCGAAGGGCACGTTGCCGCCAACCCATTTGCCAAGCCTTACCCTGGCTATGCAGGAGGCTTTCACACGCTCGCCTATGAGCTCTCGCTCAAAAGCTGACAAAATCCCCAGTATGCCGATTACTACCCTGCCTATGGCGGTTGAGCTGTCGAGATTTTCTCTTACCGATACAAAATCAATTTCCTTTTCCCTGAATAGATCAATAAGCCAGTAAAGGTCCCGGGTATTACGGGTCAAGCGGTCGAGCCGGAAGAAAATTATTCCGTCAAACGGCGCTTTTTTACGTACGTGGTCGATAATCATCTGAATGCCGGGCCGGTTGAGGTCTTTGCCGGAATAGCCGTCGTCTATTACTACGCCTTTCTTTCCAATGTCAGCAAGTTCATACCCGAAAGCATCCAGCATGTTCTTACAGTGATAGGCCTGCGCGTCCAGGGTAGTGAAATCTCCCTGGGCCTGATCATCGGTAGAGCAGCGGGTATAAATTACATATTGTTTTTTACCTGGTTTTTTGTTGGCTGTTATCACGAGCGCTCCTTTTTTCACAACAACCCCTATAACAAAAAGGCTTACAAGTCAAGCGATATCAATAGTTTTTACGGGTTCCGGGGGATAATGTAAAGCATCGGCACCTATGCATATATATTGGGTTTTTTTGCGATTTGTCACAGGCGCAGTGTGACAGTTTTAAGAAAAACCCAATATACACGCAGTAGAGGTGAAATATGGGACAGCGGATAAAGAATAATTTCAATAAACGATTCGGAGGCCGGATCCACGTAGTTTATGCGCAAAAAACCTCCGCATCAGAAAAACAAATCCAGAACGAAAGGCTCTGCAAGGCGATGATACAAGTGCTATCCGGAATTTTAGGCAGAGAACCGACACAAAGAGAGGTATTAGGGCTAGACGATATTTCACAATGTAAAATCAAAAAGAATAAATAATTCAGCTCTCTTTGGCCCTCCGTAAGGTCAGCCCATACACCTCGAAAACAGTCGAATAAATTTCGGCCTGGAAAACGATAGGAGGTGTTTTGAATTACGGAGGGCTGTTCGAAAGCTGGGAACTCGGTGTCGCAAAGAAGGTAATCGATGATTACAGGAAGAAATATAAATGTCTGGAGCGCGAAGGGTTCGATGATCTTTTGCAGGAATGCCTCATCCACTGGCTGGATGTCCGCGACCGTTATGACCCCGGCCGGGGCGCCTCGAAAAATACCTTTATGGCCGAAGTCATCGGGAACGTGCTCGGCCAGCTTGCCATAAAAGCAAATAGAGATAAGCGAAAGACAATTTATGAAAGCGTATCACTGGATGAGCCTCTTAACGATGACGAAGATTCACCTACCTTAAAAGATAGAATCCCCGGAAGCGAAGATGTCCTGCCGCAAATCGAGTCGGAACTGAAGATAAAACTTTCCAAGGCATTCCAGAAACTCACTCCTCAACAACAAAAACTATGCCAGTTGCTCGGCGAAGAAGGCCTGACTATCAGCGAGGCCTCCAGGCGGCTCGATAAGCACAGGATGATCGTCTATCGGGAGATTGCCAGGATAAAGGAGCTCTTTGAGAAGGAAGGGCTCAAGGATTATTTGAAATAATTTTTCCGAGAGGTGTGACACTTTGCGAAAAAACCCAATATACACATAGTGGAGGCGAGTGAAATGACCGATGTATGCAAATTCAAATTTCAGGAAAAGGTCGGCAAGAAGACGATTGAGAAGCAGATCGCCCGCGCCATTGAGACCGCGGAATACACCTTTGGTCCGGCCAAGGTGCGGCTTCACGCCGGGTATCTGGCCACTGATGACAAGGCGGTCATCGATGCCTCAAGCGAGGTCGGCGAATACATCGCTCAGATATTCATCGGCCTCATGACTCGCAAGCTCGGCGAGGACAAATTCACCGTGGAAAGAATAAGGAGGAAGGAAGACCTATGAAAGTCACCAAAGGTTTAAAGAAAGTTTACAAAGGGCTTAGCTGGTATAACCGCGACAAGCTCCTGGAGGCAAATTGCAAGGAGAGAAAAAGGAAGGTGATAAAAAATGGAGAACGCTGAGCAGGCAGATCTTTTCTTATCCAAGGAAAAGCAGCTCTTGAGGTGGTGCAAACAAAAAAAGACCTTTTCGAAAGCGGAGGTGATAGTCTTCGGCACCAAGAATTATTATTTGCGGGCCGACAGGACGATCAG
>MHFI01000059.1:2566-16211 GCA_001804125.1 Omnitrophica bacterium RIFCSPHIGHO2_02_FULL_51_18
TTAGCAAGGATGAGTGCATCCAGCGTAACCTCAAAGGCAAAATGGCCTGGTATGAATTCATAACCAGATAAACGCGGTAGTCACAACATATGGCAAGGATCAGATACTTAAAACCGGATTTTTTCAAAGATGAAGACATAAAGGAATTGCCTTATGAGGCAAGGCTGTTCTATCAGGGCCTGTGGGTTCAGGCTGACCGCGAGGGCCGGGGTGAGGACAGGCCGGAGCGGCTCAAGATAGAAATCATGCCTTATGACGAGGTCGACGCCGAAAAGATAATGCAGCTTTTGGCCTGCCCCAAGAAGAACGGCAAGAGGCCGTTTATAGTCCGTTATGAAATAGACGGAGAGAAATATTACCAGATAATCAACTGGCAAAAACACCAGAAACCTCACAAGACCGAACGGGAGAGCGTTATCCCGCCTGCGCCTAAAGAGCTATTAACCGTTAGGCAACCGTTAAGTAACGGTTATGCTACGAATATCTCGGTTGGGAATGGGGATGGGGATGGAGAAGGGAATGGGAAAGAGATAGTTAATAAACAGGCAGAGCCAGCTGGCGCTGTTTCTTTAGAAACCAAAGAGATATTGGATGCAGTCTATAAGCAGGGATTCAATATTTACCAGCTCATCAATAAATTCAAGAAAGACGCCCACTGGCGCAAGGATGATAACATCCCGGATGAGGTCTTGATTAAGATCTGTGAGCAGTACCAGAAGGATAAAGACGGCATTAGAGATCCCTATCCCTGGTTCATCAAAGTCCTCAAGATGGAGAGTGCCTCTTATTTTGCCAATAGAAATATTGCGGAGAACACGAGGTTTAAGAAGGAGGGCATTGGAAAGATGGCAGATATATTAAGGCAGATCCAGGAACAGCAAAGTGGATGACGGAGGGTTAGCGATGAAAACCGTAAAATGTCAAAGTCTTAGCGATGCGATCGAGAGGCTTCAAAAGTATGTTGATGAAGTCTGGCACTCAAGCCCGAGATTTACCGAAGCCGACAGAAGGAAGTGGTTCAAGGCTGTGCCGGAGGATTCCTATGGTGAAGAGAAATACCGGGTTGAATTGTGGGTGCTTGAAGGCAGCCCGGTAAAGCAAATCGTGATCATAAATCATCTTATGAAGGAGATCTGTTGCCACGATGGCACATTACACAAGGAGATTAGGTTTGTTTGGGATGTATACGATGAAGAGCGTTATGGGTCCTTCCGGAGGGGGCGTGCGGCGAGGGTCGGGCGAGGCGCATCTTGTGAGTGATTTCAGGTTCGTTTTTTTGGGTGTCGGTGTCGGTATGGTTAGGGGGTTGGAAAAGGCTCAACCCGGGGCAATTACGGGGCAAACAGCCTGTAAATAAAGGGGTTATGGCATTTTGTCTTAATTGGGGAAACAGGACAAACCAGTCAAAAAAACCGACATTATAGGCCGCTGGATTATGGTCGCGATGTCGGTTTTTTAAAGGAGGTGCATATGGAGTCAAAAATCAATATCAAACCTGAGATTCAAGAGGTCAACTTGGCGGATATCAAGCCCGCGCCTTACAATCCGCGCGAGATATCCGAGGAGGCATTGGCAGGCTTGCGCATGAGCCTGGAGAAGTTCGGGTATGTGGATTTGCTGGTGGTGAATAAGCGCAACATGCGCATCATCGCAGGCCACCAGCGGTATAAGGTTTTACAGATGGATGGGGTCAAGACCGCCCACGCCATCATGGTCGATGTCGATGAGATACAAGAGCATGCGATGAACGTATCGCTCAACAATTCCCAGATCGCAGGGGCATGGACTATCGCCTTGATTCCCATACTGGAAAAATTACGCAGGGAGGCCGGGGACGACTATGTAGGATTGAGACTCGATGCCTTGAGAAAAGAAGTCAGGGATATGGGATTCGAGGAGATTGGGGCCGGTGAAACCTTGCCGGACGATATTCCCAAGCCGCCGCAGGTAGCAATCACGAAGCCCGGGGACTTGTGGATACTCGGAGACCACAAGCTCTTATGCGGCGATTCGACCAAGGAGGAAGATGTCTTGCGGGTTATGGACGGCAAGATTGCGAAGTTATTCGCTACGGATCCACCTTATTTGGTTGATTATACCGGAATGGGCAGGCCAAAAGGACACCATGGCGCTGGCGGAAAGGACTGGTCCGATGTTTATCATGAAGTCGATATAAAAGATGCCGAGAAGTTCATGAAAGGATTTTTAGTGGCGGGACTGAAAGTTATCGAGATGCATACGGCGATATATTTATGGCATGCTTCCGCAAGGATAGTGCTTATCAAAAACATTTGTGATGAGCTGGGCATACTGGTTCACCAGCAGATTGTTTGGGTGAAGCCCTTTGCGGTTTTGTCTTATGCCTATTATCCCTGGAGGCACGAGCCTTGTCTTCTCTGCTGGCAGAAAGGCCATAAGCCGGAGTATAACCCGCAAGACAAAGCCATTGGTACCGTCTGGGTAGTTGGCATGCTTAGGTCCGGGGATCCATCCAAGCCCGAGTATTACGATGATGTCTGGGAATTGGATTGGGAAGGGAGAAAAAGAAATCCCGGGTTGTTGCATCCTACGGTCAAGCCGACTGAAGTGTTTGCGATTCCCATGAGGATCCACACACAGCCCGGCGATATATGTTTTGAACCTTTTTCGGGATCCGGTTCACAGATTATAGCCGGGGAACGTCTTCACAGGCGGGTCTTTGCCTTAGAGCTTGAGCCGATATTCTGCGATGTAGCAGTCAAGCGGTGGGAAGACTTTACCGGTAAAAAGGCAGTGTTGGAGCAGAAATAATGTCGGAAGAATTAATACAACCGGAACTCCAGAACGGTAGAGGGCTTGTCGAGGTGGCCAAGAAAAAAAGGCAGATCCACCTGCTCGACAAACTCCAAAAAGGCAAGCCGTTATCAACGGCGGAAATCAGGGAGCTTGAGCAGTTCGAAGGAGGCGGTGCCCTGCCGCCGGGAGTCGTCAGGACTCAAGCAGAAGTGGCAAGCGCCCTTCGTGTAGACAAAAGAACTATTGAGCGCTGGGTCAGCGATGGCATGCCGCGTGAGCCGGAAGGATATTATAACCTGATAGACATCCAGGCTTGGCGGATGGTCAAAAACGAGAAAGAGAACGATCCCGACGAAAAAGAAAAAATCAAATGGGACATCAAGTATCGCGAATATAAGGCGCGGCTTGCCGAATTCGAGCTTAAGAAGGCATATGGCCAGGTGATTAACCGGGAGCTTGTCGAGGCGGGGATGATAGCGCGCATATTGGCGGTCAAGAGCGCCCTTTGGGCCTTGCCCAAAGTTGTCGCGCCGGTCGTAGCGGGGATGGATCCAAGGGAAGCCGAGGCATATTTACGGGAAAGGATAAAAGAGATTTTCCTGCAATTTGCGGAACGAGAGGATGCAGTGCGCGATGATATTAAAAATCAAGAAGGAACACAAGACAATTTGGAGCGAGAAACAGAAACAGGCCTGGGATCCCCCGCGGGAGATTGAGGTTAGCCAGTGGGCCGATGATTTTAGGGTCCTGCATCCTATGACCAGCGCTGAACCTGGACGCTGGCGCACGGTCAGGACGCCGTATCTCAAAGGGATAATGGATGCTTTCAACGATCCATCGGTAGAAGAGATTACGGTTATGGCCTCGACCCAGATCGGCAAGACCGAGGGGATGTATAACATGCTCGCCTACGCCATCGACCAGGACCCGGGCCCGGCGCTCTTGGTCATGCCCAGGGAAGCCGATGCCAGGAGCGTATCCTACAACCGCATCAAACCCATGCTGGAATCATCGGATGCCTTAAGAAAGCATTTGCCGTTTCTCGCAGATGATATCACGAAGCTCGAATACCACCTAGACCATATGATCGTCTATTTCGCTGGCTCCAACAGCCCGGCAGATTTGGCGCAGAGGCCTATCAGATATCTATTTTTGGATGAGGTGGATAAGTTTCCCAAATTCTCGGGGCGTGAAGCCGATCCCATCAAGCTGGCCACTGAGAGAACGAGGACTTTTTGGAATAGGAGAATAGTAAAGGTATCCACTCCCACCACGCGCCAGGGATATATATTCAGGGAGTACGAGAAATCGGATCAGCGCAAGTTTTACGTTGCCTGCCCTCTTTGCGGCGGGTATCAGGTTCTTATGTTCGGACAAATCAAATGGCCAAAGGAAGAGAGATCCGCCGAGCGGATCAAGAACGAACATATGGCCTGGTATGAGTGTTGCCATTGCGATAAGAGGATAGAAGATTATCAAAAGAATAAGATGTTGCTTAACGGAAAATGGGTGCCTTACGGAGCCGAGATCAACGAAGACGGAAATATCACGGACGATTATGTAGGCAGTAAGCACAGGGGGTTTTGGATCAACTCGTTATATTCGCCGTGGCTTACCTGGAGCGATATCGCCGCGGAGTTCCTGCGTTCGAAAGATTACATTGAGCTTTTGATGAACTTCGTCAACTCCTGGCTTGCCGAGGTCTGGGAAGAAAAAATCGAAGAAACCACGGTCGATAAGATAAAGGCATTGTCATGTGATTATGCCCAAGGTGTTGTGCCGGACGATGTGATTGTATTGACTGCCGGGGTCGATGTGCAGAAAGACCATTTTTATTATGTGATTCGCGGCTGGGGTTATTACGAGGAATCGTGGTTGATTAGGGCCGACCGCGTCGAGTACTGGGAAGATATCGTGGACGCCCTTTTCAAGACGGAATATAAAAGGCTGTCGGGTAACGAGACCCTGCCGGTTTATATGAGTTGTATCGACTCTGGATACCGGACGGACGAAGTCTATAGGTTTTGCCGCCAGTGGTCGGATAGGACAAAGGCAGTCAAAGGACAGGAGGAAATCACCGGCGGCAGGTTTTACCGGGCTTCGAAGATAGACATCAATTCGAGGACAGGCAGTATCATCCGCAGCGGGTTGGTTTTGTGGAACGTTAACGTTACGCAGTATAAAGACAAGATCAACCGGCTCGTAGCTTCCCAGGATCCCAGGAAGTGGCATATATTCAAAGATCCGAGAGAAGAATATTTGAACCAGTTCAGTTCGGAACATAAGGTCTTGATCAGGAACAGGAATACCGGCAAGGCCAAGGAAGTCTGGCAGAAGAAAAAAGAAGCGGTCGCCAACCACTATCTCGATGCCGAGGTGTACGCGGTCGCGGCGGCAGACATCATCCGGGCGTTGAATATTAGGAAAGATGAAACCACGAAAGTCCACCAAGAGATAATGCAACAAGAACACAGCCGCGGTAATTGGCTTAAGAAACGCGAAGGAAGCTGGCTTTAATGGCTAGATGGATTGAAAGGAAAAGCAACTGGCTTAAAAACGACAATTACGATAGCGGTTTCAAGGAAAAGACGGCGGGACGTCCGCCAAACGACAGCGAGGATTACGGAGTCAAATTCATTCCATTGAGATGCCCGAGGTGCAAGAGCAAGAATGTGCTGTGTTACAAGACGGATTTCCCGATAAGGTATCACACATGCCAGTCATGCGGCTGGAAATTCAAGTCCGTAGAGGAAAAATAATTATTACCAGAATCTGGTATCGACTATTTGAAAAAGAAAGATATTTTAAGTAACATAGGGTTATAGATTTTCGCGCTAAGGGCCTGATCAGCTCTTTAGCGCGCCCAATAGAAACAAAAAGCCCGTAACTCGTCGACGAGCGAGATGCGGGCTTTTTTATTGGGAGAGAAAGGGAGTTTCTATGAGCGCGCCCACGAAACAGGAGATGCTCGATAACGTCGAGAATGCCATCAATGCCAGGATGACCGGCGGGGCTGTAGCGTCCTATTCCATCGGCGGAAGAAACCTTCAGTATATCAGCTTGAGCGAACTGATAAAACTGCGCGACCAGTTGCGAAAAGAAATCGCGGGATCTAAAGACACCACCACATACGCAAAATTCGATAATCCATCATGAAAAACCAAAAGACAATCTCAGAAAAAATAACGGCCGGAATAGACAACGTCATTTCGTTCTTTTCCCCCAAGGCCGGGTTCAAGCGAAGGATGTATCGAGAGGCAAATAATGTCTCGCAAAAATTCGGCGCTTATAAGGGAGCGAGCAGGGATCGTTTAAGGTCGTCATGGATCCCCGGAGGAGGTTCAGCAGACCAGGATTTATTGCCTGAGTTATCCGATATCAGGGAACGCAGCCGTGATTTGAACAGGAACGACGCGCACGCTTCAGGAATCACTTCCACGATGACTGTAAATGTCATCGGGACGGGTATCAGGCCCCAGAGCAGGGTGGATAAGGAAGAGCTCGGGATAGATGATAAGGTGACAGAGGAGTTCCAAAGGAAAGCCGAGAGGATATGGAAACGCTGGATTCCTTATGCCGATGCCGGAGAACGCATGGACTTCTACGAGATCCAGCAGCTGGTAGATAGGCAGATCCTCGAGAATGGCGAGGCGATAATCGTTCCATTGAGGTTAGAAGAAAAAGACAGGCCGTATCCATTGGCCCTTCAGCTGATAGAGTCGGACAGGCTCAATACCCCGCCGGATAAAAAAAGCGACAAGGCAGTTAGGTCTGGCGTTCGGATTGGGGAAAACGGCGAGCCGGTTTCGTATTTCATTCAAAAGACGCACCCAGGCGATATTAGTCATAGGACGAGAGAAGAAGCAATGCAATACATAGAGATTCAGGCCAAGGGCATAATGGGGAGAAAAAATATTTTTCATTTGTATTATGTTTCGCGGTCCGGCCAGACAAGAGGGGTTCCCTTTTTCGCGCCGGTACTGACATATTTCAAGGATTTGGCCGAGTATGCTGAGGCAGAGCTCGTTGCCGCGCGCATTGCGGCGTGTTTCTCGCTTTTTATAACTTCCGAGGCCTCGATGGATGTGGCAGTCAATTCCGCATACGAGAAAAACCAATCCGGGCAAATAATCGAATCTTTAGAGCCTGGGATGATCAAACACCTGATGCCGGGTGAGTCCATCACCTCATTCAATCCGCAGAGGCCGAGCGCAACGTTCGAGCCGTTCGTGGACAGGATATTGAGGGCGATATCTGCGGCCTTGGGTCTTCCATATGAATTGGTGGCAAAAGATTTTTCCAAGACGAATTATTCAAGCGCCCGGGCCGCGTTACTCGAGGCTAGGAGATATTTCAAGGTCAGGCAGGAATGGCTGGCGCAAAAACTCTGCCAGCCTGTATGGGAGATGCTTTTGGAAGAGGCGTATTTAAGGGGGGAGATAGACGCCGGAAACTTTTACGAAAAAGGCAGACCCATGCCTGCATGGGTTAGGGCAAGATGGATAGCTCCTGGATGGTCCTGGGTGGATCCGCTCAAAGAGGTTAAGGCATCCAGAGAAGCTATCGCAGGAAATATTTCCAGTTTAGCGGATGAGGTGGCCGGGCAAGGCAAGGACTGGGAGGAGATTTTGGAACAGAGGGCAAGGGAAGAGCAGAAAAGAAAAGAGCTTGACCTTCCGGAGATGGCCGTTGGCTCAAAAACTCCCAAAGACGAGGAAGATGAGGAAACGAAGCAGGAAGAAGAAATCCGCCAGATTCTAGAAGACGCCGAAGAAGTCAGCGAGAGAAATGAGAAATTGAGCAGCGAGATTGTGAAGATGGGAAACGACAACGGCATCTTGAAAAAAGAGCTGTCCGACATAAAGACGAGGCTGGAGAAGGTTTTGGTCAATGGATAAAAAAGAAGTCCTTTTGGAAAGAAACAAGATAAGCAGGTTATTGGGTACGGAAACCGAAGACGGTAATTTGGAGAGGAATATCTTTTTGCTCAAGTCTTTAGATAGGCAGAAAGACATCTTCGATATCATCGGCAAGGTCTATGTGTTGATAAAAGAAGGACAAGACTCCAATACATTCGAGGATATCAGGAATGAGATACGCGGACTAATAGAAGCCTTAGACAGATACCAGGAAACATTTGGCAAAGAGCTCAAGGTGTTCGTCAGTAATTTCCCTGCCGCCGTCAAAGAGGTGAAAATTTCCAATACGGAAGATTTCAAGCAAGACCATCCTAAATCGATAAGAGTATCCAATCTGAATGAAATAAAATCCGAGAAACACCCCGATGAAATAAGCATCAAGAGACCGGCTTGGTATAAAGAGTTCGATTTCGATAAGTTGTTCAAGTTCTCCAAAGATTCAAGTGTGAGATTTTTTAACCAGGTCAAGACGAGTATTTTTAATAGTTTCATCAAGAACGTAAAACCCAAAGAGGCAATACCCGTTAGGCTGGTGACGGAAGACGGCGAGAAATTCTATCGGGCCGGTAACGTCTACGTCGGAGGCGGAAGCGACGGCGCAATTTTAACGGAACTTAGGAAATTAATCGGCTTCGAGATCCCGGCTTACGATTATATCGCATTAACCTATGTATCTTCCGGCAATGGCCAGGGAGAAATCGAAACCGTGACATATAAAAAGGGCGGCGCTTCAGGCACCACGGTTGCGGTTTTGACTTTAACTTATAATTCGGAAAACGAAATTGCCACCATAACCAAGGTTTAATATGTCGATGAAATTCAATCCCATCACAGGCAAGTTAGACGTCGTAAAGAAAGACGGCCGGGAAGAAGGGACATTCGGTTGCGCGAACCAGGCTATTCCGGCAGGCACGACTTATACGCTTGTCATCCCCTTGAGCCGTTCGGATTACAAGATGGGGCATTTACTTTTGTATGTCCCGCAGGCAGTGGTTTCATCCTGGCGCAGGGCGCACTCCTACATCATGTTCACCACCGATATAAACAATGCCAAAGCCCAAAGCGCAGGTATGAGCACGAACATGATCAGCCTTTGCGTTTTTTACGATTGGTGGGTGAAGGGGTACGCTTACGAGGATGACGGTTTTCTCTCGGGGAACTTCTATAACAATACGGGCTGGCAGTTAGTCAGGATAAAGAGCGTTCAAATCGTGGGTAATACAATCGAATTAGTCCTTGAAAATGCTCATGCCACGCAAGGCGCGACCGTAACCATAAAAGGCAATTATCATGTCTACAAATAAAATCCTCATGCTGATGAACGGCAGCCCTTTTGATAGTAATGGCGGCCTGGGCGTGCATACGCACTATTTATGCGATGAGATTAGGAAATTCAAAGACATAGAATTGACGCTTATTTGCGCTGATTATTACACCCAAGAGGGCGGGCTTTATTTGATGGGAGACAAGAAAAAGCGCGTCCAGCCCGAGGATTGGAAACACGAGCCGAATCATTACCGGTTATTAGAGGTTTATAACACTAACCAGCTCTTAACCAGGGTCGGGTTTTTGCAGAAGATGATTACAGACGATATCTTTCTTGAGAATGCCCTCGCCTTTCTCGGGCAGGAGAGATTTGATTTAATCCATCTACACGATACTAACCTGTGGGGCGTCGTCAAGCATTTGAAGGCTTTGTATAAATGCTCGGTTCTCTTATCCTGCCATCTCAATTTGTTTTTATCGCATGAGCGAATCCCGGAAGATCCCTTTTATCTTTATGATATCCAGCAGGAAGGATCTGCCTTATATGCCTGCAATAAGCTATTGACGGTATCCGAGTATTATAAACGGGCGATACAAGATGAGTATTGGCTGGAAGATAAAACGGAAGTGGTGCCGAACGGGGTGGATTATGAGTTTTTAGAGACCATTCAATTTGATGAAGAACTCAAAAAGAAATACGATAAGCCTCTGGTGGTATTCGTGGGCCGTATGGTCCCGACCAAAGGGGTCTGGCAGATCCTGGAGGCAATCAAGCAAATGCAGGATCATCATTTTGTTTTGATTTCTGCGCTTTCGCCGACATTGGAGCCATGCAACCCGCTTGCCGATGAAATCAAAAAAATGAAGGAGCGGTATACAAACTTCGAATGGCATAACTTTTGTCCTC
Source organism: Omnitrophica bacterium RIFCSPHIGHO2_02_FULL_51_18 (assembly GCA_001804125.1). Lineage (GTDB taxonomy): Bacteria > Omnitrophota > Gorgyraeia > 2-02-FULL-51-18 > 2-02-FULL-51-18 > 2-02-FULL-51-18. The sequence goes on from MHFI01000059.1 coordinate 12,434, forward strand.
AAGAGGATAAATGGAAATTGATGAGGATTGCGGATATCGCGATTATGCCTTCTCTGCACGAGCCCTTTGGAATCACGGCCTTGGAGTGGATGGGCTTGGGAGTGTCTTTGATAGTGAGCGGTACCGGGGGCTTAAAAGAATTTTGCAATGATGACAACTCGACCCTAATCGAACCTACCTCTGAGAGTTTGATTAAGGCAATAAAAAATCATAAAGCTGATATCGAAAAGTTACGAAATGCCAAAGAGACAGCTAAGCGATATTCTTGGCAAGAAATCGCCAGGAAAACCAGGGATATTTATTTATCGATGATATGAAAGTAATACAGCTTAAAAATCCCGAGAGTTTACCGCCTAACATTTACAGGCAAGACCAGGCGACTCATTTAAAGATCTGTAAATACGAGGAGGAAATTTATCGTCCTGGCCAATATCATGAGAAGCCCGGCTATTTTATCGTTTATACGGCTAAGTGCTTTAAACAAGACAGAATCTATATCGAGATTCCCAACTGGCCCGGCCAAGAGTTCAAAATTGAAGGCAAGAATTATGACGAGCTTAGGAATATCAAGACCACGACAAAGCCTTTGGCGGATGATGTAGCAGAAATTATAGGACAATTCCTCATCGATAACGGATACGTCGAAGGAAAATTAGTTGATTAAAAAAAGGGGGTTAAATATGCCGCATACTCAAACCGAAAACATACCGAAAGCGGCTTTGAGGTTCAAAGAGGAAGAAGAACCTGTTGAGATTCTAACGTCACAAGAAGGAGAAAAAACAAAGAGACGGAAATTCAGCATGGTTGCCCATAGCGGCAGAGTCATGCTTAACCACTGGCTCTGGGGAAATCTGGCGATAGATTTATCCGGAGTCTCAATTGGCCGGGAGAAAAAGCCAGCGTTAAGAGACCACGATTCTGATCGCATTGTTGGCTGGACCGAAGGCATTAACATAGATGAAAAAAGGGGTATTGTTGCTGAGGGTATCTTTTCAGAAAAGACAGAGGACGGCAGGCAGGCTCTGGAACTTGCCGACGAAGGCTTCCCTTGGCAAGCTTCTATTTACATCCCGCCTTTGGTAATCGAGAGGGTGAAGGATGGGGAGACAGCCGAAGTTAACGGTAGGAAGATTAAGGGGCCCGGGACGATATTCAGGAAGTCCGTTTTGAGAGAGGTCTCTTTTTGTGCTTTGGGAGCTGATGAGCATACCTCGGCAAGCGCCCTTAAGGATAAGGGCGATAACATAGATTTGGATATCGAGATAATCGAAAACAAAGAGGAGGAGGTGGAGAACATGGAATTAGCAGATTTGACATTAGAGATGCTGAAAAGGGATAAGTCGGACTTGGCCGAGGCCCTTTTAAAAGAAGGCAGGGAATCCGGCGCTAAAGCGAGTCTTGATGCAGGGGTAAAGCAGGAACGCACAAGAGTCCTTGCTATCTTAAAAGAGGCTAAGGGTTTTGAAGGGATGGGAGACGTTGCCAATGAGGCGATAGAAAAAGGCGACAGCGTAGAGGCTGCGGTTGGTAAGTTCAAGGACAAGAGGCTTGCCGAGCTGGAAAAGAGCGCGCCTTCTAATCTTGGGCCTAACGCCGACGATCCCGAAAAAGGCAAAATGAGCCATCTTGATAAGGCGAAAGCATATCAGGCAGAACATGGCGGAAGCATGACCGAGGCCTTAAAGGCGACAGCGGAGAAAACAGTCAAGAAATAAATAACGGGAGTCATTTTTTAAAAAGAGGAGGGATAAAAATGTCACAGCAAATAGAAAATGGATTGAAGACCTTTACCGCGGGCGAGGCATTAGAAGCTTATCGCCGGGTAAAGTTGAGCGCCGGAAGCGGTAGTCAGGTCGAATATGCCGATGTGAACGAATCTTCGATCGGCATCACCCAGGTGAAAGTCGAAAGTGGCGAGATGGTTACGGTTGCTTTTCGTACCACAGGCAGGACTTTCAAGGTCACAGCCAATGAGGCAATGGCGGCCGGAGCGAGTTTCTACGGCGCAAACGACGGCAAGGTTCAGGATACGGATCCTGGAGCCGGGACGATACGAGGCGTTGCGCTCGAGGCTTCGACAGCGAACGGAGACATCATCGAAGCGATTATTACTGCTTAAAAACGGTTTTCAAAAAAAGGAGGAATTAAAATGGGTGTAGAATATTCAGGAACTCATGCGAAACCGCGCCTTGAATTGGGCGTGGCGGTTATGGAGTATATCGAGCAGGCAAAGGAGTTTATCGGGACGGTTTGTTTGCCTCTTTTTAAGACCAAGAAGAAAGAATCTTCTTTCTCGGCTATCACCAGGGAAAGTATAACACGGGACGCCGATACCAAGCGCGCGCCGCGCAGCGCATACAACCGTGACGGGTTCCAGGCAAAGGACCTTTCTTATAAGTGCGAGGAGCATGGCCTTGAAGGAGCATTGGATGACGGTGAAAGAGAGATGTATGCGTCCGATTTCGACGCTGAGCTGATAACGTCTCAGATTACGGCTCGCCGCCTGATGCAGGCTCAAGAAAGAAGGGTGGCAGAGGTTCTTTTCAATATAGCGACGTGGACAGGGGCAGATCTCTTTACGGATCATTCCGCCAATCCTTGGGATAACATCGCATCCGATGTCGTCGGCCAGGTTCGTGCGGCGAGAGAAAAGGTGCGGGCAAATTGCGGGATTGATCCCAGCGCGCTTATCTGCAGTAAAGCAAACATCGATCGTTTGATGGACAATACAGGGATCAAGGATTCGATTAAATACGTTGCTCGGTTGACGGAGGCGGAGATCCTCAATGCCCTGGCGGACATCCTGGGATTGAAGAAGATAATCGTCGGGAAGGCAATTTACAACAGCGCCAAGGAAGGACAGTCTTTCGTAAGCGCCGACATCTGGAACGATGATTATGCCATGGTTGGCGTAGTTGCCGAAGACGGCCAGAATTTGGTTCTGCCCAGCGTGGGAAGGACCTTCTTATGGGTGTCTGATAGCCCGGATAACGCTACGGTTGAGTCCTACAGGGACGAGGTGCATCGCAGCGATGTATTCAGAGTGAGGCAGAATGTCGACGAGAAAGTCATCGACAAGTACTTTGCTCATTTGATTAAGGTAGACGCATAATCAACTTTTCAACTTTTAATTTTTAGTGAAAAGGAGAGGAGCGATTATGGAGAGAGAGTCTATCCGTATAGTCTTGGCTGAGCAGAAAAACATTGGTGGGATAGTTAGACATCCCGGGTATGTTCTTTTAGAGGGAGTGTGCCCGCAGATGTTGGCCGCCGATGATGTGGGAGAGTCTATCCGGCTCGGTCAGGTTAAAGTAGAGGTTATAAAAAAGAGGAGGCTCTTTAAATAGGGGCCTCCCCACTTTTTTAAAGGGGTAATTTATGAGCCTTAAAAACCAGTTTTCTGTCGATGTAATTAATTGCTTTTTGAATACCGCTGAATTTGCAGAGGTGATTACATACGCTCCTGAGGGACAGGCCGCAAAAGATATTAATGCAATTGTGGTGCGTGGCAGGCTCGAGCCGGGGAGTGAAGACCAAGGTAGAGGCCTACAGAATCAGGCAGAGATTTATATTGCGAACGACGCCACGGAAGGCGTTACATCGGTGGATAAAAAAGACGATCGCATAACCTTGAACGATATCGAAGGAACGAGCCGTGAGGCGCGCATCATCGAGGTTTTACATAATGACGAAGGAGCTTGGCATTTGCTTTTGGGATGGTGATGTATGAGATTAATGACAGAAATTGATATGAGGGCGCTTGATAGGGCGATAAAAA
>MHFI01000060.1 GCA_001804125.1 Omnitrophica bacterium RIFCSPHIGHO2_02_FULL_51_18
CGGGATGAAAATAATTTATAAAGTTTTACTTGAGGTCAGCTTTCATAGGTGACCCCTTTAACGTGTTGAGTAGGACTTTGACAATCGCACGGACGCTGGCGAGTAAAAGTCAGGTCGCAATTCGAGCCGCTCAAAGGGCGATTCATGACGGAAGATGTGACTCTATTAAAGAGGGTTTAAGGATTGAGCTGGAGTGTTTTGGGGAGGTATGCGAAAAAGGAGAGATGAAAGAGGCATTAAGTGCATTTAAAGAAAAGCGTAAACCAATTTTTAAAAATGAATAATTTTTACAAGCTGAAAGGTATTAGTGGCGTAATCTGTTTCGGGGACAGTATCCTTGCCGGAATTGGTGCATCCGACCGCCAGTTTGGATGCGCTAAGCTAGTGAAGGCATCCTTGTGCGTGCCGGTTTCGCTGAGGGGTAGAAACCGAGATACAAGTTTGCTAGGTCTGAAAAGAATCGAAAGCAATGTTTTGGATCAAAAAAATTATTCTCATGTAGTGGTCTTATTCGGAAATAACGACAGCTGGGTGGACGAGAATGGAAAGCCTTATATTTCGCTTGAGCAATTTGAAGTGAATATGAACAAGATTCTTGATCTGATAGAGGATAATGGTCAAGTGGCAACGGTATGCAATCTTCAACCCCTCGACATCGTCAGGTTTACTAAAGTGTTTCCCGCGGTTTTTAAAGTCACCGAGAAAGTAGGAGTCGATCCGGTTCAATGGCAGAAAAAATACAGCGATTGTATTAAAGCAATTTGCCATCGAAGGAAAAACTTTTTTATTAATATTAGAGAACCGCTAAACGAGGATATTTTGACCACGATTTCAAGCGACGGAATTCATCCCAATGATAAAGGGCACAGAATCATTGCGGATTGTATCATTTCCGCGCTCTCGCGGATAGATTCATCTTTACAGTTTGTTAGCCAATCTTTTTGATTACTTCAAAGGTTTTTACTGTGAGAGAAGCGGATGATCTTTTATAGCATTGTTACCGGATTAACAGCCTTCTTGTTTTTTGCAACCGGCACGTTCGTTTTTTCCCAAAATACGAAGTCGTACCTGTACCGTCGCTGTTTTATTTTTAGCAGTACCGTTTCTCTTTGGGCGGTTGGTTACTTTTTAACGCTGATCGGGAAATTTAGTTTTCCAATCATGCTTATGTGCAGTCGGTTATCCCACGCATTTGGTGCACTTATTCCTATTGCATATCTGCATTTTGTGTGGGCCCTTTTAAAAAAGAAAGAGGGTAAGAATCTTTTTACAAGCGGTTATTTGTTTTCGTTCCTTATGTTTGGTTTGTGTTTGACGCCTTTGATAGTCAAAACGTTGCTACCGAAGATGGGAATCCCATATTATCCTGAATGGGGGATCTTGTATCCTGTCTATGCTGGCATGTTCCTCGTTTTTCCCGGTTACGCACAATTTGAGCTTGCAAAGGCGATTCGCCGATCTGTTGGAACAGAGAAAACTCGACTCCTTTACTTTTTTGTTGCTTTGGGACTAGCTTTTGGTGGTGGTATTTCGCTGTTTCTTTTGATTTTCAATATACCTTTTCCACCATATTTTAGTGTTCTAATTATTCTTTATCCGCCTATGATGGCCTATACCATTCTTGTCCATAAGTTCATGGACATCGAAGTCATCATACGCCGTACGGCAGTATTTGCCGGGCTTTTTGCTTTCGTATATGGATTATTTACCGTTGTCACTATGATTGGGCAAGAATTCTTTAAAAACTCGTTGGGTTGGAACCAGTGGGTGGCGATGATTCCGACGGTTGTGATCATTACGTTTACCTTGAGGCCACTGGAGAATTTTCTGACGAACATTACGGAGCGGTTTCTCTTTCAGAAAAAATACGATTACCGGGAGCTTTTGAGGGTTTTCACGAACGAGATTCTGACCTACCTCGACATCCGGCGGCTGACCGAAGAGACGGTTACGGGTCTTATGAACATCACTAAACTCGAATCCGCCGCCGTAATGTTGCACGACAAGGACCAGAAGCTCTACAAGGTCGTTGCCTCTCAGAATGTCAGGGAGAAAGACTTGATCTTAAAAGAAGAGGACGTCCTCATCCGTTACCTCAAGGTTTCCCATAATCCTATTCAGAAAGACAAAGCCGCCGACAAGATGAATCATGACGGCGACCTGATGCAGGCCTTTAAGAAACTGAACGCGCGTCTTTGCCTTCCTGTTGTCTCGCATGACCTGCTGGTCGGACTGATATTTTTGGGCATGAAGAAATCGGGGGAGGATTATACGGCGGAGGAGCTGGATATCTTAATGACGCTCGCCAGAACCGAGGCGATCGCCATCTCGAACGCGCAGCTTTTTGATGAGCTTTCGAAGACCCAGGCCGAGGCGGCACAGCGCGAGAAGATGGCGGTGATCGGCACGCTCGCGGCCGGGATGGCGCACGAGATAAAAAATCCGCTCGCCGCTATTCGAACGTTTACTGAATATTTGCCTACGAAATACAACGACCCTGAATTTCGGGAAAAGTTTTGCCGCATTGTGAGCCAGGAAGTGAACCGCATTCACGATATCGTGACGAATCTTCTTTTATTTTCAAAGCCGGCGGACCCCAAACGAAGGGTTTGTTCACTCAACGATCCCCTGCGGGATGTTTTAGACCTTTTAAGCAATGAGTTTTTAAAGGCGAATATCCGCGTAACCGCGGATTTTCAAGAGCATCATGTTTTGGCGGACCCAGGACAGTTGAAGCAGGCGTTTCTCAACGTGATTTTAAACGCTATTGATGCGATGAAACCAAGCGGGGGATCTCTGAGTGTCCAAACGAGGGTGGCGGCCGACGGTGTGGAAGTGAGAGTCGGCGATACGGGACATGGAATCGCCACGGAAAATATCCCGCGACTTTTCGACCCGTTTTATACGGACAAGGAGGATGGTACCGGCCTTGGCCTTGCGATCACTCATTCGCTTATTGAAAAAAATGGTGGTAAAATTTGCGTGGAGAGTAAAGTAGGCCAGGGGACGGAATTTGTCATGAAATTTAAGGACTGAGCCCCGGTATTTGGTACAATAATAACGCAGAAAGAAAAGATGACCAAACTTTTGACGATAGATGATGAACTCGAATTCACGAATCTAATCCGTGACTACTTCACGCCGCGCGGGTTTGAAGTACTGATAGCCAACCACGGGGACGACGGCCTGGCCATCGCCGAGCGCGAGAGGCCCGAGGTGTGCCTCATTGACCTTAAGATGCCCGGCCTTCACGGGGATGAAGTCCTGAAGCGGATCCTGGAGATCAATCCCGGCACGAAGTGCATCATGATCACCGCATCGGAAGGCGAGGGGAAGTCTCGCTCGAAACTTTTGGAGATGGGCGCTTTTACCTGTTTTGACAAACCGTTAACCTCGCTCAAGGATCTGGAGCAGAAGATCAAAGACGCGTTGGGATCAAGTCTCTAATTGACTAATACGCCCCCTAACGATCGTCAGAGTGACATACTGAAAGTATGTCATCCCCGCAAAGGCGGGGATCAGCGGGAATGACAGTGATTTTTAACCCTTAATAACCGTACAATTAAAATGGATTACTCCTGCTTAAATATGCTTGTGTAACAATATGATTTTTTTTCATATTTTGATTGACAAATATGAAATACCCGTGTAAGCTTGACTTGTTTCGAGGAATTTCTTTGGAGCCAGAATGAGACGAAACGAAAAAATATTAAGTTTCGAAGCCCACCGAGAGTTTTTGGGAAAACTTTTCAAAAAGATTGTTGCATGGGTCCTTGTATTTACGTTTTCCTATTCGCAGATCGTTTGGGCCATCGACGTCCGGCAGATGCTTCTGGATGCGAAGGCCTCATTTGAACTGGATGATGCAGAGGGGCCGATCGGGATGGGTTCGGCGGAGCTCACCTCCGCGGAGAGCCAGCAGCAGGCCGTGGTGGACCAGCAACAGGCTCTCCAGGACCTTCAAAACCTTAATTTCAGCCTGACGACACAGAACGGCGATATCTTAAAATACGTCGGCGATAAACTCTCCCAGGTCAATCGGCCCGATGGGACAGTCCTTAAAGATATCGTTCTTGATCCTGATGGCAGTATCCAAAACGCGGACCTTAAGCTCTCGGACGGCTCGATCCAGGTCTACCAGAACGGGCAGGTCTTAGGGTATCTCCAACCTAATGGCACCTCGGTTGAATACGATGTCTCGACCGGCAAAGTAATCAAAACCATTTCCCCGGAAGGGGTAATTTCGAACTATACCTACACCCCGGACTCCAAAACCGTTGTTTCTACGGTGAATGGTCCCACGGTCACCTACGATACCCAAGATGTCATTGAAAAGATCGAACAACCCGATGGCACGGTTGTGGAATTTAATCAGGGTAAGATCTCAAAAGTCCTAAAGGACGATTATGAGTACCTTTATAAGGAGGAAGCGCTTCCCGACAACAACATTAAACTCACGATTCAGGATGGCGGAGGAACTGAGCCCACAGAAAGTATTCTCTCAATATCCACCCTCGATACCTCAGGACGAAGCCTGCACAGAAAAACCGACGGGACCTATGAAGCCGGTTGGAAGCTCGGATCGGATTCCAGTCTCTACACCTATTGGGGCAATCAGTGGGTGGAGTACCAAATAGGCGTCGAGCAGGCGGGGGACCTTAAGATCGGTCTTGAAGCCGTCAACAACGGTTCAAAAGGGATCCCCTCCTCTTACACCCACTTTCAGCTTGAGCTATTCATCGATGGAGTAAGTCAGGGCTACTACTATGCCCCGGCTCACTCGACTCTTTGGCAGAGTGGCTCCTTTACGCTTCAAGGTCTTACAGAAGGCTCGCACACGATTCAGATGATATGGGTAAATAGCAATGCCGGCGTGTCAGGGTATGATGCAAATTTCCAGTTTAGGAATTTAAAGATGACGGCTATCTCCCAGACGGCCCCAACCCCCACCCGCCCTCCACTTGATGGCTACCCCTCCTGGGTTATTTATGATCCGTCCGGAAATATGCTCGAAGGCATGCTCCCGGACAGTACTCACCTTACCTTTACCGATGGACTCCTTACGGGCGCCGTCGACAAAGACGGCAATGCCACAAGCTTCTCCTTTGAAGAAAGCGCTCTCTTTAATGTCACACAGTCCACGATCAGCCAGAACAGCCTCGATTCCACTTACAGCGCCGAAGGCAAGCTCTCTTCGGTTAAGCTCGGGGACCTCACGATTCATTATAAAAAAGGTGAGACCACAATTGATTCCATAGAAAAATCCGACGGCACGGAGATTTTTAATATTACTTTTGACGCGAATGGAAGCATTCAAGATGCGACGGTCGCGACTCCGGACGGGGAGGAAAGAGTTTACGTGAGCGGAAAGCTTGAATCCATGACCCGGCCTGACTACACGAAGTTATTTTACGTGGACGAGAAGCTTTTAAAGATCATCACGCCGGAAGCCCTGACCTACGATTTTTCTTATACTTCGCCGGATGTCATTGAGGCGGCGCTCAATTCTCCAGAAATCCCGGACGCGCTCACACCCATCCGCATGCAGTATGACACTTCATTCAATCTTAAGAAAGTGATCCGCCAGAACCAGGAGATCATAAACTATGCGGGCAGCGATGTGCAAATGATCGAGACACCCAACGACGCGCCTCAGGTTTTTAGCTACCAAAAAGACACCCAAGGCATCGTTACCTCCTATACCGTGACTCAGGGCAACGTCGAGACGTTTTACGATGCCAATAACAACCCGATCCAAGCCGCCATAAGCCCCACACCCGCAAACCCGCACACGCTTGAAGTTATTTATCAATACGGAAAGATAAGGTCCATCAACAAAGATGGCGTCCTTACTTTTAAATACACCTACACCTTTGACACAAACGGGGAAGAGATTACAAATATCGAGGACCTGGAGGAAAAATCCCTCAAGGTTTACAAGAGCGGAAATCTTTTAACTTCTCTAAACCAAGACACCTCGGTGCTTTCAACTTACTTTTACGAATCCGTCATCCTGAGCATCAGCGAAGGATCTCAAGAAGGAGATTCTTCGGCTTCGCCTCAGAATGACGTTCGTGTGAAACAAGTCCAAGTCACACGCCTCGGGCGCACGCTTCACACCTACTCGTACAGTTATGAGGGGGACCAGACCCTCGTGACCGACGAGGAGGGCGTCAAAAGGACCTACGGGTCGGACAAAAAGCTTTCTTTTCTGGAAAAAGAAAGCCAAAAATTCAGCTACGCTTATTACACGGGGCTTAATAACGAAGCAATAACCGAAGAGCGGCTCATTGAGAAAAAGCTCTCCGACGGCTCCGTGGTGCATTATGAATCCGGTCAAGTCACCTCTATTGATTTAACGGACGGCTCAAGTATCACGGACATTGTCTTAGACGGAGGCCGCAATGTCGTAAAAGCGGCAAAAAGCTTCTCCGATGGAAGTAAAAAAGTATTCAGCGAAACTTCTATTTTGGAAGAAATCACTCCTGAGGGGGCACACTTTTATTATGAAAATGGAATACTCTCTAAAGTGACGGATTCCCAGGTCCGGGACTTCGTTTATTCGTACGACCGCGACCCCTCGGGAAATCTTACCGCCACTTGGGTTAAGAAGGACGCGGCCGATCTAAAATACAGCGCTACGGGAAGTCTTTTGGGACTTAAGGCGGAGGGGGTCCTCACCCCGGAGGAAGTGATCGCTCAAGCCCAACACTTCTATGAGGGGGGCTCAGGCGGGCCCTATAGCCATGACGGGGACTTTAACACCGCCCAAGTGGCCTCCGGCAGTCGGAGCTTTGACCGGACCCAGGGGAGTATCAGTTTTTACCTTACTTCCACGCATACTTTTCCGGTTCCTCAAACCATCACCGGGATACAGTACCGCTTCTACACTTATGGGGCGGGTTGGGGGGACTACTCCAACAACAACCATGCCAGCGGTAATTATTCCGTGGAATACCGGCAGGGCACAAGCGACTGGATTCCATTTCAAAATGCTCAAGGAGGAATGGGGGATACGGGGCAGGTTACAAAAGCTTTGAATGTTTCAGGGATCACCGCCATCCGCGCCACGGCCTCAGGCTACGGCGAAGGCTCCGACCACGGGGGCGCCGTGGCCTCGGCTTATATCTATGAACTCCAGTACGGGCTTGCGGATCTCTCTTTCTTTAATTATTCCGATGGATCCTTCACAAACCAGGCAGGCCAAACAACCTCCGTATCCGGTTATTCCCTAACCACTCCTTATATGGATAAACTGAATACGCCAAATCCTCCAAGTTTTGATACCTGGCTCCAATCCACCAAGGACGCGGTGCTTGATGCTCAGAGCGTCGTGTCTCAGGAATATTCGAAAGACGGCACCCTTGAATCCCAATCGAAGGCCGACCAAACCGTGACCTTATTTGAGAATAACAAGCCTTCGAAGGTATTGGATGAGAATGGGTTATTGCTTATCGAGTACGCTTATGACGCCGACGGACACCCTTCAAGGGTTTATCTTAAAAACGCCCGAGACACCCTGCCCGATGAGGTCTTAAAAGCCAAGCAAAGTATTGAGGAGGAGCGTGCCAAGTCCCTCCAGTTGCTCGCCGCCCAAAAGAATCTCGCCTACCAGTCCATCCAAAATCAGGCCGATGCCCAAAGGCTCATTCTTCAATCCCAGCTTGGTATCCTCGAGGGCCAGTACAGCGGCCTTTCAAACTCCCAGGCCCGGGGCAAAGCGGCCAAAAGCGCCAAAGCCGAAGCCTTGGGGAACTTAAGCGCAAGCATGAACCAGATTTACTCCGCTCTCACAAGCGTGGCCTCAAGCGAAGCCGACGCCTACGCATCACTTGATTCCCAAGTGAAGACCGTCTCCGACCAGATCGAGACCGATGCCCAAAAAGCCTATGAGGAGCTCGACAAACAGGAAACCAATTTAAAGAAAGAGATCCTCCGCCAGGAAATCTCGCCCATTGTTTATGACTATTACCGGAGAATTTTGGGAAGAGACCCCTCGAACACTGAGTACGACTTCTGGATCTCGAAGGTCGACTATGATTCGGGCGATACCTTTTCAGAAGCTCAGGTGTGGTACGACCGCTTTGAAAAGCAGGAAACCATTCTCCCAATTTCGATTTATGGCGCAAGCTACATCGTCTACCAAGCGTACGGTTGGGCGAGGGTGACCCAAGAAAACGCGCTTCAAACCCATGGCAAGGAGGACCGCAAGGTCGAGTACCAGGTGAGTCTCGCCCAGGCCGGAGACCTGAGGCTGGATTTCGAGGCCATCAATTTCAATACGCCGATCTATGAGGGTTTTAATTATCAATTCGATCTCTTTGTGGATGGAGTCAAGACCGGTTACGCCGAGGTCGCCGGGAGTAAGACGGTCTGGAGCCAAGGGGCGTTCTTATTTGATGGCCTCTCGGCCGGCACCCACACTATTGGTTTTAAATGGTTGAACGACGAGGCAAAAAAGAATTCTTCCGGAGATTGGATCTACGACGCGAACCTAAAAATACGTAATTTTAAGATAACGCATCTTGTGGATGTGCCCGTTCTGGGTCTCACGCCCTTAACGGAAGCGCTCAAACTTCACGTCCATGCCCTACCCGAACTAAAGGAAAGAAGCGATTACGTCACCGCGATCAAGGAGGGCGTCACAAACCAGATCAACGGTTATCTGGCGAAGTCTGAGTCCGATAAATATACCTTTGCCGCGGCCTTGGGGCTTGGGCCGGATGAAATCATCGCGCTCTCGGGTTCCGACGCCCAGAAGATCCTCTCCTGGCTTAACTCCCGCACGCTCCACTTTGGCCAGTCGGCCTTCCTGGCACTAGAATCCCTTTTGGATCAAAAGGGCATCACCTACACCCGGACTGATATCGCTCAAAAAGCCATCTTAATTGACGTCCTGACGGGCGTTATAAGTCCGTTGGACGACGGGGATCTTGTTCTCTCCATGTTTGCGTTGAATAAAGTTGCGGGACTCTATGGACTATCCTTATCGGGGGCGAATCTCGCCTGGGAAGATTTATCCGTCATCCTGAGCGCCAGCGAAGGATCCAGACTTATCGCCCACATCAACGGCAATCACTATGTTGTAATCACAGGGATAACTCAAGATACCATTACTTACATCGACCCGGGCATTGGGGCGGACAAACAGAACGAATCGTTAACCGTCACAAAAGACGGCTTTATGAAAGTCTGGAAGGGGAATGTGACGGCCTCAGCCGTCATCCTGAGCTAGCGTCAGCGAGCCGAAGGATCTCAGGTAAAGATTCTTTCAGCCTCTCAAACGCAAAGTATAAGAGGAGCGTTCTGGGGGAGTCTCTTAAATATCTTGGCCTTTGTTGTCTGGATAATTAACCCAGCGCTTGGTCTTCTTATCAATGGCCTTCGGATCGCAGCCCTTGTCGCAAGCATTATTGAAAAAGATTGGTTGTCAGCCGCTACTGCCGTGGTCAGTCTTGCCTTCGGTGATTTTGGCAAAGGCCTCGGAGAGATATTTAAAGGTGCCGGTCCCGTGGGCCAGGCTCTAAACAGCGTCGGGCAATTTTTTGGGAGTGTATTCCAAACGGTTCAAGGATTTTTTGGCCACATCGGGACTTTCTTCCATGGAATCAGTAATGCGATCACAACCTCTGAAATTGGCAGTCGGCTTATTGAGACCGCCGTTGGTATAGGCGTCAACTATGGTATTTCAAGAGGTCTCGAAACCGTCGGAGTGAGTCCACAGATTGCGGGATTCTTTGGTTCCCTCGCGGCTGGAGCGATTGTCGGGGGGATGAAGCCAACGGATTCAGCCAAAGGTATTGACCAAGCCATCAATATCCAAAAAAGTATCAATGAAACGGTGACGATCAGCGAAGTGGGGAGGCTCGGTCTTGAGCTGGGGCTTGATTCTTCCTTTGTTCAAATTGCTACCTTGGCTCTGGCTTCCATCCAGGGAATCAAGATTCAAAACCCGACACTTCCCATAGAAAAGGCGTTTGATCAGGTAAAATCCCAATTGTTTAGCTCCCTCGCGCAATATGGGGTGGAAAAGTTGAGCACATCCCTAGGGCTTGATCCGAGGATCTCCACCTTAATAGGTGCTCCTATATCAGGGGCAATTGGGGCTGGGTTGACGGGTGGGGCGAATGTCGGGAAAAACATTATTGATGCCATCAACACGGGATTTACCCAAAGCATTGTGAAATACGGAATCGATTTCATTGGAACACAAAATCCTATATTAGGCTCACTCCTAGGCGGTGCTGTGGCTAAGAATATTGCGCTTGCCATCGGAAGAGACGGCTTATTCAATGGTATTTTCAATATCTTTGGGAAAACTGTCTCAAACCTTTTTAACGTCGTCGGTGGTGTCGCACGAAGCGTCGGAGGAGGCATCACTACCTTTGGCGATGCTTTGGCAAACAAAGGCCCTGTCGGCGCTCTCGAATCCTTCCTTGGGTCTATCTTTGGCGCAGCTGCCACACAACCAGTTTATCAAGCAGGGAGTGTGGATGAGTTCCTTCAGAACTCTACAAGCTATTCCTACACGATGCCGAGTGGCACACAGGTCAACGAATACTTCCTCACGGGTGATGACTCGATTTTCTTTGGAACCGACGGAAGCTTCGCTGGTCTCAAAAGAGACGATATCTATGAGTTTGGTATGTTTGAGCTTACTGACAATGAAATCCTTCGTTTGTGGGAAGGAGACATTTATGCGGATATTCAGGATGGTCTCCAGCTTTATGCTCAGGTAGAAAAAGGAGAATTGATTCATTTTGATGTTCGTGACGGCGATGATGTCCTTCTTCAGGCCGATCCTGAAAAACAAGATAAGCCGATTTACATTGAAGCTCCCAAGCCCGATGATCCCGACTCATCCTTTAATTTCTGGGGGGCGGTGTTTAATATTGTGCCGATGGCGCTTACATTCTTCATAAATGAAGGAGTGGCTGATGCGGCGGAGATGGCTGTCTCAGGTTCAATAGAGGCTGTGCGGAATATCCATTATATTTTTGGAAACGGTTTCAATAACACCATCGTCCCTGAACATACTAAGGACCAACTTATTCAGCCCTACATCAATTTGCTGGCGTTTAAGGATAAAGTGATCAATATATTCCAATCTATCAATGTTCCTATGTTTGAGACAACGAATCTCTTCGGCAATGCCGTCGACTGGTTCCAGGATTTTGGGCAAGATTTGGCGGAAGAAAATAAATTCTTACAGTTCTTGAACTCTTTAGATAGCGTCGATGATTTCTTCGTCAAGCTTGCCAAGAATCTTATACCTTCGGCTGATATCCCATCTTTTCTTCAGCCTTTGGTAACAAAAATACAAAATTGGTATAACCGCATATTTGGCGGGGTTGCAAACGGTTTCAATAACGACCTTGTAAACGAGGTTATCCAAAAGATCACCGCATTTACCAGCGCCCAGGGGCCCATCAAAGATGCGATTGCTTTCGCGCACTCCGGATTTTTTGCTCCTTTAATCGGTGCTATTGAAAAGGCTCAATATGATATTCGCACCGTGATAAACTATGAGGGTCCATTTATCTTAGGAGATGGCTATTATATTAATAATCCGAATCTTAAAAGAATCATTAATGTGTGGGGAACGGCTCCAAATATTGCTATGACGGGACAATATACAGGTGTTCCTCCAAACGGCAAGAATTCGGTTACAATTGACTTATCTAAGAAGGCCGTTCCTGTTGGAGATTTTGGGCCACCTTTTCTTGCACAGCCGGCGCATTTTGGTGGACCAAACTTTCTTGAGACGGTTAATATCAAAATTCTTGGTGCAAGGCATAATGACTTTTCTTACAGAGAATATGATGACA
>MHFI01000061.1 GCA_001804125.1 Omnitrophica bacterium RIFCSPHIGHO2_02_FULL_51_18
GATGTAAGCTGGTCTGTCGGCTTCTCCGATCGGCCTGCCACGGGTAAATTTCCCGAGATCGCCTTCCCCAACCAATTTGTTTTCATCAAAGGTGAGCTCTCCGTAAAGAATGGACTGGGCATGGGCGAGGACCTGGTCGCGCAGGAAGGGGCTGACTTCAGAATTCCCGTAGAAACCAGTCCCATTAAAATCAGAATTCATCATGCCCAATACATCAAGGATATAGATCGGGTCAGACGAATCTGTTATGCGCTCGGCAAGTTTCAGCTCCTCGGAAATCGTCCGGTCAGTGAGTGTGCCGATCTTATTCGCGACAAAAACCTTCTCCTGGGTGACTTTTTCTACGCCACCCTCCATCACCATCGATGACACGGTCTCAAAGCGTCCGTTTTCCCTGATCATCCGTGAATACTCGGACATAATCTGCCGGATAATGTTGGACCCGGCCCTTTCCTGATAACGGCCATCCTCAAGAACGTACTCTCCGTAAAAACTGTCACTTGTCAGCGGGTTCTGACTCCTGATAAAAGAAAGGATGTTGTTTCCGTGCTTGAATTGGAACGTCTTCTCCACAAAGGTCTTTTGGATCTCAAGATCCCGGATAAGCTCTGTCAGTGAAATGGCATTTTGCCTGCTTCTGGCGAAGTTGCCGTTGTCAACGTTCGCAGCCGGGACCTCGTCGCGATGGACTCGGAGCGCCAGATCAAAAAGTACGGTACCGATCTTCTTCGTGCCCTCGTCCGCGTAATAAAGGCGTGTTGTCGTGCGGTCGGGCAGTGAGAGTGAATGGCCCTGGTTGTCCTTATATAGCCCGCGAATGGCCGAGTTAAGCTTTGCGTGCCCGTTCACGCCGAACATCTGCGCGACGGTTTTAACCTCATTGTCCAGATAGTCCTCGACAAGGTTCCAGGGCGTGTCTTCGATCTTCCGGTCACGTCCGATCGCCTGGATCGCGATGTCCATGACAAACCCGAGCGAGTCCGACTCCCATTTCTCGCGGTTCTTGTTGAATAAAAATTGGAAATCCGCGTTGGCGACCATTGCGTTTACTTCCTCGATATCGTCGGCAGTGCCCCCGTCCCTCGTCAATAAGAGGGCCGCGGTGATGTAAAATCTCTGAAGTTCTTCCGGGTCACCGGCGGCTATGTTGAAATTTTCAATGTCCAAGTTCTCCTGGACAAGCTTGATGTTCGACACAAAATCCCCGAGCACCTCTTCGGTGAGGCCGCCCTTGACCTTCGCTTCCGAGAGAAGAACGAGGAGCTTTCCAAACTCGCTTCTGTCGAAACCATCCCGGGTAAACTCGCCGGAGATACCAAACTCTCCGAACTTCTCCTTTAAGAACGGCGCAAGGCCCGCCATCGCCTCAAATATCGACGCGGCGGTGATACGCTCATCCTTCGCGCTTGCGGCGGCACGGATCATTTTCTCGATACGAACCACATCACTCAAATGAAGAAGTACTTTATCCTTGCCCTCGAACGGGTTTGTTGCTTCAAACCCGAGCGCCACCAAAAATCTCCCGTACGCGTCCAACAGCGGGCGGTCTGTTTCAAAGACCTCTACAATCGCCGCGTTTCCGACGGACATCTTGAGAAGATCGTCAAAATTCTCGCCCGTCACTTCCCCGGCATTTTGAATAGAGGTATTTTTATGGCTCAGGCGGTAAAGCTCTAAAAGTATCCTTTCTTCTCCGGTGAATCTCAGGAGGTCTTCGCTTATATCGGTGAATGAGGCCGAGGCACCCTCGGGCAACGTGCGGCTCAAAAACTCATTTTTCGTATAGGACATGAGAGTCAAAAGCTCTTTGACCTTTTCAAAACCGGCGACGCGGGTTTCGCCGGTTCGAAGACCCTCATCATCGATCACCGGTTCTTTCTGCTGGGCCCTGATCGCGAAATGCAAAAGTAGGTTCTGCTCCGCTATGTTATCGAGGCTCGGCTCAGCGCCCGAAAGCGAGGCCCATGACCAGACGGATTCACCCGTCGGCGTCTTTGCGGACTGTAGTGTCATAAGATCCTGCGCGAGTTTTCCGATATCGACCTGGTCGAAGCTTATGCCGATCCTTTGCTCGATCGTCTCCTTTGAAAAACCATTGATCTGGGCAAGAAGTTCGACAAATTTCATTTTCCCTGACAAAAGCGGAGGCGTCTCGTCTATCCGAGTGGCAAAAATATCGTCCGCGTTCAGTTCTATGCCGGGATAAGCAGGTGATGATTCCGTAGCGGGGCGGGGGGTGGTGATCGTTTCAAGTGCCTTAACAAAATTTTTCGCGTCTTGCAGTTTTTGATCGTGGCTCTTTTTGGGGTCGCCCTTTATGATAAAACGCTCGACAAGCCCCATAAGGTAGGTTTGATATTCCCAATGGCTTGCATCAACCACCGGCGGGCCGCCACGACCGGTGCTGAACACCCGGTAGAGCGTCTGGTCGATATCGACGGCGGCATCAAGCCGGGTACGAATTTCCTCGAGCGTCAAACCGTCATTGATGATGCGTGACGCCACATGGCTCAAGAATTCATTAGGCGAAAGCGTCATTTTCCTTATCTTCTCGATGTCCCCCGCGTCACCTCCACCGACCGCCATGGTTTTCACTATTTCACGGATTTTGCTGTCCGTCATCCCGACCAGGGCCTCTCCGACAATTTGGGCCGCGCGAACGGGGTCATTGAGTTTTTTATCCTGATTGGTCTTCGCGGCAATCACGCTCCAGTAAAATAAAACATTTCTATCCGCCTCCCAATCGAACGAGCCGTTGAGAAATCCTTTGACCTCGTCGAACAGCTCGTTGCTTATTTGAAGAAACGCGGGGCCGCCCATTTCGACGTCTCCCACAACAAACTCGCCCAGGCTCTCATAGGTCATCGCCAAATATAGAAGCTTTCTCAGATGGTCCTGGTCCTCTCTCTCCAGATCCACTTGTCCTCCGAAAAGCTCGCGGTAAAGCGTCGGGTAGCTACTGATCGAATCCTTCACAGTCTTCATCGCGCGTATCACCTCAAGCTCATGGCCGCGGATACTCGCTTTTCCGGTTTTCTCGAGCCCTTCTTGCATCGCGATCAAGATCCCAAAAAAGATTTTTGGCTGCTCAAGCAGGGTGTTTTGTCCCGTCAAGGCATTGATCGCCTGGACATACTCAAGTTCTGTCTGCGCGGAAAGAAATTTTTCGACAAACGCAGGATCAAACGCTTGTTCGAGAATACCGGCCTCATCGACCTTTGCAACATAGGTTAGAAGGTCTTGAGAGGCCTGGGACAATGGGTCCTCCAAATCAGCCTCAAACGCGGCTGTGTTGCCCGACGCAGACGCGACATGCGGCTTCATAATGGCCATGACTTGGAGAACCGCCGTTGGGTTCCAGTCATTATCCCTCCACGCCTTCATCTGCCGCCCCCAGCGTAAAAGCGTGACAAGGTCCGTTTCGCCGGGATCGAGGTTCTGTGGCAACTGCTTTCCGATAACCTTCTCCAAGATCTCCCGGTTTTGATTGATACCATCCACTAGACTTAAAAGATCACTCTCACTTTGACTACCCGAACTCACCATTCCCGAAAGCGAGGCGATGAGCCGTTCATCGTTCTCATTATTCACATCAAACCGGTGGCCAAATAGCTTTTCAAACCGGCTTATCAAAGCTGTCCTCGCGGAAAGTTCCTTGGTTACCCATTCAACCCCAAACTCTTTTGCCGCCGCGCCCCACAAGATCAGCTTAGCCTGCCCCATAGCCGGGCCATAGTACCGGTCTAGCGAGGGCGCGATGCTGTTCCAGAGAGGCACCCAAACCTTGAGATCCTGTTCCGTTATCTCTCCATCAGACATGACAATCAGTTCTGCCCAGTCTCTGGCCTCCTGGTGGCTTTTTGACTTCGCGTATTGGAAACCATAGCGGTTGTAAAGGGTATTTGTCAAAGCGGTGATCTCCGACGCGCGCTCGGACGAAACAGCACCCTTGCGAAGAGCCACCGCCCTTTCGATTTTATCGGCAAAACCTTCCGCGTCCTGCCAAACCTCCCCGTAAAACCGCTCGATGTTCCCGATACTCTCGTGAAGACCGGCCGCCAGTCCCGGAAGAACGTTGACCTCCGCTTCCGCCCTTGCGCGGAAAAGTTTCGCTTCGGCTTCACGCGTGGCTTCTTTCCATCTTACCGTCTCCTCGTAATGCTCTCTCAGGAACGTGTCCATTCTCTCCTGTGCGGCGGAGATCCGGGGGGTAAGTTCCGATATTTTTTGGAGCCACTGCGCGTGCCGGGCCTGATCCTCCACCGTCCGGTCAAGCTCCTCAAGGCCTTTCCGCAATTCGGCGATCAAGGAAACCCAGTTTTGCATCTCACCTTCGAGCTCTTCGACGGACGCCTTCGTTTCCCTCACGCTTCTTAAGGCTAAAAGGTAACGGTTGGCAAGCGGCGATAACTTTTCAAGGAGTGGCCTCAAGGTCTCCCTGTCCTTCGCGGAGAGAACAGCGTTAAATTCTCCTTCTACTTTGGCGAGGGAATCTAAAAATGTTTTTGTGACAGCGCCTATGGGATCGATCGCTGTCTGTGTCGATAAAAAGCCGTAAAGCCCTCTCGGATTTTTCAAAACGGTGATCTGGCCATCCAAAGCATCGCCCCGGCTGAAAAAGCTTTTGATCCCGCCGGCAAATTCTCTGAGACGAAGACTCAAACCAAACCTGAAGGTATCATCAAAAGAATAGGATCCTCTGACGTCGCCGGATCTTCCCCGGTAACCCACACCGACCATCGCCTCTTCATTACCGCCCGTCGGTATTCCGAAATCTGTACCGAGTCCTGTGCGATGATCACGCACGGACATGTCAAGAAGCCTGGGACTAAACCTGTCGGCCGTATAACCGCCTCCCCAAGCGACATCCGCTGAGAAACTCGTAAGCCCCGCGTAGCGAAGCGCCTCATATAGGTTTTGACGAATGGAAAAATCCGGTCTTTGGTCCTTAATTTTTTCTCCGCTCATGGACACTGTCGCGACCGTTTCGCTTCCCAGCGAGCTAAAACTCACGGCCTCCTCGGGTATGAATTTGCCATCCTGAGTGTACTGACCTCCGGCGGTCACACTCACGACTCTCGAGCGGAATGCGGTCACATCCGCGCCTATGACGGGCTTCCCGGTTTCCTGATCCACTAGAATATTGCCTCCGATCGCGAGGTCCGGATGGGGAAGAAAATATAGTGTCGCGCTTGGTGTCTTGTCCGTAAGCGCGACACCTAATCTCACGAACCGGCCAAAATACTGCTCTAAATACGTGTAAGGAATAACTTCCCCTGTCTTTGTCTGGATCTGGGCTCCCGCCTCAATATTGAGGCCCATTTGTGTCCGGACTTCGCCGCCGACCGTGACTTCTGTCCCTTGTCCGGGCCTATAAAAAACGTTGAGCGGCAGGCGGTACTCATTACTTCCCTTTCTTACAACCGCCGTGATCCCGGCCCCGACGGCCGGATCGTCCAGAAGCTGGGTGCCGTACTGATTGAGTTGTGCCTGAATATTCAAGTCATTGATGATCGCCGCCTTGGAAGACAGGGGAGTCGTCGTCGCGCCCTGCCAGCTCACCGTGTGTTCACCAAACGACGTTCCCGAAACGGACATCTGCGTCGCTGAATAGGGCCGCACCTGCGTGACCGTATAACTCTGCCCTTCCCGCAAAAGACCGGTCTGGACCGAGTCGATCCTCAACGCTTCCCCGTCCGGCGATAATTTGAAATTCATGAGGCTTAAAACGCCCTGGAATGTCACAAACTGATCGTAGAAGTTCCTCTGTCCGCTCAAGACGGAAACCGACCGCACGAACTTTTGCGCCGTCTCGGTCAGCTTGTCCGCTTCTTTTCTTAGCTCATCGGGCTTGAGCTTGCTCTGCTTCTTGAGGTACTCATCCCGTGCCAGGATCAGCCCTTCGATCCCCGCCGAAGCGCTGTCAATCGCCCTGATTTCCTTCGCGAGAGATTGATCGCCAGACATGGAAAGATCAAGCCTCAGCTGCACAAGAAGCGACTGGAGATCACTCACCCGCCGCTCGGCCATTAGCCGCTCCTCCGCCGTCTTATAAACACCGCTATCCAACTTCATCCGTAAATCAGAGATCTCTATTGTCTTATCCAAATAGTTAAGGACCGCCGCGCCCTGCCTGCGGGCAAATGCCTCCTCCACCTCAAACCTCTCTCTTCGCGCTATCTGGTTGTGCTCCACGGCATCGGCCAGACGCCTTAGATCCGCAGTGCCAAATTTCTGCTGACCGGTCGCCATCGCGATCGACAATCCCGTCAAAATAACGCTTGGCCCAAGTTTTAGCTCAACCTCCCCCCGATCCACCAGCACCGCCTCCACATTCGCGGCCGCGATCTGGTCGGCCATCACGTACATATTCATAAGCCCAAAATCCTGCACGCCATACCGGTCGTTGAGCTCCTCAAGCGCCGAGGCAAAAAGCTCGCTTGGGTTATCCGAGCGAAGCGCTTCGTCCGCGACGCGATCCAACATCGCTCGTGTGGCATTCGGCCCTTTATCCGAACGAACGATCATCTTTTCGAGGCGGTGTATCTCGCCGCGGATCTCGGATACTCTCTTCGCGTCTCGCACGAGATCCAGCTCGGCCAGTTCCACCTCCAATGTCAGCAGTTTGTCAATTCCCGGGGACTCAACAACACCTTCAAAATCATTCACGATAACTCGAAGGTTCGCCTCAAGGCTCACGCGCTCCGTGCGGAGAGCTTCCAATTCTTTCTTTTGGTTCGCGGTTGGGGTTTTGTTCTTCCCCAAAATCGCGATGCGCTGATCCAGTATGTCCATTTCGCGCTTTGTGCTGACGTAGTCCCAAAGCTCCAGAACCGCGATAAGATTGGCGGCTTTGACAGCGGCCGGATTCTGGAGATCCGTGAGTGTTTTCTCAAGCATCGCAAGGACCTTGTCTTCTTTTGTGGATTTCTCCAACCGGATATTCAAGAAAGCGTTAAGAAGATCGACACCGACCACGCCTCCTATCCCCGCCTGGTACCGGTTCTTGCTTTTCATGCGCGCTAAGATCTTCGCTATTTTCTCCCGCGCGTCACGGACTTCCTGCGTGGATCCCACGATATTTTCCGTCATCTTTTGGAGGACCTGCGAAACCGGCTCCGGGACACGAAGCTCGACTTCCCTAAATGTTGTCACAGGTGCCACAACGCCGAAATAATCATCCAGGGTCTTCTTGAGCTTCACGAGCCTCTCAAACCTCTCATCATTCCCGTAAGCTTCCTTAAACGACGGGTCCTCCAGCATCCGGCCAAGCACGACACGCCAGTTGTCAGAATGCGGTGAATAGTCCCGGTCCGTGCGTCCCTGGCTTCGAATTTGCTCGGCGGCGCGCTCCTGCGCAGCCGAAGCCTCCTTGCGAAAGTCCCCGCCCGATGATTTAAGCACCATTTGCACAAGCGCCCCGTAGGCTGTCTCGGCCGTGCCGTGAACTCTCGCCGTGCCGGTTTCGACCCCCTGCATCGACGCCATTTCCTTCAAGACGCCGGCGAGTGTCTTGTCCAGAACACCGACCGTGTCCTCATCGTCCAGATCCACATTATCGGCGAGACTCGAGAGCGTCAAAAGCGCGTTTCGATAAAGCTCTAATCTCATCTGGTGAATATCGTTAAAAAGCTCTTGGCCTTGGCCGTCCACGATCCTGTCCTCAGCGAAAAGCACGTCCAGATTCTCGCGCTTAAGCTCCTCATTAAAACCTTCAAGGATCTTTGACACTTCACGTACATCCACGGGCGTGGGCGTCTTGAAAAGCGATACAAACCCGTCGAAAAACCTCTGGCCAAACCACTTGGCCTCGTCCTTGGGACGCGTGATATCGCTCAAACGATTCTGTGTCCTGAAAAATAGTTCAGCCGCTTCCCGGTTTAGGCGGTCTTTTTTCTCGCGCGCTTTCTCATAACGGTCAAGGATCTCCGAGATCTTTCTCACCACCTCATCTTTTTCCGCCGCACCCCCTGCCGGGGCCGCCTGTAGCGAATAATACCCAAGGTTATCCTTCGCCTTTTGCACGATATGCCTGACGAGGTCGTCCATAGCTTCATAACTCATTGCGACCGCCGGATCTTTACCCGGGTCATTCGATGGTTCAAAAGCCGATAGTGCCTCTTCGAGTTCTTTGTTGAGCCCTTGCTTGACCGTTTGGACCCTCGCGACAAGCTGATCTGTTTCGCCCTTGAAAAACTTGCTTATGCCCGCGAAATTCTTGATCGGATTGCCGAGCGCGTCGCGGACAATGATGGCGTCAGGGTTTAATTGCAAGATTTCCTGACACTCGCTAAGAAGCCCGTTGACGGCGCCTTCCAGATCCTCGATATTGTCAAGCGGTCGCGGAGCCCGAATGCTTGTGGGGTCTGAAGGGGCGGCGGCAATGATCGCAAGGGCGGCTTGTTGAAGCCGCGCCGTCAACACCGCCGCGCGCTCCTTCACGGCATTTCCCTCCTGCCGAGTGGCGGTCAATAAAAGTTTCTCCTCCGCGTCCTTGGTCAGAAGACTACCCTTGATATCCTCTCGTATCTTTTTATAGAGTACTTTTATTTCCGCCGTGGTCAGCACAAACGGGCTCCAAACATCCGCTTCGGGTTCATCGACGATAAGATACGGTAAAAATCCTATCTTTTCTTCGAGTGTCATTTTTTCGATACCTGAGATCAGCGCTGACCTGAGCTCTTTTTCGGCCACGCGGTAGGCTTCATGGAGCTTAGGGTCCGTGAACCGGAATGAACCATAGAGGTCGGACCTGAGTTTTTTAAGCTCCTCTCGAATGTTCCGAATGAGCGGACCCGTGGGGTTTTTTTCGAGCTCATCTTTCAAATTCCCAAGCGTCTTGATCCGGCCTTCAAAATCAGTACGGGCTTTCACAGAATCAATGCCTCTGAGTAGATCCACCCCCTCTTTTTTTTCTTCGACCTCGAACTTGTCATCGATGAGCCTCAGAATATCCTGGATAAGCGTCCGAAGGTTTTTGTCACCCACCTCCTGGCCGAGGGATACGAAAAGCGCGTCTTCACCGAGGTTTGGATTTCGCGCTTTGATCTTCTCCAAAACCGGCTGAAGCTCGGGTGTTCGCTCGGCCATTTTGTAGAATGCCGAGAGGATATCTCCTTTGAGGACGGTTTTATCGAAATTGCCAAGCTTCCAGCCGGGTACAAACGCTTTAAAGCTTTCCATCGTCGCGGGGTTGATTTGAAGCTCATTATCGATCATCTCCCGGTAGACGATACCCGAAAACGGCAGGTAAAGATTCGTAAGGAGGCTCCCCAGAAACCTCGCATTGTCTTCGCCGGAATCAAATTTTGACCGGACATGCGCAACAAGCTGCCAATAAGCGAACCGGGCCTTTCGGCCAAAAAATGATCTGGGGACCGAATCCATAAATTCATCCCGGTAACCGGAAAGGGCGGGGTCGATCGCCAACAGATTATCCGTGAAGTCCTTCCATTCGCCGAACGCGGTCTTTAGCTTGCCTTCATCGGCCTCGCCGTACTCCATCTTCGGCACCAGAATCGTCACCGCATCTACGGCTTCACGCGTCACGCGCCCGTCTTCCCTGACCTTGCTTAAAACAAGCTGTCTTGCCCTCTTGCCAAGGGCATCTCTCAAATCCTCAATCCGGCGGCGAAGCGTCTCTTCCTTATCCTTATCCCCAGGAAGTAATAAACCTTTTAAGTGGGCGTTGATTTTATCGAGACGTTCCGACAAATCCTTGGATAGATCTGTGAATTCTTGAGGCTCCGAGGCCCTGAAGCGGTAATCCTTATAATTCTCCGTATTTTTCACAAACGCTTCCGTGTCGCTGATAAATAAAGAAACATCATCCGCCCTTCCGATCATGAAGAAGCCGATCTTATTGAGAATCTCTAAGGCGTCTTTGGCGTTGGGCCTGGCCTTTTCTTCCTGGAGGACCTTCTGCCATTTTTTCAGCTTTTCTTTTTGCTCATCAATGGAAAGCGTTTCATAACCGATAAAGCTCACAAGCGCCCTAAAATCTTCGACCGTGCTGCCTTGGCTCCCAAGCCGTTGGTTTCGCAAGATTCTAATGAGCGCGTCCTCAACGGTGTCTTGGAGTCTCTTGAAATCCGCCTCGTCGTAAATGTGTTCTGCTCTTCGAAGGTTCTGCATGGACTCCATGGCTTTTTTCGCTTCTGCGAGCGACTGCGCGGCGCTCATGTTTCCAATCATCTGGTCCAATGACACCGGCTGCTCTTTGGTTTGTTCGGCCTTGGCGGGCACCTGAGGTGCTTCCTTTGGCTTTTCGCCTTCGGATACTGCGGGCTTGCCGGGCGACAACGCTTCCCCGATAGAGCGGATCGCGTTTTCATAAGTCTCCGTCTCCGCGACAAAACGCGCCTCTTTGATACGTAAAGCCAAAATCTGTCCGCGTGTTTCTTTGGAAGGCGAAGCGACTGACAACAAAGTATCCAGCCGAGATCGTGAGGTCACTAGTTCGGATTGCGCTCTATTGGAACGGTTTCTCGAAACAGCCTGGGCCTCTTTAGCCAGAGCGACCACAAGTTTCCGTCTGTCTTTAGAATGACTGTCGTATAGCGCCGGGATCAGGATTTGCAAAAATCCGGGCACATCCAGCTTGCCCTCTTGGATGTCGAGGTTAAACCCAAAGGAGCCTTCAGTGCCATTTAGGAAACCAAACCCGCCTTCCGCCAGCATGCCGGAGAAGCGGACATTCCGGTGCGCTTCTGAATTGCCAAATTTCTTGACAAGCCATGCCCCGAGGAGCGCCCCATCGGAAGGCACATCGTCAAAAAAGTCCCGGTCAAAAAGCCTCTGGTTAGGCGGCGCGTTCGTTATCGTCGCGACTAAACTCCGCGCCTCCGCTTCCGCGCGCCTGGCAACAAACTCGAAATAAGTGGCCTCTATTTCAAGCACTTCGCGCTCAGGTGTCCCCTCACGGAGGGTCTTTGCCTTCTGTCTCAGCGATTCGGCCTGTCTTTCGGCCGAAGACGTTTCCGCCCTCAGTTCTACATAAGGCCTAAGAAGTCTTTCTTTTTCCGCGGCATAGGCCTCTTCGTAAACGACCTGAGCGTTCAGATATTCATCGATCGCCCCGATGGGCAGCCCGCTTCCCTCATACCGGAAATGGGAGGCAAATGCGAAACTTAGCCCCATGTCACTGCCGCGCTGTTTTGAAAACTCGAAATGAAAAGAAGGATCAACGAGACTCCGAAGGATGCCGCGAACGCCTCCGGCGGCGGCCTGATCCTTTAAAGCCTCTCTGCGGCTATTAAAATTCCTCTGCGCTTGCGTCCATGAGGCCGACGGGGCTGTATCCTGCAAGGTTTTTCTTGCGAGATTGGCCTCGACACCTTCCAGAATTTCCTCAAGGGCCGTCCTTTCCGCGTCGGTAAGCCCGCGCTCAATATTGTCCGAGTAGTCTTCGATGGACCTAAGGAGCGCTTTAGAATAACCATCACCGCGGGCTGCAAGGCTCTGTGACACAAAAGCCGCTCTCGATTTAAGAGGCGCTTCCCGATCCACCCGCCCGGTTATCGGAAGCTCGGGCGTCATCGTAAAAGGTTTCGCGGCAGGGGGCTCCGGTGCAGGAACCCCAGGTCCGGCGGGAACTGCTTCTTCTGCGGGTGTCACTGCGCCAAGCGCCCGTGCCTTCAGGACCTCGGAGGCTTCCTTAAATAACGCGCCAAAGGTCACGGGATCCAATTGGCCGTTTATGGGAAGGAAATCGCCCTGCCGGGCCTCGTTATACCCTTTTTGAAATTCCAAAACCGCGGCCTGGGTAAATTTACCGATAATCCCATCGGCTCCAAACCGTCCCAAATCCTTACCGAGGACCAAAAGCATTTTCTGCGCGGACCGGACGGGTTCTCTTTGTGTTTTAACGCCGGGTATGTATTTAAAGGTTTCTTGAACGGACGTGATTTTGAATGCTTGCGTTCCGTAAAACTCAGCCGGCAGTTCAATGAGCTGCGGCGCTATAAGTTGAGTGGCGACTTTCTCGTCGGTCGGAGGTCCGCCCGCGCCTTTGGATTTTTTCTGTGCCTTCTGGGCGTCAGCCTCCGCTTTCTCCTTCGCTTTTCTCTCGGCAACCGCTTGCGTTACGGCTTCAACTTCGCCCTTAGTTTCCTTATAGGTGGCCTCGCCCCGGCCAAAGCGCGCCAAGGCCCTTTCGACCGTTTCCCTTTCCTCCTTTGGAAGGTCTGGGTTTTTCCCATAAAAACCCTCAAGTTTCAAATCTTCCCTCAAAATACCCTCAGGTGACTTGCCGTTCATTATATGAAAATCGCCAATGGCCCGCGCGTAAAGCAAGCTTATCTCGCCCGCTTCTTCTTGAGCCGCGGCCGCAAAAGACTGGGCTTGGATGAGCGACATGATTTCGGTGGACCTTTCCGAGATAATTTTCTCCCCTGTCTCGGCGCTTTCCGGCCTTCCTGCTATCTTAAAAGGCGTTTCCGCACCTCCCCTGAGAAAGCCCGATTGGCTAA
Source organism: Omnitrophica bacterium RIFCSPHIGHO2_02_FULL_51_18 (assembly GCA_001804125.1). GTDB lineage: Bacteria > Omnitrophota > Gorgyraeia > 2-02-FULL-51-18 > 2-02-FULL-51-18 > 2-02-FULL-51-18. The sequence goes on from MHFI01000061.1 coordinate 12,471, forward strand.
GCATTATCAATAAGTTGGGATCGTCGATGTTGGGAAACCGCTCGGAAGGCTCAATGAGTGATTGTAAAGTCCTGATGTCCTTTATTTGGGGAAACTTTCTCGCCGTCCTCATGAGACCCTCGACTGCCTGACGATCGGCCGCCGGCGCATTCTCAATAGCAATCTCCAGCGCTTCGGATTTTTCGGCCACATCCAGCGCGGCAAGCCCCGTTTCAAGATTGGCGAGAATTGAATTAATACTTATCATCTCAAAAAAGCCCTTTGTCGCCGCCTGTCTTAGGTTACCGAGCCTGGTTTGATACTCGGAGCTCTTACCGTTAAGAAAAGCTCTCGTTTTATCCACTTCATCCTGCCACTCGGCCCGAAGCCGCTCCAAGGTCTCTTGAAGCGCTGTCGCATCCTCGTTTAATTTCTCTTTCTCCTTAATTTCCTCCTGAAGAGCGCGTTGTTTATCTTCGTTCTCAGTCAGGGAAAACTGAAGCGAATGAAGCCGCGCCTCGTCTTTGGCGATTTCCTCCTGGGCCCTGATGTGGCCCAGCTCCTCGGCGGACACAGCGGTTTTCTCCTGCTCACGGAGCGCTTCCAAATGCAGCCTCTGACCGGCTTCTCGGGACCGCATACCTGTTATTTGACTTTCATGATATTTTTGTGACAAAAGAGCTAAATTATGAAGGACCAGCGCTTCCGGTAATTTCGCTTTAAGCGCCTCTTTGAGTTCCGGAAACTGAGAACCTAAGATCTCACTAATCTCATTCTCTGAAAGTTCGCGGCCGGTCAGTATCCTCAAAAACTGGTCAAACTGAGCCCCATATTTCTCACCCGCCATATCCTTCATTTTCTGCGCGTCATTTTGAATGGATTTAGTCTGCTCAGACAGCTCCTGCTGGGTCGTAAGAAGCTCCCGCTCAGCCTTAACCTTTTCCGAGAAATTGTCCGGGTCAAAACCCGCCCGCACGTAGTCTGGAAAATGAAGAAGCGCAAACTGCGCCGGGCCGATGAACGGAAACTTGATCGTCGCGAAGCTTTGCGCCCTGCCCAGCATCGAATTTAAGACGCCCAACATTCCGCCCTGGCTTGCGGCGTCCCGCGCATCTTTGTTTCCTTCGATGGTTGACACGAGGGAATGGAAGAAGTTAAATTTTCCGCCCGGCATGAATTTTCCAAGACCCAAAGCATTGAGTCCTGTATCGATCCAATAGGAAGCGCCAACCACTAACGCAATTTCATGATTCACAAACCACATGCCCCAGGTGCCGGACATCCATTTCATCCAATAATTCGGATCTTTGAGCGTCTCGGTATACGCTTCCTGGTAAACTTCGGAAATGTATTCGACCCGGGTCTTGCCCAGGGGCAAAACAGGTATCGGTGAATCGATAATATCAAGGAGAGCTGGGTTTCCCGTAGCTCGAAGCCCACTCTCAAGAGCAACCACCTCGGCCCAAATCGCCTGGCTTTCTCTTGAGGATAGATTGAAAAACCCAAGAACGAGGTTTCTCTTTACAAAAGCGAGCGCGGTGGCCTTGGCTTCCGGCGATACTGGATTGTCGTCGCGGTCTAGCGCCAGAAGATAGTTCCTCACCGAAGCGTAGTCTATTCTCCCGAGTGGCGCCGGCATGTTCTGCTTGTCCATCGATGCCGGCAGATACCCGCCAAGCTCTTCATTGAATCGCTTGGTGAGGATCGCGTCTTTCTTTCGGGTCACCTCGGCCGGCAATGAAAGGAAAGTATTCGTGATCGCCGAGGAGATCCATTGTGCGAGTCCCATATCGACAGTATGTTCTCCGACATTACGGCTCAACCAACTACCGATTTTCCCGGCATCAAAACCGCCCCCATAGGTATGACCAAAGTAAAGAAAGAAAGCCCCAAGCAAAATCGGAAGCGCCACTCTTAATAAAATAAATCTCGCGTTGATCTCCTGGTCAGCCTTTCTTCCCCTGTGGACAGAATAAGCAGTGATGGCGACAAACACCAGAGCCACTAGCCACGGCTGTATCATGATGAGGCCCATCACAATATGCGTCGCGGTTGAAGCGACAAGCATCTTGGACCGCTTCTGAAGGAAAAGCGCGACCGCCGTGACACCCGTTAGGCTCGAAATAAGGGACAGCGTCACATAAATCGGGGCAACGAAACGATTATTGATTAGCTCAGCCCCAAACCCCTTCCCCGAAACAGCCAGAAGGCCTAAGCCTTGGTAGTCTTTCAGAGCTTCTTCAGCCGCCGGATTGCCATGAGCGGCCCGCTTAAGCTTTGATATCTTTTTTGATATCTTTCTTTCAAACTCTTCCTGTTTTCTCAGACGGTCTTCCAGTGTCTTTTCGTCATGCTTCCCTTTCAAGCGCTGAGGGACAAACCTTGAGTAAAGAATAAAGCGCAGAAACCCATGCTGGATATTCTCTTCCTGTGTGATGCCCGGAAGCTCCCACCAGGACCTGTGGTAAGCATCTGTTAGACCCTTGTACGCTTGGTCTATCTCATCGACCTCCGCGCGTTGTTCCGTTCCAAGCGCTTCTAACAGCTTTGCTTTTAAAGCGGGCACATTTTTCGCCTGTTTCAGGGCTTTTGATTCGCGGATGCTGGTTTTGAGCGTGTCAAGCGCAAGATCAGGAGACATGAAAGAGCGCGCGGAATCGCCGCTGAGGTAGTAGCCGGCGGTGCTGCTGACATAATTAAAAGCGAACTGGTTCAGGACATCATAGCCGGCGAAGATAAGGTGCCGCGAGGCGCCTTTTATACCGGCGGCTCTGTCTTCATGAAATTTCTTGAATCTTGATTTGATTATTCCTACGATGGCCTGCCCAAGCGGGGCCTCGGGAGCGGGCGGTTCATCTTTTTGGTGGGAAGCTTGTAAAGCTTGAGTCTTGCCTTCTGTTCTTTGTTTGGCGTTGGCTTCCAAGTTTAGTTTTAAATATAGTATCCATTCTTTAGCGTCAAGTTCGTCCCGCCCGCGTCCAACCCCATCGAAAAACTTCTTACGCCGTGCCTCCCAATCGGTTTCGTCGGCGTACAACCGGAACTCGTGAATGATCCTATTGATGATAGCGTCCTTGATCTTTTTTTGATAAATACTGTCCTTTTTTAGGACATAGGAAGCAAACGATCCTAGGATTAAGATAGGGAGCGTGAGAAATCTCCCGGTAGGCTCGGCGCCGATAAGGCGCTTGTAGCCGGCTTTATTTGTTTGGGTGACGACTCCTGTTTTCGGATCGGGCTCGGAGGCTTCAGCACCCCACCACAGTGCCCCGCTGAAAGCGAATATAACAATACCTCCCCCCGCTAAAACGGTCACTGCCAATCCCGCGAGAGTCGTGACGCCTATGAACCACACGACATAAGCGATGCTCACCAGATAAAAACCGGCCAGAGCGGTTCTTCCCAAAAAGC
>MHFI01000062.1 GCA_001804125.1 Omnitrophica bacterium RIFCSPHIGHO2_02_FULL_51_18
TTATTACGCCTATCGCGATGGAGAAAGAACTTCGCTTCGCCATCCGTGAGGGCGGGCACACCGTCGGTGCCGGGGTCGTCTCGGAGATTTTGGAATAGGGTCGTGAGAGAGTTTATTGAGTTTGAATGCATGACCTGTCGGCGCCGCAATTATGCGTCGACGAAGAACAAGAAGCTGCATCCGGAACGCATAGAGCTTAAGAAGTTCTGCGCGTTTTGTCGGAAACACACTGTTCACAAAGAGCAGAAATAGCTTTTAAATCTTAATCGGATTTTTAAGGTTAATGATAAATCCGTGTTGGGATTTTTTTTCTATTTTATAACTTAAATAAGAAGTTTACAGAGTACGGTTTATAGGAGCGTCGGTTAACGGTAAACCACCGGTCTCCAAAACCGGGACTGCAGGTTCGATTCCTGCCGCTCCTGCAATAACTTGAAAGCGAGAGAATAGGGATTTTAATCCAAAGTGATTTATGATTCAGAAGATTAAAAACTTTTTCTCAGAAGTGCGCACTGAGATGCAGAAGGTGACTTGGCCGACCCGGGAGGAGCTTGTGGGCTCGACAGGGGTGGTGCTGATGCTGATGTTTATTCTGTCGACGTTTATCGGCGCGGCTGACTTTGTTTTATCGATCTTGGTGAGGGGACTTTTAAGGTAGGCAATGGTTCAAATGGCGAAGAATTGGTACGTAATTCATACACAAACGGGACGCGAAGAGCGGGTGAAGAGCGCGTTGGAGTCCCGCGCGCAGCAGAACAGTCTGCAGGACAAGATCGCCCAGGTATTGATCCCGATGGAGAAGGTTTCCGAAATCAAGGCGGGCAAGAAAAAAATCACGACGCGCAAATTCTTCCCCGGTTATGTGCTGGTGGAAATGGAGCTCAATGACGATACCTGGTATCTGGTTAAAAATACGCCCGGCGTCAGTGGTTTTATAGGCTCGGGCAAAAAGCCCCTCCCGCTTAAGGATTCCGAAGTCACAAGCATTATCAAGCAGGCGGAAGAGAAAAAAGAGAAGCCGACGCCCAAGGTGATTTTTGAAAAGGGTGAAAACGTGCGCGTGAAGGAAGGCCCGTTCATTAATTTTAACGGAACGATTGAGGAAGTGAACCCCAACAAAGGCAAGCTTAAAGTCATGGTCGCGATCTTCGGCAGGACCACGCCGGTTGAGCTTGAGTATTGGCAGGTTGAGAAGGTCTAATGGCAAAAAAAATAAAAACCACGATTAAATTATATTGCCCGGCGGGCCAGGCAAATCCTGCGCCTCCGGTTGGCCCGGCGCTCGGCCAGCACGGCGTGAACATTATGGAGTTTTGCAAGAACTTCAATGAAAGGACGAAGGGCCGTGAGGGTCTGACGCTTCCGGCTGTCATCACGATTTACGAGGATCGCACGTTCGACTTTATCATCAAAAGCCCCCCGACGGCGGTCTTAATTAAAAGGTCCTGCGGTTTGGCAAAAGCCTCCGGGGAGCCCAATAAAAACAAGGTCGGCAAGCTTACGCAGGCGCAGGTCAAAGAAATTGCGGAAGAGAAAATGAAGGATTTAAACGCAAAAGACATGCCGGGTGCCATAAAGATCATCCAGGGCACTGCGCAGAGCATGGGCATTGAGGTGGAAGCATAAAATGTCAAAATTCATCACGAAGAGGCAAAAAGCGCTCGTCAAGCTTACGGAAAAAGGCAAGTCCTACCCATTGAAGGAAGCGATTGCAGTTTTGAAAACAGCGCCGACCACGAAATTTGACCCGTCGGTGGAGCTGCAGTTCAAACTCGGCGTGGACCTGGCGGCAAGCGACCAGGGGGTGAGAGGGACCGCGATGCTGCCTCACGGGCGCGGGAAAAAGCTCCGTGTGATTGTTTTTTCGAAGGACGAGAGCGCAAAAGCGGCCCGTGAAGCCGGAGCGGATTTCGTCGGCGGGGACGACTTGATTGAGAAAGTGTTGGGCGGTTGGATGGATTTTGACGTGGCGATCGCGACGCCGTCGCTCATGAAAGACATCGCCAAGCTCGGGAAGCTGCTCGGGCCCCGGGGCCTGATGCCCTCTCCGAAAGCGGGCACCGTGACGGACAATCCCGCAAGAGCGATCCAGGAAATCAACAGCGGCCGCATTGAGTTTAAGATGGATAAATTTGGCAACGTCAACCTCTCGGTTGGAAAGCTTTCTTTTCCCGATGAAAAACTTTGTGAAAACGGCACGGCGCTGATTGAGTCGCTGGTGGCCGCGAAGCCCAAGTCACTCAAAGGCGTGTTTGTCAGGAGCTCGCACCTATCCAGCACGATGGGGCCGGGCGTGCGTCTTGACATCACGAAGTTCCTGAAAGAGAAAGAAGAAGCGGAATAGTCATGACCCCACCACCTCTTTCAACGCCGCTTTGGCGGCAAAAAGATTATGATAAGCGGCGTTCAAATGCACCGAAGGTGCATTTGTTTGTTCTTCAAACAAAGAAAGAGGTGGTGGGGTGAAAGCCACCGGGTTTAGCAGAGTTTCAAAAAACCTGATTATCGCGGAAGTCGAAAAAGAGCTTAAGGACCGCAAGATTTTTTTCGTGGTGCAGCATGGCCGCACGCCGGCCAGTTCCATGGACAAACTGCGCGCCAAGCTCAGAGCTTCACGCTCGCGCTATGTGGCGATTAAGCAGAGTCTCGGGAAAATTGCGCTGGAGAAGGCCCTTATGAAGACGCTTTCGGAGCGCCTGAAAGGCACCTGTGGTTTTGTGTTTGCCGGCGGTGATCCGGCGCCGCCCTCAAAGACGTTGGTGGATTTTGCGAGAGAAAACCAGGAATTCAAGATCGAAGCGGGGTTTATGAACGGCAGTGTTCTGACGGCTGACCAGATCAAAGTGCTTGCGAGCCTTCCGCCGCGCGAAGTGCTTTTAGCCAGAGTGCTTGGCGGCATGCAGGCGCCTGTTTCAAAATTTGTGGGAGTATTGTCCGGAACGGTCAGGAAAATAGTCACGGTCATCGATGCGATTGCCAAGAAAAAAGTCCGCCACTAAGGCGTCGGCGGACTGAAAGTCCGCCAAGAACTTTGGCGGATTAAATTCGCGCAAAATGGTTTAGCTTCGCTAAATCATGCGCTCATTTAAAATGGGGGTAATAAAATGACACAAGCAGTTGAAACATCAAAAAATGGATCCAGCTCAAAGATGCAGGAGATCGTAAGTGCGATCGAAAGCATGAGCGTACTGGAGCTTTCAGATCTGGTGAAGGTTCTAGAGGATAAGTTTGGCGTGACGGCCAGTGCTCCGATGATGGCCGCCGCTCTGGGCGCGGGCGCCGCGGCGGGCGGCAGTGCGGTTGCTGCGGTCGAAGAGAAGACATCGGTCACGATTATTCTCAAGAACGCCGGCGCGAACAAGATTAGCGTCATCAAGGAAATTCGCGGTGTGACGACGTTAGGTCTTAAGGAAGCCAAGGACTTGGTCGATGCGGCTCCGAAGCCGATCAAAGAGAATGTGCCCATGAAGGAAGCGGAAGCGATCAAAAAGGCACTTGAAGCGGCCGGGGCTACTGTCGAATTCAATTAAATGAGCACCGGACTTACGATTGCGAAGCAATCGTCAAGTCCGCCGTGCGAATTTATCCTGAGGAGGCGCCCAAGCGCCGACGAAGGATCTCTGCGTCTATTCAGCACAGTTTCATTGCACAGGGGGTTTAACCTTTTATATGAACAAACGTCATAGTTTTGGGAAGATTGAAGACATATGCGATATGCCGCATTTAGTGGAGATCCAGACGAAGTCATTTGCGGATTTCCTGCAGGTCGGCGTTCCTAAAAGCAAGCGAAAGAACAGCGGGCTTGAAGAGGTGTTCCGGGAAGCTTTCCCGATAGAAAGCTACGACACAACCCACAAGCTGGAGTATGTCTCTTACAATGTCGGCAAGCCCAAATACACGATTGAGGAATGCCGGAAAAAGAGCATGACCTATTGTGCCCCCTTAAAGATCACGGTCTGTCTGAAGAGCGTCAAGGAGACCAAGGAGCAGGAAATCTACATGGGCGACCTGCCGCTTATGACCGAGAACGGCACGTTTATTGTGAACGGCGATGAAAGAGTCATTGTCAGTCAGCTCCACCGCTCCCCCGGCGTTTCCTACGAAAAGGAGCTTCATCCGAATGGCAAGATGCTTTATTCGGCGCGCATCATCCCGCATCGCGGCGTGTGGCTTGAATTTGAGTTTGACATCAACGACATCCTTTACGCTTACATCGACCGCAAAAAGAAGATTTTGGCAACGACACTTTTGAGAACCTTCGGTTATAAGAGCGACGAAGATATTATCAGGGCGTTTTGCGGAATTGACCGTATCGAATCCATCAATCGTTACAATCCCAAGAACCTGATTGGCCATGATTTGGCCCAGGATATCCTGGATCCCGAGACCCAGGCGCTGGTGGCTGAAAAAGGGATGCCGCTCACGCGCGAGTTGATTGCCAAGATGTCCGCTGCCGGCATCAGGTCGATTGTGATCACGCGCACGCAGGTTCCGGAAATTGTCACCACCTTAAAGAAGGACCACACCAAGTCGGTGGAAGAAGCTTATGTGGACATTTACAGGAAACTGAGACCCGGTGACCCCCCGACCGTGGAGAGTGCAAAGAACATGGTCGAGCGCATGTTTTTTGATGCAAAACGTTATGATTTAGGCGCCGTCGGCCGCTTCGTGCTGAATCGGAAGCTTGGCCTTAAGACAAATCTTGAAGCGCGCACTTTAAACGGCGAAACGATGGTGGCGGTGATCAAGCGCCTTCTGGCCGTTAAAAACGGTGACATGGACACGGACGATATCGATCATTTGGGCAACCGTCGTGTCCGCACGGTGTCCGAGCTTTTGCAGGCCCAGTTCCGGATCGGTTTGGCCAGGCTCGAGCGTTCCGCGAAGGAGCGCATGGGCATTTATGAAATTGAAAACATGATGCCGCATAATCTCATTAATTCAAAACTTGTTTCCAGCGTGCTGCGTGATTTCTTCGGCCGCAGCCAGCTTTCGCAGTTTATGGACCAGACGAATCCGTTGGCCGAGATGACGCACAAACGCCGCCTTTCGGCGCTCGGGCCCGGCGGTCTTTCACGGGAGCGGGCCGGCTTCGAGGTGCGCGACGTGCACCACTCGCACTATGGCCGGATTTGCCCTATTGAGACACCGGAAGGTCCAAACATCGGTTTGATCGCGTCCTTAAGCGCTCATGCGCGCGTCAATGACTATGGTTTTATTGAAACGCCTTACCGCAAGGTCGATAACGGCCGCGTGACGAACAAGATTGTCTATCTCTCGGCTGATTTGGAGGACCAGTATACGATCGCGCAAGCCAATGCGAAGCTGGATAAGAACAGCGCCTTCGCGGATTCCAGGGTGGCCTGCCGTTGTCGGGGCGATTTTCCAATCAAGAGTTCCAAGGAGATCGATTTTATGGACGTCTCCCCGAGGCAGCTCGTGAGCGTGGCTGCAGGCCTTATTCCGTTCCTGGAACATGACGATGCCAACCGTGCTTTGATGGGTTCCAATATGCAGCGCCAGGCGGTGCCGCTTTTGGTGACGGAGGCCCCGCTCGTCGGGACGGGCATGGAAAATAAGATTGCCAGGGATTCGGGCGCTCTTGTCATTGCCAAGGACGAGGGCAAGGTCACGAGCATCCAGGCCGATGAGATCGTCGTCAGCGGCCACTGCTATTCTTTAAGGAAATTCAAAAGGTCCAATGCCAGCACTTGCATCAATCAGCGTCCGGTGGTGGAGCTGGGTGATAAGGTGAAGGCAAACCAGGTGATTGCCGACGGCGCAGCCACAAAGAACGGGGAGCTGGCGCTCGGCCGCAATGTGTTGGTCGCGTTCATGCCGTGGCGCGGTTACAACTTTGAAGACGCCATTTTGCTGAGCGAAAAATTGGTTCAGGAGGACGTGTATACCTCCATTCATATAGAAGAGTTTGAGATCGAATCACGTGATACGCGTCTCGGGAAAGAGGAAATCACGCGCGACATTCCGAATGTCGGCGAAGAGGCCCTGAAGGATCTTGCGGAGGACGGCATTATCCGCGTCGGCGCGGAGGTCGGTCCCGGTGATATTCTTGTTGGAAAAGTGACGCCAAAATCTGAGACAGAACTTTCTCCCGAAGAAAAACTTTTGCGGGCGATCTTCGGCGAAAAAGCGGGAGACGTGCGTGATGCGTCGCTCACGGTGCCGCCGGGAGTCGAAGGCGTCGTGATTGAGACCAAAGTGTTTTCACGCAAAGGCCAGGAAGCCAAGTCCAAAGAAGCCAAGACCAAAGACTTGAAGGCGATTGAAGCGATCAAGGAGCTCTATGGTTCCCAGATCGACCAGCTGGAAAAAGACAGGCTCCAGAAGCTGATGAATCATTTATCCGGCAAGACCTTGGCCGCGAACCTGCAGGATTCCGAAACCGGTGCGACGTTGATGGCACGCGGCCGCACGATCCGAAAAACCGATATCAATAAACTAAAAAAAGCGGATATCGAGGGCATCAAGCTTGAGGGTGACGATGAGGCTGAGGAGTCCGTGCGACGCCTTTGCCGCCTGATGGACGACCAGATCGATGAGCTTCGTTATGAAGAGGACCGTGAGATTGATAAAATCAAGCGGGGCGATGAGCTCCCTCCGGGGGTGTTGAAAAGAGTCAAGGTTTTGGTGGCGCACAAGCGGAAGATATCCGTCGGAGACAAGATGGCGGGCCGTCACGGAAACAAAGGCATTATTGCCAAGATCATGCGCCAGGAAGATATGCCGTTTTTGGAAGACGGAAGTCCGGTAGAAATTGTTTTGAATCCACTGGGGGTTCCTTCACGCATGAACGTGGGCCAGATTCTCGAAACGCATCTTGGGTGGGCTGCGAAGGTGTTGGGCATCCAGATTTCAACGCCGGTATTTGACGGAGCGTCGGAAACCGAAATCAAGCAGGAAATGAAGAAAGCCGGCGTTCCTGAATCCGGGAAGGTCGTATTGCGCGACGGGCGCACCGGCGCGCGTTTTGACCAGGAAGTGACGGTGGGCTACATCTACATGATGAAGCTTGCGCATTTGGTGGATGACAAGATCCACGCCAGGGCGATTGGGCCTTATTCGCTCGTGACACAGCAGCCGCTCGGAGGCAAGGCCCAGTTTGGGGGCCAACGATTCGGGGAAATGGAAGTGTGGGCGCTGGAAGCCTACGGTGCGGCTTATACGTTGCAGGAGCTCTTGACGGTCAAGAGCGATGACGTTCAGGGCCGCACACGCATGTACGAGTCCATCGTAAAAGGCGAGAATACGCTGCAGGCCGATACGCCGGAGTCATTCAACGTGCTGCTAAAGGAAATCCAGTCGCTCGCGCTTGATATCCGTACGGAGCGAAAGACCGAAAAAGAAAAAGAAGAGGTGCCGGGTGAATAACGGGGCCCAGAACGGTCACAAGGAATACGTTGCACCTAACTTTGATTACATCTCGATCAAGATTGCCTCGCCCGAAGTGATCCGTTCGTGGTCGCGCGGCGAAGTCAAAAAACCCGAAACCATCAATTACCGCACATTCAAGCCCGAGAAGGACGGTCTTTTCTGCGAGAAGATTTTCGGGCCGACGCGGGATTGGGAGTGCAATTGCGGAAAATACAAGCGGATAAAACACAAAGGCATCATTTGTGACCGCTGCGGCGTGGAAGTGACTCTTTCCAAGGTCCGCCGTGAGCGCATGGGCCACATTGATTTGGCCGCGCCCGTGACCCACATCTGGTTTTTCAAGGCGGTGCCTTCGCGTATCGGCGCGATCCTGGAGCTTAACCTCAGGGAGCTGGAAAGAATTATTTACTATGAAGAGTACATTGTGCTTGACCCCGGTGACACGCCGCTCAAGAAGGGCGACCTTTTGTCCGAAGAGAAATACCAGCAGATGATCGAAAACTACGGGCATAAATTCGTGGCAAAGATGGGCGCCGAGGCCGTCCGCGATTTGATGAAGGAAGTAGATCTGGCGAAGCTTGAATCCAAGCTCCACGCGGAGCTTAAGGAAGCCAAGAGCGAAGCCACTCAAAAGAAAATCATAAAAAACTTAAGGATCGTGGAGACGTATCGCAAGTCAGGCAATGAGCCCGAGTTCATGGTTTTGGAGACTATTCCCGTGATTCCGCCCGATTTGAGGCCCTTGGTTCCGTTGGACGGCGGCCGTTTTGCCACGAGCGACTTGAATGATCTTTATCGCCGCGTGATTAACCGAAACAACCGCTTGAAAAAACTATTGGATCTCCGCGCACCGGAAGTCATTGTGCGCAACGAAAAAAGAATGCTTCAGGAAGCCGTGGACGCGCTTTTTGACAACGGTCGTCACGGGCGTCCCGTGCTGGGTTCGGGCAACCGGCCGCTGAAGAGCCTGGCGGACATGTTAAAGGGCAAGCAGGGGCGCTTCCGCCAGAACCTGCTTGGGAAACGAGTCGACTATTCCGGCCGCTCGGTCATCGTCGTGGGCCCCGAGCTTAAACTTCATCAGTGCGGTCTGCCGAAGAAAATGGCGCTTGAGCTTTTTGAGCCGTTTATCATCAAGAAGTTAAGGGAACGCGGGTTTGTGCATACGATCAAGAGTGCCAAACGCATGGTCGAAAAAGAACGCCTGGAGGTTTGGGATATTTTGGAAGAAGTCATCAAGAACCACCCGGTTATGTTAAACCGCGCTCCGACGCTTCACCGCCTGGGCATCCAGGCATTTGAGCCGGTGCTGGTGGAAGGCAAAGCGATCCGCATCCATCCTTTGGTCTGCGCGGCGTTTAACGCGGATTTTGACGGTGATCAAATGGCGGTGCACGTTCCACTTTCCATGGAAGCACAGATTGAGTGCCGGATCCTGATGCTTTCAGTCAACAATATTTTCTCGCCCGCCGATGGCCGGCCGATTGCCACGCCGAGCCAGGACATCGTGTTGGGCTGTTATTACCTTTCCAAAGAACGCAAGGGTATCAAAGGCGAAGGGAGCATTTTTTCAGGGCCCGATGAAGCGATTCTGGCCCACGCCGACGGTGAAGTCGGACTTCATGCGAAAGTCAAGGCGATGGTGAAGGGGTCTCTGGTGGAGACCACGGTGGGACGCGTGATCTTTAACCAGATTCTTCCCGAAAACGTTTCTTACTGCAATCAGGTTTTGACAAAGTCCGCTTTGAACAAAGTGATCGCGGACGCGTATAAGCGCGCGGGGCATCACCGGACCATCCAGCTTCTGGATGACATGAAGGATTTGGGTTTTGAATATGCGACGCTTGCCGGCATTTCAATTTCGGTGAGTGACCTGAAGATTCCCGCTAAGAAGGCTGTCTGTATCGAGAAAGCGCAGGATCGTGTCTCGAAGATCGATGACCAGTACCGCCGCGGTATTATCACCGAGGGTGAACGCTACAACAACATCATCGATATCTGGACACAGACGACGGACGAAGTGGCGGACAGCGTGTTCTCGGAATTGGACGTATTCAATCCGATCTTTATGATGGCCGACTCGGGCGCCCGTGGTTCCAAGCAGCAGATCCGTCAACTGGCGGGCATGAGAGGCTTGATGGCGAAGCCCTCCGGTGAAATTATCGAAAGCCCGATCAAAGCCAACTTCCGTGAGGGCCTGACGATGCTCGAGTATTTCATCTCAACGCACGGCGCCCGGAAAGGTTTGGCGGACACCGCTTTGAAGACCGCCGACTCGGGGTACCTGACGCGCCGCCTGGTGGACGTTGCGCAGGACGTGATTATCAATGTGGAAGATTGCGGCACCGTGAAGGGTATTTTTGTCGAGGCGATCGTTGAAGGTGATGAAATCGTCGTTTCCTTGCGTGAACGGATCATCGGACGGGTGGCGCTCGACAATATCGTGGACGTCGTCACAGACAAGACAGTCGTCGAAGCCAGTCAGGAAATCACCGAAGACATGGCGAAAGAAATAGAAGAGGCGGGCATTGATAAGATCAAGATCCGCTCGGTGTTGACCTGCGAAGCCAGGCGCGGCGTTTGCGCAAAATGCTATGGTCGGAATCTCGCGACAGGCCGGTTGGTGGAACTGGGTGAGGCCGTGGGCATCATCGCCGCACAGTCCATCGGTGAACCGGGCACGCAGCTGACGATGAGAACTTTCCATATCGGAGGCACGGCAAGCCGCGTGGTGGCCGAATCTTCCATCAAGGCCAAGAACGCCGGCGTGATGAAGTACCATGGCCTAAAAACGGTTGAGGTAAAGAACGGAAGTTTTGTTATTTTGAATCGCAATGGCCAGATTTCCATCCACGATGATTCCGGCCGCGAACTTGAAAGACATGCGGTGCCTCACGGCGGTTACCTGAAGGCGGCGGATGGCGGCAAGGTCCAAAAAGGCCATGTATTCATCGAGTGGGATCCCTACACGTCGTCGATCTTCACCGAAGTGGAAGGAGCCGTGAAGTACGAAGATATCCTGGAAGAAGTGACGATGCATAAGCAGGTGGATATGGCGACAGGCAACGTGGAACGAGTCATCACAGAGCATCGCGGGGAGCACCACCCGCAGATTTTGATTTTGGATTCAAAAAAAGACGTGCTTGCGATTTACCCGATTCCGACCAATGCGCATATCATCGTAGACGACGGGGAAAAGGTACACGCGGGTGATTTGATTGCCAAAACGCCGCGCAAAGTCACGAAAACCAAAGACATCACTGGCGGTCTTCCGCGCGTGGCTGAGCTTTTTGAAGCTCGCCGTCCGAAGGACCCGGCGATTATTTCCGAAATCGACGGCGTCGTAGAATTCGGCGACACCAAAAAAGGACATCGCCGCGTTGTTATCAAAAGCTCCACCGGCATGAAAAAAGAGTATCTGATCCCGCACGGCAAGCACCTGAACGTTTATAAGGGCGATTATGTGTATGCGGGCCAGCAGTTGGTGGACGGGCCGATCGTTCCTCAGGATATCCTGAAAATCAGCGGCGAAAGAAAGCTGCAGGAGTATCTGGTGAACGAGGTCCAGGAAGTGTATCGTCTGCAGGGCGTCAGCATCAATGACAAGCACATCGAAGTGATTGTCCGGCAGATGCTCCAAAAGGTGCGTGTCACCGATTCCGGCGATACCGACTTCTTGGTGGGCATGCAGATCGATCGCTGGAAGCTCCAGGGCGAAAATGAACGGGTTGAAAAAACGAAAAAAGAGCCGGCAAAGGCGGAACCGATTCTTCTGGGGATCACGAGGGCCTCTTTAAGCACCGACAGTTTCATCTCAGCGGCGAGTTTCCAAGAGACGACGCGGGTTCTGACCGATGCGGCGGCGGCGGGGCGAAAAGATTACTTGCTTGGGCTGAAAGAAAACGTTATTATGGGGCACCTTATTCCGGCCGGAACCGGTTTTGCAGGGCAACGCCGCGTGGAAATCGTAAAACACATAGAAGAAGAAGTGAAAAAGAGCAAAGGCTCCGAGGCAGGCGAAACCGGCGAGCTTATAACGGAAGAAACGAACTGAAAATGCCGACCATTAATCAGCTGATTCGGTTGGGCCGCGAAGAGATCCGAGCCAAGACAAAATCTCCAGCCCTAAAGGGTTCTCCGCAAAAGCGGGGGGTTTGTCTTCAGGTCAAAACGCAGACGCCGAAGAAGCCGAATTCGGCCTTAAGGAAAGTGGCCAGAGTGAGGCTGACGAACGGCATGGAAGTGACGGCCTACATTCCTGGCGTGGGCCACAATCTCCAGGAGCACTCGATTGTGACGATCCGCGGCGGGCGTGTGAAGGACTTGCCGGGAGTGCGTTATCACATCGTGCGGGGTACGCTCGATACGGCCGGCGTGGCGGATCGCAGAAGGTCCAGGTCCAAGTACGGCGCGAAGGCCCCGAAACCACAAGACGCAAAAGCGGCGGGCGGAGCTAAGAAATGAGACGCCGAAGGGCCGATAAACGGGAAGTAATTCCCGATCCCAAGTTTAACAACAAGACCATTTCCCGTTTCGTGAATATGATCATGAACGAAGGCAAGAAATGGAACGGTGAGCGTATTGTGTACGGCGCACTTGATATTGTAGGACAGAAAACGCAAAAGACCGATGTGATTGAAGTTTTAAACAAGGCGATCGACAACGTCCGCCCGCTTTTGGAGCTTAAATCCCGCCGCGTCGGCGGCGCCACTTACCAAATTCCGGTGGAAGTCCGAGGAGAGAGGGGCGTGTCGCTGGCGCTTCGCTGGATCCGGAATGCGGCGCGCGGAAGAAAAGGCCGCCCGATGCAGGAGCGGCTTGCCCAGGAGATCCTGGATGCGTACAACGGCACGGGACCTGCGGTTAAAAGGAGAGAAGAAGTTCATAAGATGGCCGAGGCGAACCGCGCATTCAGCCACTTCCGTTGGTAAAAACAATGAAAAATGCAATTTACATTTTTCATTTTAAATTTTTAATTTAATTCTATGGCGAACATCTATCCTTTAGAGAAAACCAGGAATTTCGGAATCGCGGCCCATATTGACGCCGGCAAGACCACGACGAGTGAACGGGTTTTATACTACACCGGCAAGGTACACCGCATGGGTGAAGTTCATGAGGGAACCGCCACGATGGACTGGATGCCCCAGGAGCAGGAGCGCGGCATCACGATCACGTCGGCGGCCACCACCTGCTTCTGGAAAGACTATCGCATGAATCTGATCGACACGCCCGGCCATGTGGATTTTACGGTAGAAGTGGAGCGTTCGCTCAAAGTGCTGGACGGCGCCGTAATCGTATTCTGCGCGGTGGGCGGTGTGGAGCCCCAATCGGAAACTGTCTGGCGCCAGGCCGATCGTTACCACGTGCCGCGGGTTTGCTACGTCAATAAAATGGACCGCGTCGGCGCGGATTTCCCGGCTGTGGTTGCGCAGATCCGCGAGAGACTCACGCCTTCGAGCGCCCCGATCCAGCTGCCGTTCGGCGCCGAAGACAAGTTCATGGGTCAGATTGACCTCATAGAAATGAACGCAAAGATTTATCACACGGAAGATCTCGGGAGCCACTATGAAGTGATCGAGATTCCGGCTGAATATAAGAAGGCGGTGGAAGCGGCGCGCATGGAGCTTATTGAAAAGGTTTCCGAAGTGGACAATGCGCTGATGGAAAAGTTCATCAACGGCGAGATCATTTTCATGGCCGAGCTCAAAGCCGCGATACGCCGCGCGACCATCACCAATTCGTTTGTGCCGGTTATTTGCGGCACTTCCTTTAAGAACAAGGGCGTGCAGCTGATGCTTGACGCGGTGGTGGATTATCTTCCTTCGCCGGTGGATCTTCCACCCGTGCACGGGACGGATCCCAATACGGGTGCCGAACTTTCGCGCAAACCCAACAGCACGGAGCCTCTGGCGGCGCTCGCGTTCAAAATTGCGACAGACCCGTTTGTGGGAAAACTCACATTTGTCCGCGTTTATTCCGGCAAAATCTCTTCCGGAACCTATGTTTACAATGCCAGTAAGAATGAGCAGGAACGCATCGGAAAACTTGTGCGCATGCACGCGAATAAACAGGAGATTGTGGATGAGATTGCGGCCGGGGACATCGGCGCCGTCGTGGGTTTTAAAAAGACTGAAACCGGCGACTCGATTTGCGACCAGAAGAACCCGATCATTTTGGAGAGAATGCAGTTCCCGGACCCTGTGGTGGATTTGGCGATTGAAGCGGCGACCAAGGTCGACCAGGAGAAGATGGGCATGGCGCTCAGCCGCTTAAAGGAAGAAGACCCGACGCTTCGTGTGCATTATGACCAGGAGACCGGTGAGACGATCATCAGCGGCATGGGTGAACTTCACCTTGAAATTATCGTGGACCGCATGAAAAGAGAATTTAAAGTGGAGGCCAATGTGGGCAAGCCGCAGGTGGCCTTCAAGGAAACCATCACCAAGCAGGTGGAAATCGTCGGCAAGCACATTCAGCAGTCCGGCGGCCGCGGTCAATACGGCCACGTGGTGCTTATCATGAAGCCGGGTGAGCGCGGGTCCGGGGTTGTATTTGACAGTAAAATTGTAGGGGGTGCGATTCCGAGAGAATACATTCCGGCCGTCAAGAACGGCGTCATAGAAGCTTCCCAGTCGGGTGCCTTGGCGGGTTATCCGGCGGTCGATATTTCAGTCGAGTTGATTGACGGTTCATTCCACGTGGTGGACTCTTCGGAGCTCGCGTTTAAACTCGCGGCGGCTTATGCGTTTCGTGACGGGATGCGCCAGGGCGGCACGATTCTTCTTGAGCCGATCATGGACATTGAAGTGACGACCCCCGAGGAATATATGGGCGATGTGATCGGCGATTTGAGCTCTCGGCGTTGCAAAATTGAATCGATGACGCAGAAAGGCATCGTGAAGGCGATCCGGGGTTTTGTGCCTTTGTCTGAAATGTTCGGTTACGCGACGGCGAGCCGCAGTCTCACCCAGGGCCGTGCGACGTTCATCATGGAGCCTTCCTATTATGCGGAAGTGCCCAAAGTGATTGCAGAAAAAATCGTGAAGGCAGCGGTTCCTGAACCCGGAACAGCCGCTGCCCGTAGAAGGTAAAACGAAACTTTAAAAGGAGCCCCCATGTCCAAAGAAAAATTCGAGCGCACCAAACCTCACGTGAATATCGGAACCATCGGCCACGTCGACCATGGCAAGACGACGCT
>MHFI01000063.1 GCA_001804125.1 Omnitrophica bacterium RIFCSPHIGHO2_02_FULL_51_18
GAATCATCGGAACACAGAAAAAATCCATGACTCCACACGGGCTTTATTGTCTTCTGCGGAATCCGATCTATATCGGGAAAGTCCCATGGCATGGACAATATTTCGATGGGGTTCATGAGCCGATTGTTTCGAAGGATTTATTCTTAGAAGCCCAAAGTCTCACAAAAGAAAAGATAAGAAGAAAGCGGGTCTATAAAGAATACCTGTTAAGCCGTCTTATTCATTGCTCGGACTGCGGATCGAAGATGACAAACTCCTTCACGAACAAAAAGAAAAGAAGATATTATTACTACAAATGCACGAAAGTGGTGAGAGAAGGGCGTTCTGCCTGTTCCATAAAGGAAGTAAACGCTGAAAAGCTTGAGGTCTTTATCGCTGAAAACCTTGAAAGGATTTCTCAAGATAAAAACTATGTGGAGTCTTTGGCCTTTAAAATCCTTCGAAACCAACCCGCCTCACGGGGATACGAACCCTTGGGAGAGTCCGAGAAAAGTTACACCGATAAGGTCTTACATGTCCTCCAGAGGTACGCATCTGACTACAAAAAAGGAACACAGCTTGAAAAAGTCTTAGTGACCAGAAGAACGATTGAGAAAATTATTTTCAGAAAGGACTTATTGGAAGTGATTGTATCTCTTGAAGATAGGAACGAAATAGAACTGAGTCAAGGGCTGGCTAATCGGCTCGGCAGGTTGGCACGTGGGGCACGCGAGGGCGCCGTGAACCCCGACGCCCCCGCTTGTAGCTCTCGTTCGAATGTAAAACTGGCGGGGCCAAAGGGATTCGAACCCTCGATCTCCTGCGTGACAGGCAGGCGCTTTAAGCCAGCTAAGCTATGACCCCAAAATTTGATCCGTTAAAACCAAAACTCTATTGCTCCGTACTTCCAAAAATCCGCCTTTCACCTTAAAACTCTTTGTATTCTCTGCAACGTCCCGGTACGTGAGATTACCTTCGCCGACCGTCGTGATAAAAGACGCGTGGTTTTTGAGGATACCCAGATACCCTAAAGCACCCGGTGCTATGACGGAAATGACGACGCCTTCAAAAAAGACTTCATTGGGGGTCACAACCTTCAGTTTAAAAGACAATTCAGCCAATTACTGAGCTTTCAGTTTCGTGGCGGCTTCGACGACTTCGTCGGCATTGCCAACCATGTAAAACGCCTGCTCCGGATACTCGTCCATCTCGCCGTTTGCGATCTTCTTGAATCCAGCGATTGTCTCTTTTAAAGCCACATATTTTCCCTTGCGGCCCGTAAAAGTTTCAGCCACAAAAAAAGGCTGAGAGAGAAATTTTTGAATCTTCCGGGCACGCACCACCGCCGTTTTGTCTTCCTCCGAGAGTTCATCCATGCCAAGAATCGCGATGATGTCCTGCAAATCCTTGTAACGCTGCAAGATTCTCTGAACTTGTCTTGCCACCGTGTAATGTTCTTCACCCAGAATCCGAGGATCCAAAATTCGCGAAGTGGAATCCAAAGGATCAATCGCCGGGTAAATGCCAAGCTCCGCGATCTGGCGCGACAAAACGGTCGTCGCATCCAAGTGCGTGAACGTGGTAGCAGGCGCAGGATCCGTCAAGTCATCGGCCGGCACATAAATCGCCTGCACCGAGGTGATCGACCCTTGCTTCGTCGAGGCAATGCGCTCCTGAAGCTCCCCCATTTCAGTCGCGAGGTTCGGCTGGTAACCGACGGCTGACGGCATGCGTCCCAAAAGCGCAGACACCTCAGATCCTGCTTGAACGAAGCGGAAAATATTGTCGATGAATAAAAGCACGTCTTGTTTTTCCTCGTCACGAAAATATTCAGCCATCGTGAGAGCCGTGAGGCCCACGCGAAGCCTTGTCCCCGGCGGCTCGTTCATCTGGCCAAACACAAGGCAGGTCTTATCCAAAACGCCGGACTCTTTCATTTCCATATAAAGGTCGTTTCCTTCGCGGGTCCGTTCACCCACCCCCGCGAAAACCGAAAACCCTCCGTGCTGCGAGGCGATATTGCGGATAAGCTCCATGATGATGACGGTCTTCCCCACGCCCGCGCCGCCGAAAAGACCCACTTTTCCGCCTTTCGGATAAGGTGCCAGAAGATCCACAGCTTTAATACCGGTTTCGAAAATCTCAGTGGCCGGCTCGCGGTCATCGAGTGTCGGGGCGGTCCTGTGAATCGAGTGGAACTTCTTAGCCGCCGGTGCAGGTTTTTCGTCAATCGGCTTTCCAAGTACGTTAAACATACGACCCAGTGTCTCCCGGCCTACGGGCACCATAATAGGCTTGCCGGTGTTGACCGCCTCCATGCCTCTTACAATTCCGTCCGTCGAGGAGAGCGCGATGCAACGCACGAGGTTATTGCCCAAGTGCTGTGCGACTTCCACCACCACGTCTTCGCCGCCGAAGGCGGACTTAATCTGAATTATGATGGCATCAAGCGCATTCGGAAGGCTGCCCGATTCAAAACGAACATCCACGGTCGGCCCGATCACCTGAACCACACGACCCGTCTGGGAATTTTTTGTCATTTAGCCGTCCTTTTTATACTAAAATGCCCGCGCCGCTCACGATCTCGGAAAGTTCGCGCGTGATCACCGCTTGTCTTGTTTTATTCTTAAGTAGTTTTAATTCATCCAGAACTTCCTCGCCGTTTTCCGTGGCCTGTTTCATCGCCACCCTACGCGCCATGTATTCCGATGTCAGCGACTCTAAGAGGCTCATGTACATCTTGCCTTCAAGGTATTTCTCAAGAAGCCCGATGAAAACCCCCGCGAATCCAGGCTCGTAAATATAGTCCACGTCCTGCGGCGCTTCTTTTCCCGGCAGTATCAAATAATTGAGGGACAAAAAAGGATGCGCGGCGATCTGTCCTGTCCCGCCCATGCGGAATGACGCATATAGAATATCCACGGCGTCCGTCTGCCCGCTTAAAAAAAGGGCTTTCACCTCTTCGGTGATCTTTTTCGCGAGCGGCAGATCCACCATCGATTTTTCAGGGTAAACAAGCGAAGCCGCCGTGCCTCTTTTCTTATAATACTCAAACGCGATCTTGCCGACAGGGATCACCGACGTCTCCAGATCCTTATTTTGCTTAAACCACCCCGACGCCGCTCGCAGAAGATTCGCGTTATAGGCCCCGCAAAGCCCCTTGTCACCCGCGACAATCATCAGCGCTTTTTTCTTTAAAACCCTTTTCTCAAATAACGGGTGCAAAAAGCCGCCGTTTGCCCCGCCAAAAAACGCGGCGGGCCTAGGCCCGCCGTGATCTGTGGCAGGCCCGTCAGAAACGGCGGAGCTTGAAAGATTTGACACAAGCTTTTCCATTTCAAGGAAATAGAC
This sequence comes from Omnitrophica bacterium RIFCSPHIGHO2_02_FULL_51_18, assembly GCA_001804125.1. Lineage (GTDB taxonomy): Bacteria > Omnitrophota > Gorgyraeia > 2-02-FULL-51-18 > 2-02-FULL-51-18 > 2-02-FULL-51-18. The sequence continues at coordinate 3,331 of MHFI01000063.1, forward strand.
GCGCACTTTCGAAAAACGCCCCGCGGCTTTTTTAAAACGGAAAGCCGCGATCATCTCCATAGCCTTTGTGATCTCATGGATATTCTCGATCGATTTCATTCGCCTGCGAATCTGCCTGAGTGATGCCATCTGTTATTCCTCCGTCATTCTGAGCGAAGCGAAGAATCTTATTTTGAGATCCTTCGGCGACTACGCCGCCTCAGGATGACGTTTGTAGAAAACTTTTCTTAAAAAGATGCCCGGCGTTATCCAGTTTTATCGTCAAATCATCCGAGAGCGTCTTTTTGTTCTCGATTTCACTCACCACATCCGGATATTTTTTGGCGAGAAACAAAAGAAACGCCTTTTCAAAGGCTTGGATTCTCTCAAGCGGCACATCGTCCAAAATTCCCTTGGTCCCGAGATAGAGGGTGGCCACTTCCTGCCAAAGCGTCATCGGCTGGTATTGGCCCTGCTTCAAAATTTCGACCAAACGCGCGCCGCGATTCAGCTGATCGCGCGTGGATTTGTCCATGTCGGAACCAAACTGAGTAAAAGCCGCCAGTTCCCTGTACTGCGCAAGCTCCAGGCGCAGTTTACCCGCGACTTTTTTCATGGCTTTCGTCTGAGCGTTGCCGCCGACGCGTGACACCGAAAGACCCACGTTAATGGCCGGACGCACACCCTGGTAGAACAAATCACCTTCCAGGTAAATCTGCCCGTCCGTGATGGAAATAACGTTTGTCGGAATGTACCCCGACACATCCCCGGCCTGCGTTTCAATGATTGGAAGCGCAGTGAGACTGCCGCCCTTTAAATCATCGCGGAGCTTGGCGGCACGCTCAAGGAGTCTTGAATGCAGGTAAAAAACATCCCCGGGAAACGCTTCGCGCCCCGGAGGCCGGCGGAGCAAAAGCGACAGTTCGCGATACGCAGCCGCGTGCTTCGTCAGGTCGTCATAGATCACAAGCGCATGCATGCCATTATACAAATAGTATTCCCCAATCGCCGCGCCCGAATAGGGCGCCAAGTACTGGAGCGTTGCCGCCACATCGGCTGGAGCGCTCACGAGCGTTGTATACGCCATCGCGCCGTTTTCCTGAAGCGTATTGATGACTGAGAGAACGCTGGAAGATTTTTGTCCCACCGCCACATAAATACAATGAACGTCTTTCCCCTTTTGGTTCAGGATTGTGTCAATCGCAATCGCGGTCTTTCCAGTCTGGCGGTCGCCGATGATGAGCTCTCTCTGCCCGCGGCCGATCGGAATCATACCGTCAATGGCCTTAAGTCCCGTCTGCAGAGGTTCTTTCACGGACTGCCTGGCAAGAACGCCCGGCGCTTTAAACTCAATGGGCCTGGTTTCTGAGGACACAATCGGACCCTTGCCGTCAAGAGGCCGCCCTAGCGGATCCACGACGCGGCCCAAAAGTCCTTTGCCGATGGGAATGCTCGCGATTTTGCCTGTCCGCTTTACGAGGTCCCCCTCTTTAATGCCCTTCCCCTCGCCGCAAAGCACGACACCCACATTCGACTCTTCGAGGTTTAATGCAATGCCCAGCTCATCGGGCCCGCCGGAAGCGCCCGCCTGCCGGTCGGGCAGGGGTCCGCCTCCGGAGGAAAACTCGAGAAGCTCGCCGGCCATGCAGTCGTCCAGGCCGTACACGCGCGCGATCCCGTCACCCATCGAGAGAATAACACCCGTCGACTCAAGCTTTACGCTCGTGTCATAGCCTTTGATTTCGTCCCTAAGAATGCTCGTGATTTCCTCAGGTTTTAATGCCATACCTCACCGATACTTTCCTTTTAAAATTAAATCGATCCGATTTTAGTAAGTTCTTTCCTAAAAAGTTGAATCATGTTTTTGACTGATCCGTCCAACACCTTATTTCTGAAACGCACGGTGATACCGCCGATCATCGACGGATTGAGCTCTTTTTTTACTTCGACCTTGGCCTGGGCGATTCTTTCCATCTGCGACACAATCTGCTGCTCGGCTGCGACGGAAAGAGGCACCGCTGATTGAATCACAAGCGCGGTTTCTTTTTGGGACTCATCGGCGATCTTTTTGTAAAGTGCCGTAATATCATGCACTAAATAAAAACGGTGCTTTTTGAAAAGCACCTCAAAAAAACGCACAAGCGTGTCCTGTGTTTTACCGGCACTCTTTTTATAGAGACCACGGAGCGTCTTTACTTTATCTTCGATGCTGAAATGTGGATTGCCGAAAAACTTCTCCAGCTCCGGGGAGCTTTTAAGCGCCGCTGAAAACGATAAAAGCTCTTCTTCCACGACTTCGTCCTCACCCAGGGGTTGGACTATTTCGAAGAGGGCTTTCGCGTAACGGTCGGCGATGATTAATTCGTCCATTGGCTTCAGACTCTCTCCATCTCCTTGATGAATTGATCCACGAGCCGCTCATGCTCTTTGCTGTCCAGCTTATGCTTGATAATCTTCTCAGTCATAAGCCCCGAAAGCTCGATGATTTCATTGCGCAGCACGAGTTTCGCCTGTGCCAGGTCATTGGCGATCTCGGTTTTCGCGCGGTCCACCATCTTTTTCGCGTCCTGGACCGCATTTTCCTGAACTTCCTTCGCGAGCGTTTTTCCGATTTCGGCGGCTTCCTGGATTTTCTGCCGCGCTTCATCTTCTATGCGGGCGAGCCGGCGCTTATATTCAGTTTCTAGATCCCCCAACTCCCGCTTTGTTCTTTCAATGCCCTGAAACTCGTCTTCTATCTTTTTGCGGCGGGCGTCGATGACTCCGAGTATCGAACCGAACGCGAATTTTTTTAAGATAAAAAAAACTATCAGGAAACCCAGAAGCTGGGTCACCATCTCAGGCAACGCTTGTTGGATGACGTGAAAATCCATGAATCAGCCGATCTTCCCGGACAAACTAAACACCACAATCAAAGCATAAATCGTGAGCGCTTCGATAAACGCGCAACCGGTGAGCATGCTCACGAGGATCTTTGTTGCAGCTTCCGGCTGACGGGCCGTGGCTTCCATCGCGGCGCCTACCGCTTTGCCTAACCCAAGCGCTGAACCAAACGCCGCGATCCCTAAAGACAAAGGCAAAAAAATCGCTAACATTGCTTGTGCTTCCATTATTTTAACTCCTTAAATGAGCGCACAATTTACGACGACGCAGTCGTCGTCAAATTGCCCGCGCGAATTTATCCCGAGGAGGCTCCCAAGAGCCGGCGAGGGATATGTTGTTTTGTTACCCATGCGTGGTTCCCACCGCATGATTTTCGTGCTGATATTCTTCATGCGGAAGCATCATCGCGATGTAAATCGTGCTTAAGAGCGAAAATACAAACGCCTGAATGATGCCGATCAAAAGTTCCAAAAATATAAACGGAAAATGAATCGGGAGCCCGACAGGCACATGAAGCGGCTTCAGCATCTGGATACCCATGCCCATGAACACCGCAAGTAACACGTGTCCTGCCATAATATTGCCGTAAAGACGGAAAGAGAGCGCCAAAGGCTTGATGAATTCGCCCAACACGTGAAGCGGGAACATGAGAGGCGCCACAAGCCACCCGAAGATATCGCGCGGGCTTCCACAAAGGTGATGAAGATAGCCCAGAATCCCGTTTTTGGTAATGCCGATCCACTGGACATACAAAAAAACGCAAAACGCGATCGGCGCTACGGTAGTTAAAAAACCCATGGTCGAGTTTTGAAGCGGCACCAGCCCAAAGAGATTAGAAACAAATATGTAAATGAAGAGCGAACCCACAAAAGGGGTGTAAGTGCGGCCGCGCGAACCGATCACGCTAGTCACGATGTCATCAAGCCCTGAGATTAAAAGCTCAAGAAACGCCTGGCCCCTGCCGGGAATAAATTTTATTTTTCTGGAAACCGCGATGGCAAATACGCTGATCAGCATAATCACGATCCCGCTAAAAATCACCTCTTCCCACTGAAAAAGAAAATCCGAAAAAGGCGACGGGGCCGTGGCCCTGGCCATCAGTTGGATCCAGTTCATAACCTCGGGATATGCGTGCTCTACTTGTTTCATTTTTTAGCTTCGTCTTCTTTTAAAACCTGTTTCAAAAGACGGAAAATTTCCCGTCCAGCCGCGAAGAATCCCGCAAACACAAAAAAAACCGTGAACCAGGGGTAGAGTTGAAATTTACGATCGATCCAATTCCCGACAAAATAACCCAGAATAGGACCCACAAGGAGTACTGCAGGAATTGCTGTAAGAGCGCCTATTTGCTTAACTTGCGAAAAAACTACGCCCTTTTTCCCCGATGTGTCACCCATGGATTGGGCATATTCTAACAGCGGGGATAGGCTTTGTCAATGCGCTACCTGACGGAGACAGAAACTTCTTTTTTGGGGGTTTCCGCTTTAGGAATTCTGACGGTCAGGACGCCGTTTTCATAGCGCGCTTCGGTGCCGGTGTCCTTCACGAGCGCTGGAAGCTCGATCAAGCGCTCAAAATGTCCCTGTTGGCGTTCAAACCGGTAATAATGAGAGCTATTATTTTCACCGCGAATTTCCTTTTCCTCTTCGCGCTCACCTTCGATATGAAGGAGCTTATTGTCTTGGATGTTGACCTTTATCGCTTCTTTGCGCAACCCCGGCAAATCGGCTTTCACGATTATTTCTTTGTCTGTTTCTTTAATATCAATATCGCCAAATACTTGAGGTTTGGATGCGCTCTTCGCAAAATTCGGTTTTTGGATCGTCAGATCTCCCGTCTCCTCATCAAAAGTCGGCACCCCTTCTTCCTGGAGCACGCTTTTCATCTCATTCGTCACTTGCTTGTACTGGCTGTTCAGCGCTTTGAGTTGCTCTAAGAATACGCGGTAATCCTGCTTCGCCTGGTCAAGGGCAGGATTGGTCTGACGGTCCTGGTCCTGGGAGGCGGACTGCGCCGGGTATGTAGAAAATATTAAGGCTAAAAGCAAAATGTAAAACGAGCTTTTTTTCATACAAGATCTCCTTTAAATAATGCTTTCATCAGAAAAGTTATTGTCATTTCGAGGAGCCTGCCTGCCGGCCCCTGCCTGCCGGACAGGCAGGGGCAGGCGAAGCGACGAGAAATCTCATAAAGAAAAAGAAGATCTCTCGTCCCGTCATTCGACGGGACTCGAGATGACAGTTTATAAGCGGCTCCCCGGCTTTATTGCCGGGATTTTCCCCTCCCTGCAGATCGGACAAAGCGCTGGTTCATAGGTCTTAATATCCATTTTGAGCAAAGAATAAAGCGGGACGTCGAATCCTGAATTTCCCTCGTTTCGATCCACGATGCACGCCACTCCCACAAGTTTGGCGCCCTGTTGTTTCACAAGTTCACTCACTTCGCGGCTTGATTTTCCCGTCGTCACTACGTCCTCGACAACCAGGGCTTTTTCATTTTTGCCGATTGAAAATCCCCGCCGTAGACTCATCATGCCATCTACCCTCTCCGCGAAGATCGAGCGCACCTTCAAAGCGCGGCCCATTTCATAAGAAACGATCACTCCGCCCAGCGACGGGCCAATGACAACATCCACTTTGCCTTTTACTTTTTTAGCAAGCGCTTTGCAGAGCTTCTCAGCCACCCACGGCTTCTGTAACACCAGCGCGCACTGCATGTAGTTCGAACTATGCAGTCCGCTCGAGAGCAAAAAATGCCCCGTAAGCAGAGCTTTCTCACTCTTAAAAATTTTCAACACGTCTTTTTCGGTCATAAAGTTGAATTATACCCCGCTCGAGTAGTGAGTGGCAAGGTAAGCTTCTTCCGTCGCCGCTCGCCCCAAATCCAAACGGGTCTGACGCCGAAAGGGCACACTTTTCCTAATAATGACCCTTTTATGTGACCACCGTAGTTGTGCGTAATCTCATAGTATTAGCCCACGCTTTTATCCACTAAGGATATCGAGGTAACAAGGAAAAGTGTGTCCCTTGAGGCGGAATAGCCCGTTTGGATTTGGGATAATCGCCGGCGTTATAGCTCCCAAGCACTTTTATATCCACCGACTTCCTCAGCGTACTTCATGAAATCGGCGTAAAATTTTATAGAAGAAAGTGTCGCGCTGTCGCCAATCACAATGAGTTTACGCCTGGCGCGGGTCATCGCGACATTCATGCGCCGCGTGTCCGCCAAAAACCCAAGCTCCCCCTCCATGTTGGAACGCACTAAGGACACGATCACAAGCTCCTTCTCACGCCCCTGAAAACCATCCACGCTGTCAATCTCGACCTTGGGGTCCGGAGACTTGCTCGTCAAAAAACGCACCTGTGCACTGTAGGGGCTGATCACCGCAATCTCGCCCGGCGGCACACCGAGCTCCAGCATCTTTTTAAGCTGCGACAAAAGAAGTCCCGCTTCCTCGATGTTGTAACGGCTCTCACTGCCCTCTTCCAGTTTTTCCTCAAAACCTTTGCCCGCCGTATCAAGAAATAAAAGCGGTTCTTTAGTTTCATCACATGTCTCAACGCCGCTCAGACCGGACAGTGTCTGGGTTTTTACGGAATCATCAGCCACCAGAAGATTCTTATAAAATTCCCGTGATGAAAAACCCATAATGATCTCATTCATACGGTATTGACGCTCCAGAAGCTGTTTTGATTCCTCACACAAAATATCATAAAAACGCTCGAAAAGCGTCACGCCGAGCCCTTTTTCTTCCGCTTCTTTGGACCTCACGGTCGGGGGAAGCTGGAAGTGGTCTCCGGCCATCACAACTTTTTTGGTCCGTGTCATCGGAATCCAGGTCATCGGCTCCGTCGCCTGGGTCGCTTCATCAATCACCAGGAGGTCAAACATCTGCTCTTCCAGCGAGCGGTCGCCGATGCTGGCGAGCGTTCCCACAAAAACCTCCGCTTCTTTCATCACATTCTTAAAAATATCTTTTTTGAGATTTTTTATTTCACCTTTAAGCCGCATGATCTCGTCTCGAACTTCACGCTCCGCCTCGCGACCGGGGCTCCTTCGATCCCGATAGCGTTCTTCCTTTTTAAAAAACCGTTCCAATTCCCCCTGGATGTCAGAGATCACGGTCCCAAGCGGATGAAGCGCCAACTTAAAATCAAGCGTGTGTTCCCTTAAGCTCTCCGAGATGCGCGCCGGATGGCCGAGTCTGACCGCACGGACGCCGCAAAACACGAGTTTCTCGAGGATATTGTCGCAGGCCGTGTTGCTGGGAGCCGTTACAAACACCCATTCTTTTTTAGCGACGCTTTGACGGATGATTTCAATGAGCGCCGTTGTCTTTCCGGTCCCCGGCGGGCCGTGCAACAGGAAAATGTCCTTTGCGAGCATCGACTTGCGGACCGCTTCCTTCTGCGAGGCATTGAGACCCGCGTCCAACCAGACAATTTTCTCTTCCGGGTGCGTGTCAAACGAAGCATTCTTTTCTCGTAGAGAAATATCACGGAAAAGCGCCAGACGTGTGTTCCTCGTCTGGATCACCGCATCCAACGCCTCGAACATCCGCTTATAGGTCACCTGATTAATGGATTTGTGAAGCTGGAACGCAGGCGTTTCATCGACCCAATCCGGAAGTGCCTTGTTGAACGCCACCGTCAATGCACAGCTTGTCTTTTCATAAACCGTGCCGGCTGGATAATCCCCACGGCTTTTTTTGGCGGTTTCTTTCTCGGGAAAAAGCGTGACAATATCCCCCACTTCCAGCGAAAAAAGAGGAAAAGGTTTTTTGTCCTTTTTCACGAAACTGGCGAGGATATGTTCAGCCGGAGAAAAATAGCGCTCCTTGAGCGCAAGACCCAAGAGCGCTTTTCCGCGAAGCTCCCTTTCTTTCGGAGAGAGCTTCGTAAACTCATTTTTTATTTCTTCGAGTTCCTCGTCTTCTTCAAGCGCGACGAGTTTTTTCAGGAAAAGAAAATGGTCCTTGCCGGAATTCAATGACGCTTAGCGAGTTCCTCTGTGAGGGATGTACTTTTTCTGGTAGTGTCCTGACGGGCTGTGCTCAGTCCTGTTGCCGTTTGGCTCAGGTCTGGGTCCACGGTTGCCCTGATAACGGTTGGACGAAGCATAGCCGGACTGTCCGGCATGCCGTGACGGATAACCGGGTCCGCGGTTGGGACGATAGCCTCTGTTCGGGCGATCGCCGCCGAAGCCCTGGTTGAACGGCTTGCGGTTCTGTGACTGTTCCAACAACGTGTCGAGTTTCTTTTCCAGAAACCCCAGATGATCCGCTATGCGTTTCAACTGCGCGGCCACATCTGTATTATTTTCTTCTGTCATTGCATCTCCTATGTTAAATTCGAAACTCGAATATCGAAATTCTAAACAAATCTAAATTTCTAAAATCCAAATAACCAAAACATAAATTTTTGGATTTCTGTCATTCAAATTTTGAATTTGTTTCGAGATTCGGATTTCGTAATAGCTTAGTCCCCGTCAGTCCCAAATAGGCCCCGATTGATTGTAATAGGTTAGCCCCTACCGACTAATTCCGACCGGCTGTCTGTCACCATGCGAATTTGCTTTGTGCAGGGCCTTTTTTGGTAATAGTTTAGTCGCTGCAAGTCCTCCTCTGTCATCTCGAGGAGCGAAGCGACGAGAAATCTCATCACACGACTCGATGAGATTTCTCGCTCGCCCCGCCAAATGGCGGGGCTTCGCTCGAAATGACTAAACTGTTACCGGATTTCGAATTTCGTACTTGGTCTATTATACTCCCAAAGCGCCGGAATCCTTATTAATTAATTCGGCCGCTTTTTGATTGTCCGCCGTCGAGAAGACGCCGACAATTTTGAACCCATCACCGCTCGTGCCATACACATATTCCACATCGATGCCGTTCGAGCCCAAAAGTTTCACGACCGGCGCCAGCGTTCCCACCTTATTCTCAAACTCCACCACTAAAACATCGCGCTCCTCGATTTTTGGCGCGAGCGGCTTTAAAAGCTCTTTGGCTTTCTTATTGTTCTTCGTAATGATCTGGAAATAGCCTTTGTTTTTGACCGAATACGCGCACATATGAATGATGTAAATACCTGTTGCTGCAAGAGTTAGAGTAACCCTTCCCAAGGTTCCTATTTCATTTTTGACTTCAAAGTGAAGCTCATTTGCAAGAATCGCTCTAGCCATTTAACCTCCTACACGTCACAAAATATGTTAACCATTTATTTCTTCCAATATCTTCTTAGCTGCATTTCTTGGATCTTTATCTTGTGTGATCGGACGACCCACTACAATAAAACTGGCCCCCTTTTTGATCGCTTCTTTGGGAGTAATGATCCTTTTTTGATCACCGTGGGCAGCCCATAAGGGACGCACGCCCGGCGTTACAATTATAAAATCAGGTCCGAGGGCCTTGCGGATAATTTCGATCTCCTGGCCTGAAGCGACCACGCCGTCCAGTCCGCAAGCTTTTGAAAGAAGCGCGAGATCTCTCACTTCTTCTGCCACCTTTTTATAAATACCGACTTCCGCCAAGTCCTGGTCTTTCATGCTGGTCAGAACCGTAACACCCAAAAGAAGCGGCCGCTTTATTTTTTTATTTTTTTCCGCAAGCTTATGAAGCGATTGCACCGCCTGAAAAAGCATCTGTTTCCCACCCAGCGCGTGCACGTTCATCATGAAAACCCTCATTCTTGCCGCGGCTTCACAGGCCGCGCCCACGGTGTTTGGAATGTCGTGAAATTTGAGATCCAAAAAAACCTGGCACTTATGAGCGTGCACCATTTTAATCACCTCGGGCCCCGCGGAGGTGAAAAGTTCTTTGCCGACTTTGAAAATTTTTACATATTTTGAAAGCGTTTTAACAAGCTTGAGAGCTTCTTTGAGGCTCGACACGTCGAGCGCCACAATCAGCCTTTCCATCTTTCTCACAGTTATCCTTTTTGTGTCATCTCGAGCCCGCCATGATTCGTGGCGGGCGAGAGATCTCCTACGCGAAGGAGATTTCTCGCTTCGTCCCTTTAGAAATAAGATTTCTAACGGGACTTCGCTCGAAATGACATTAACTAATCATGCTTTTAGAGTACCTGTTATGTCTCTTATATTTGTTATTCGTTCGTCTTTCATAAATGTCTTGATGCCTTCGAGAATTTCAATAGACGCGGTCGGATTTATAAAGTTGGCGGTGCCAACCTGAATCGCGGACGCTCCCACGATGAAAAATTCAAGCGCGTCGTTCGCATTCATGATTCCACCAATCCCTATCACAGGAATTTTTACTTTTTGGCACACTTCCCAGGTCATGCGCACCGCGATCGGCCGGATGCAGGGACCTGAAAGCCCGCCGGTTTTATTTCCTAAAACAGGTTTTCTTGTTTTCACGTCAACCGCCATCGCCATAAACGTGTTGATGAGCGAGACCGCGTTCGCGCCGGCGCGCTCAGCGGCCAGTGCCATTTTGCCGATATCCGAAACATCAGGCCCGAGCTTGGCGATAAGAGTCTTATGAGTCACCTTTCGGACCGCCGAGACAACTTTCTCAATTAAACCTGCGTCGTGCGCAAACATTCTGGCTTCATTGGCCGAGGAACCGTAAGCTACATTCGGGCACGACAAATTCATTTCATATCCGTCGATGCCGCCTGCTTTCTCCAGTGTTTTCACAACCGCTCTAAACTCTTCGACGCTATACCCCATCACGCTCACGATGATCGGAACACCGATCTTCCTTAAATAAGGGAGTTTTTCCTCGATAAATTTCTCAACGCCGGGATTTTGCAGGCCGATCGCGTTCAACATCCCTGAGGGC
>MHFI01000064.1:0-5157 GCA_001804125.1 Omnitrophica bacterium RIFCSPHIGHO2_02_FULL_51_18
GAAGAGATCCGCCTTAAAAACGAACTGGAAAGAAGAGCCAGTATTATTGCTGATAGCTTAAAGGAATCTATCGAGCCCCTTTTGTCCAGCGCTAACTCAGACTCTTTAAAACGGATTGTGAACAAGTTTTCAAACCGTGAACGATTGATCGGCGTATCCGTTCATGATTTTCAAAGCAATCTTCTGGCGGCTTCTGCTGGATTGGAAGCACAGCTTAAAGACCCCCCAAAATTTTTAAAGACGAGTCTTCAGGAAGTAGAACGTCTCGATTCGGAATATGGAGACTTCATTAGTTTAGAAGGCAAGCAGGTCCATATTTATTCCATTCCTCTTTTAACGAATGATGCAACAACTCATGTGCTGACGCTTTTTCATGACCGCACCTACATCACTGAAAGGGTGAGGCGAATATGGGTCAATAGCTTTTGGCGTGCCTTGATTCAGGCTCTTCTAGTTGGTTTGACGACACTCATCATTATTTATTTGAGTGTCATGACCCCAATCAAGCGAACAACAGAATGGATAAAAAAGATACGCCGAGGGGAATACCCAGAAGAAATTAATCCGAAGCACCAAGTTCTTTTAGGCCCGCTCGCGGATGAAATTTCCAAAATGGCAAAAAGCCTTGAGATGGCCCGCGCCGCGGCAGGAGAAGAAGCGAGGCTCAGGCAGTCATCAGAATCCCTTTGGACTCCCGAAAGATTGAAAGAGTTTGTAAAAGTAAGACTCGGGGGTCGCTCTCTTTTTGTGGTTTCAAACCGCGAGCCCTACATGCATATCAAAAGAGGAAAAGAGACGGAATGCATCGTTCCGGCGAGTGGGCTTGTCACGGCTATCGAGCCGGTCTTAAAGGCATGCGGGGGAACGTGGATCGCTCAAGGGAGCGGTTCCGCCGATAAAGAGACAGTCGATAAGCACAACAAACTTAAAGTTCCCCCGGAAGAGCCGCAATATGTTTTAAGACGAGTGTGGGTGACCAAAGAGGAAGAAGATGGGTACTACTACGGATTTGCCAACGAAGGATTGTGGCCACTTTGCCATATTGCGCACACTCGGCCAACCTTTAGAATAAAAGACTGGGTACAGTACCAGGCCGTGAATGAGAAGTTTGCAGAGGCGGTCTTGGAAGAACTTGAGGGATCGCAAGAGCCCTGCGTGCTGATCCAAGATTATCATTTTGCGCTGCTTCCTAATTTAATCAAAGCCAAAAGGCCGGACGCGCGTGTAGCCATTTTCTGGCATATTCCATGGCCCAATCCAGAATCGTTTGGCATTTGTCCTTGGCAGAAAGAACTATTGCTCGGGATGCTGGGAGCGGATATCGTCGGTTTTCACACGCAGTTTCATTGCAATAATTTTATAGAAACAGTTGACCGCGTCATAGAGTCACGCATTGATTACGAACACTTTACCATTCATAAAGAAGGTCAAATGACCTGGGTGAAGCCATTTCCTATTAGCATTGATTTTGTGGGTGACTTGACGTCACAAAACGGTAAAAAACCCGTTTTGAATGAGAGTAAGGAGTCGCTTTTAAAGAAGCACAATATTGAAGCGCTTCTGATGGGCGTGGGTGTAGACCGTCTGGATTACACCAAGGGTATTTTGGAGCGTTTTCGTGGGGTGGAGAGTTTTTTGGAAGCAAACCCCCGGTATCAGGGAAGGTTCACTTTTGTGGAATTGGCGGCTCCCAGCCGTACCGCAATCCCGCGATATGCAGAGTTTGTGGCTGAAGTAGAAAAAGAAGCCGAAAGAATCAATAATCGTTTTAAGGCCAAAAATTGGCGGCCCATTCTTCTTTTAGTCAAACATCATAGCCATAAAGAGATAATGCCATTTTATAAGTTGTCCGACTTATGTCTTGTGACGTCGCTTCACGACGGAATGAACCTGGTCGCCAAGGAATACGTGATGTCCAGGGATGACGGGCAAGGGGTCCTTATCTTAAGCCAGTTTACGGGTGCCGCAAGGGAGCTGACGGATGCTTTGGTTATTAATCCGTACGATATTGTCCAAACAGCGGGAGCCATCAAAACCGCCCTAGAAATGACTGTGGATGAGCAAAAAGAAAGAATGAAGTCGATGAGGGAAGTCCTGAAAGAGCGTAATATTTATAAATGGGCCTCGGATCTTGTGGGGGAGCTTGCCCGCGTCCGGTTAGTATCGTCGCCGTGAGATACGTCTGGGACTTTTGGCCAGAGCTTCGTTTAAGGATTCGCTCCACAAAAAACAAGTTACTGATTGTTGATTTTGATGGCACGCTGGCCAAGATCGCAAGGACGCCGCAAGAAGTAGTGCTAGAAAAGGAAGCAAAAGAAGCGCTCACAAGATTAAGCCAGTCTCCCCAGTACAAGCTGGCCGTGGTGAGCGGAAGATCTTTAGAAAACTTGATGTCTTTTTTTCAGATCAAGAACGTTATCTATGCTGGAAACCACGGTCTTGAGCTTCTAGGTAAAAATCTTTCACTGCCATTAAAAGCGAAGAAAGCAAAAAAACTGGAAGCGTTGGTGTGGCTTTTGGGTGAAAAGTGTAGAGAAGATTTTGCGGGAGTGCCCGGGGTATTGATTGAAGACAAGAACTACACACTAAGCCTCCACTATAGAAATATCTCAAGGGAACACACTCTTTTTTTTAAACAAGAGGTCGGTCGCTTCAGAAAACAATACGCGCAGTGGCCGCTTATCTGGAAAAAAGGCAAGAAAGTATGGGAAGTTAGGCCAAAGATAAAATGGGACAAGGGTGAGCTAGCCTTGTATCTGACCAAGAAATTTCGAGGAGCATTGCCTATTGTTATCGGAGACGATGTCACGGATGAGGATATGTTCAAGAGTTTAAAGCACAGCGCGATTACGATCCGCGTGGGGCACTCTAACAAATCCTCAGCGGATTACTATCTCAAATCTTCGCGCGATGTCAGAACTTTTTTAGGAGAATCATGCCGCTTATAAAAGCTAAAGAACCTTTCATTTTTAAGACGCAACTGAGTCTTGTTGAGACAACCGGGCTAAAAGCTAGAGACCTCACTGAATTAAGCCATTATCTCAAGGAAGTTCCAGAAGCTTCGATTTATTACCATACGCATCATTTTTTACAACAGCATCAATATTTGACTCCCGAGCCGCCTAACGATATCGCTTATTGGGTGACAAATGTTTTACAAGAAGATGAAATTGGAGAGAGGCTGGCGGCAATGGATACGGTGCGTTTTAATTCTTTGGGCGCTTTGCGGGATGCTATTGTGTCAGCGATTGACAGTTATCTCGCCAAAGATACGCAGTTAAGAAAAGCGCCTCCGGGCGAAGAATTCTATTTTATGAAATGTATTCTATTTACATTGCCCACCCAATACAAGGCGACAGATTTAAAAGAATTTTGTGAATGTCTAAAACATGTCAGCATCCATTGTCTCTACAACCATATTTTTGAAGGAAGGCTTCGGCCTCCGCTCGGAGTGAATGATTTTTCTAATTGGCTCAAGACTAGTTTATCGGAGGATGAGCTAGCTAAAAAAATCGACAAACTCGATCCGTATACCCAAACGATGGAGGGCCTGCGAAAAAGGATCATTCATTTTATTGAAAAACAGCTTGAGGATGCAAAACCGTGCTAAAAATCAATGACTACGAACCTATTGTGGGACCTCAAGTTTTAGAGGAGCTTAGGCTTCTTGCGGGGCAGTTGTCAAAGAAACGGGTGCTTCATGTCAATTCAACGGCCGTTGGCGGGGGTGTTGCCGAGATATTAAGCCGCATGGTGCCGCTCTTAAATGAACTAGGTGTTGAAACACGATGGGATGTAATAAAGGGCGGCGAGGATTTTTATGCCGTTACGAAAAAAATTCACAATGCGCTTCATGGGCACAAGCAGACCTTCGAGGCAAAAGATTATGATGTTTTCTTGGAAGTTCAGGAGAAAAACCTTAAAGAAATGTCGTTGGATGAGGACATTGTCTTTATTCATGATCCCCAGCCTGTAGGGCTCGTGAAGAGAAAACACTCTCTACAGAATAAATGGTTATGGCGCTGTCACGTGGATGTCTCAACGCCTGACACAAACGTATGGCATTTCTTAAGGACTTTTGTGGAGCAGTATGATAAATCTGTTTTCTCGGCCCCTATTTTTTCGCAGGTTCTTTCAATTCCGCAAGCCTTGATTTGTCCATCTATTGATCCTTTAAGTGAAAAAAATAGAGAAATGCCGCAGGAAGAAATTGACGTTATCCTTGCCAGGCTCAGTATCCCAACGGATAAACCGCTTGTGACTCAAGTTTCGCGGTTTGATCGATTGAAAGATCCGCTGGGCGTTATCAAGGCATTTGAACAGGCTCAAAAGTACGTGGAGGCGAGACTGCTCTTAGTCGGAGGAACTGCGGACGATGATCCCGAAGGCGCGCAGGTCTTAGCGGAAGTGAAAGAGGCGGCTGGGAAAAATCCGGATATCATAATCCTTCTATTACCACCCACAAGTCACATTGAGATAAATGCTATTCAGCGGGCTTCAACGGTTATTTTACAGAAATCACTAAGAGAAGGTTTTGGTCTTACGATCACAGAGGCGCTTTGGAAGGGGAAGCCGGTAATTGCCGGAGCCGTTGGTGGTATCCCGCTTCAAATCACTCATAAGTATTCTGGGATTTTAACTCACTCAATTGAGGGGACGTCCTACTGGCTTAAACAGCTATTGCAGGAGCCCGCGTTTGGAAAGAAGCTAGGTGAAAATGGACGTGAACATGTTCGGCAAAACTTCCTTCTAACGCGGCATCTCAGAGAGTATCTTTTACTGTTTTTATCGTTATATCATAAGGGTGACGTTGTAAATCTTTAGAGATTGTTCGAAAGAGTCGTGGCTCGGGCAGAAAGCCCGCATAAATAGGGTCAGCTCAGTCTGTCCCTATATTCCCCTATATTCCGGTTCGGCAAATGCTTCCTGGTATAATGGTCAAATCAAGTCGGGAGGAAAAATGATCGTCAGGCTCATCCTCGTCGGGTTTTTGCTGGGTATTGGAATTTATCTCGGATTTCTTTTCGTCAGGTGGCTGATCAACGCCATAAGGAAGCGCTAAAACCTGGGGCAGTGCCTATAAAACGGTACCAGGTACGGTGGGGTCAACTCATTGTGTCCCCGGAATTGGGGGTTCTAAATGGTCACACTAGGCAG
>MHFI01000064.1:5169-13002 GCA_001804125.1 Omnitrophica bacterium RIFCSPHIGHO2_02_FULL_51_18
AGCGGGCAGGCTTCCCGAGGATACGTGGAAGCGGCATCTTAAGCAGCGCGAAACAGCTCTGCGTAATTGCTATGATGAGCTGAGAAGCTTTGAAAGGGCGAAACTTACGCTCTCCAAACCGACCTTTTTTATTCCCGGGTGGACGGCCGAGGATGCCAAAACGTGGTTTGAAGAGTTTTCGGGATCCGAAGAATTTTATAAGCCCGTGGAGTATTGGTTGGATCGGATCATTCTTAACCGGGATTTCGCCAAGCGGATTACTCTGGAAAAAGAAAGCTCCGAATCCACCGATATTTTCCAATTTGGCGAAAAATTAAAACGTCGGCTGGACCGTGATGCGGCCGGCAGTGAACTAAGTTTAGTCGGACATAGCATGGGCGGCCTCGTTTCCAGGGCGGCCGTTTACTGCGGCGAAGGAGATCCTTTGCGGGTGAACAATTTTATTACGCTCGGGACGCCGAATCGCGGGGCCTATATCGCCCAGCTATTTAATTTTAAGCGCTTCACTAAATTTTTTTCCAGAGTCGTGAAGAGTTTAACCCCGCAAGAGGTGTCGCAGGCTCAAAGCATGGCCATGAACAGTCAGGATATTAACCGCATCAATAGCTTAGACTGTTGGAAAGTCATCAGCGAACGGATAAACAATTTTTTGATATTTATGGGCATGAAAGATCTTGCTGTCCAGAATAGCCCTGAGCTACAATTGGATGAAGCCCTAAAAGATGCGCTCCGAACTAAAATCAGAACTTACCAAACCTCAGGTGCCGAGCATACGGGCCGCCATGGAATCACCCAAGACCCAAGGATTTTACTGCCGGTCATAAAGGCGCTCTGTGGGATGGAATTAAAAGACAACAACAATCACGGCTTTATGGTTTGCCGGTAGACTATCGAATTCATTCCCCATGCCCCGATTTCACATTGAAGCATCCCAGATCGACAACGGAACAGTCCGTTTAAACCCGAAAGAAAGCCGCCACGCGCTGTCCGTACTGCGGTTGAATATCGGCGACACCGTTGATCTTTTCGACGGTCAAGGCCGCGGTTTTTCAGGTGTGATCAGCCGGTTGGAAAAGGGCTCCGTGGAGGTGATGATCACTCAGAATTCAAAAACGGTGCAGGAGAGGATACACCTCACACTTGGTATTTCCGTGATCAAGCCGGAAGCGATGGATCTGGTGGTCCAAAAAGCATGCGAACTAGGAGTGCATTCCATACAGCCGCTGATCACTGAACGGTGTGTTGTCAAACTGCCGTACGGCCGCTGGCTTTCAAAAATTGAACGCTGGAAGAAAATCGCTCTCGAGTCTTGTAAGCAATGCGGACGGACGAAAACGCCGGAGGTTTGGGCGGCGTCGGGTCTTAAGATCTTCTCGAAGGAGTTTGGCGCTTATGATCTGGTGCTGTTGCCGACACTGGCCAAAAAGGGCGAAGGGCTGTATGATATTCTCTTTTCCAAACCGGCGGTCAGAAAGGTACTGGTGTTGATCGGTCCAGAAGGAGACTTTACGGAGAACGAGGTCGGGCTTATGGAATCCGCCGGCGCGCGCGCTTTGGATCTGGGTCCATGGGTTTTGCGCAGTGAAACCGCGGCTTTGTATTCGTTGTCCGTGCTGCAATTCATGTTTCGAGAGGTGTTGCGTGGATAAACGCGGTCAAAGGGTCACCCTAGCATTATTTGTTTTCATTTTAGGAAGCGCCGCGCCGTCTTTGGCGGATGAAACGGTAGAGATGAAAGATAAAAATAAAGACGGCAAGGCCGACACCTGGTATTACCTCCGGAACGGGGTCATTTATAAAAAAGAATACGATCGCAATTTTGACGGGCGGCCCGATTTTGGCATCATAGCCGAAGATAAGAAATTTTTGGAGAAGCAGTACGATGATAATTTTGACGGCAAGTTTGAGAAGACCGTCAAAAAACCCGAAAAAGATGCAACCGGGCGGGTGCAAACCACCGCATTGATCCAATAACGATAATCTGAATATTTATATCGATTAACAGTTTGACAAACCAACAGGCCAATGGTATACTTCGTCGGGTATCGGGGCATTTTTTCCATCAGCTCAAAAAAATATTTAACCGCTTTTAAAGGTACCTCGGGCTTGCCCGAGGGGCTCCATTTTAAAAGATTCCGTTCTTTTATCCATAGGGGATGGATGTGAGTGAATTCTTTTCTCATTTAGTGTGGGTCGATTATTTGGTGTCCATAGCCGTTTTATGGGGCTGTTACGTGGGTTATAAATCGGGCTTTTTCCCCGAGCTTTTGCGCATCGCCGCGTACCTCGTCACCGTGATCGTGACGTTTCATTACTACGAGGCGCTGGCGCAGGTATTGACGATCAAGACTTTTTTGAATTTAGGAACCGCCACCGCGGTCTCATTTTTTGTGCTGCTCGTGGGCGTGTTTGCGTTGTCAAAAATAGTGATCGGGATCTTTCTCAAACTGCTGAAGGTGGGAAGCGGAGGTTTTTTCTACAAGTTGGCCGGCATGACACTCGGCGCTTGCCGCTGGCTGATTCTCTTAAGCCTTGCGTTTATGCTGATTGATTTTCTGCCGCTTGCGTCCTTGAGGACGGATATCCATGAGCGATCTCTTGTCGGGCCCCGGGTCTCGAAAATCGCGCCGATGCTTTTCGGGTTTCTATCGCACATTTCGCCGCAGTTGGCGGTCGAGAAGAAAGTGCTATGATCCCGGACGCCCTTTTGAACCAGATTCAGGACCGGACCGATATCGTCGAGATCATCTCCGCTTATGTTCCTTTAAAAAGGGCCGGCCAAAATTTTAAGGCGCCATGCCCGTTTCATCATGACAAAACACCTTCGTTCATCGTGAGTCCCGGCAAGCAGATTTTTCACTGCTTTGGCTGCGGCGTCGGCGGGAATGTGTTCGGTTTTTTGATGAAGTATGAAAAAAATGATTTCCGCGAAGTCGTGCAGGCATTGGCGGACCGTGCCGGGATTGAAATTCCCAAAGACCGGCGATCCGGCCTGGAGGAAGAAAGATTCGCTGAGTATGCGAAAGCCAACCAATGGGCGCTTGATTTTTACCGGAATTTCCTTCTGAAGGAAAGCCAGGCCGAGAAAGCGCGCGCGTACTTGAAAAAGCGCGGTCTCCTGGACGTCACGACCGCCGCGTTTGGGCTCGGGTTTGCGCCGGCCGATTGGGACCGGTTTTACGAGGCCCTTCGCGGGAGAGTGGCGGACCCGATCCTTGAAAAACTGGGCTTGATTATCCCGAAAAAAGGCGGGGGGTACTATGACCGTTTCCGGGACCGCCTGATTTTCCCGATCCTTGATACTCGGGGAACTTGCGTCGCGTTTGGCGGCCGGGTGCTGGACGATTCACTTCCGAAGTATCTGAATTCTCCGGAAAGCGATTTTTACTCAAAAGGCCGGAATCTTTATGGTCTGTATCAGGCGAAAAAGCCGATCCGTGACCGCGATGCGGTGGTTATCGTCGAAGGGTACATGGACCTTATCGCGTGCCATCAGGCCGGCGTGCAGCATGTGGCGGCATCGCTCGGGACGGCGCTGACATCCGAGCAGGTGCGGCTGATTAAGCGCAACACGAAAAACGTTTTTATCCTCTACGACGCGGACAAAGCGGGGGAGATGGCGACGCTCCGCGGCCTTGAGCTTTGCCTGGAAGAAGGCCTGGAAGTGAAGATTGTGCGTTTGCCCCAGGGGCATGATCCGGATTCGTTTATCAAGGAACTGGGCGCGGAAAAATTCAGGCAGGCGCTGGAAGGCGCAAAGTCGCTGTTTGACTATAAGCTCTCGCTTTTGAAAGCGCAGTTTGACGTTCGCTCCGTGGAAGGCAAAGTCAAGATTGCGAACGAAATGGTGGGCCTTTTTTCGAAAGTACAGAATGAGATCTTGCGCTCCGCTTGGACGAAGGAACTTGCGAAAGAGCTCGCGCTTTCGGAAGAAGCGCTTTTAGCGGAAATGCAGAAGCACACTTCCCGGCAGAGGCCGCACCCGGTTGAGTCCCGGGCGGCGGTGAGCACCTCGGTGAGCATGATGGAAAAATTGATTTTGGGGCTCATGCTCGACCATGAGCGCTTTTTAAGCAAGGCCAGGGAAGAAGTAAGCCTTGAGGATTTTCAGCATCCGAAGGCGCGCGAAATCATAAAAAGAATTTTGGAAGATGAATCGCGGGAAATCACTCCCGCGAAGCTGATTAATTTTTACGAGCAGGACCCGGAGTCGACGCACATTATTTCGTTGGCTTGCGCGGAGGTCGAAACATTGACGGACAAACAGAAGGCGTTTTCCGATTGCGTGCTGCGGATGAAGTCTTCCCGTATCCGGAACGAGCGCGAGGAACTGCAGGGTCGGATTGCGGCCGCGCAGCGCGACGGTAACAAGAACCGTTTAACCAAGCTTTTGTATGATTTTAATCAACTGAACAAAGGGATGAAAGAAATCCATGAAAAAAAATAGAAAAAAAGCAGCAAAGAAAAAAACGAAACTGATCCGGAAAACCAAGCCTCTCCGCGGCGCGAGGGTCGCACAGGCCGCTTCTTTGTCTCCCGCCGCCGCGGTGCAGGCTCTTCGCGGGGAAGAGCAGGGCGATTCTTCGAAGCTGAAGCTCAATAAGGCCAAGAGCGTCGCCGAGCTCGTGGCGCTCGGCAAGGAAAAAGGCTTTCTGACCTACGACGATATCAACCGAATCCTGCCGTCCGATGTGACAGCTTCCGAGGATATCGACGATGTGCTCGTGGTTTTGACGCAGCAGCAAATTGAGGTTGTCGATTCCGAGGACGAGATGTCCAAGGATTCGGAGTCAGGCGGCAACGCCGACAAGAATCAGGACTCGGACGAGGTTGTCGAGCCGGAGGTTGAGGTCAAAAAGGAGGAACCCGAGGTGAATATATCCCCGGCCCGCCTTGAGCAAATGGACGACCCTGTCCGCATGTACTTGAGACAGATGGGACAGATCCCGCTTTTGACGCGTGAGCAGGAACTCGAGCTTGCCAAGCGCATCGAAGCGGATGAGCTTGAATTCAGAAAGGGTGTGTTCGAGTGCCATTATTCACGCGCGTTTATTTTAGAGTTTACGAATACGCTTTTAAAACGCAAATGCGACGTGGAAGAGTTTATTGAGGAAGATTTTAAGTTCCGTGACAATACGCCTCGCACGCTGAAGCGTCTTGAGACGCTTGCGCGGCGCTTAAGAGGAGCGAAAAAGAACACCCTCACGCTCAATCTTCTTTTGGAATTCAAGGTCAGCCCCCGTATCGTCGAAGAGATTTTTCATGAAATCCGAAAAGGCTTGAACGACCTCGAGAAAATCGAGAAGGACATCGTGAAGCACCGCAAGAAAAGAGAGCGTGCCCCTGTCGGCAGGCTTTTGAAAGAACGGCGCCGGCTCCTATGGGAATTCGGCGAAAAAAGCACTGAAGAGCTTAAAGCGCGGTATTTGACGATCAAGAGGAAAGAAAATAAATACCAGCGGGCGAAAAAGGAGCTTGTGGAAGCCAATCTTCGTCTTGTGGTAAGCATTGCCAAGAAATACACCAACCGCGGGCTTTCTTTTCTTGATCTCATCCAAGAAGGCAACATCGGCCTCATGAAGGCCGTGGACAAGTTCGAATACAAGCGCGGTTATAAATTCAGCACTTACGCAACGTGGTGGATCCGTCAGGCCGTGACGCGTTCGATCGCCGACCAGGCACGCACCATCCGCATTCCGGTGCACATGACCGAGACCATCAATAAACTGATCCGTGTTTCGCGCACGTTGGTTCAGGAGACGGGCCGAGAGCCGAGCCCTGAAGAAATCGGACAGCGCATGCGGATGGGCGTTCAAAAAGTCAGAGAAATACTGAAGATTGCCCAGGAGCCTATCTCGCTTCAGACACCGATCGGGGATGAGGGGGACACGCACTTTGGCGATTTTATCGAAGACAAGCGCGCGGTTTCCCCGGCAAGCGCCACGACCTACGCGATGCTGAGGGAGCAGATGGATGATGTGCTTCAGACGCTGACGGAAAGGGAAAGCAGGGTGCTTAAACTGCGCTTTGGCATCACGGACGGTTATCCGAGGACGCTTGAGGAAGTTGGCTCCATCTTCAATGTGACCCGCGAACGCGTGCGTCAGATCGAGGCAAAAGCGCTCAGGAAGCTGCGTCACCCGACCCGTTCCAGGAAACTTAAGACATTTCTTGAGCTCGGTGCCGCCGAAGAGCTTGAGTTCTGAGCATTTTTTTGGGCCTGTAGCTCAGTCGGTTAGAGCAGCTGACTCATAATCAGCCGGTCCCTGGTTCAAGTCCAGGCAGGCCCAGAGGTTTTTAAGAGGAAATTAGGAAGGGCAATTAGCTCAGTCGGTTAGAGCGTTCGCTTCACATGCGAAAGGTCAGTGGTTCGAGCCCACTATTGCCCACCCTTATCATAATTATGCCGACAGCCGTTCAAGAACAACTGAAAGTCCTCATCGAACTCCAGAAAGTTGATGCCGAGATTTATCAACTTAAAAAAGAGCTCAAGGCGTTTCCGTTGCTGCAAACAAAGCTCGAAGCCGATTTCGAAAAGAAGAAAGCGGCCTCAAAGGCCGCCGAGGACGAGCTCCGGACGCTCCAGATGAAGCAAAGGGAAAAGGACAATGAGCTCCTTTCGAAGGAAGACAAGATAAAAAAGCTCCAGTCACAACTCTATCAACTGAAGAGCAACAAGGAGTACTCGGTGATGGAGATGGAAATCAAGGGCGGCAAGGCGGACAAGTCACTGCTGGAGGAAGAGATCCTGAAAATGATGGACGAGGTCGATCAGGCCCGGCAAAGATTTTCCAGAGAAAAAGAAGCGCTTACCTCGGAAGAAAGGAATCTGAAAGAGGGAATCAGCGCGATTCAAAAGAAAGCCGCCGAGATCACTTCTCAGATTGCCGAATATGAGGAAAAGAGAAAAGCGCACCTGCCCGGCGTGGAGCGCAGGCTCCTGGCGCAGTATGACAAGACCATAAAAAACCGCGAGGGCGTGGGCCTAGTGCCCGTGAAGAACAATTCCTGCGGCGGCTGCCATATCGGGCTTCCCCCGCAAATCGTGAATGAGATTCAGATCGGCGAGAAACTGATCGTGTGTGAATCCTGCGCCCGAATTATTTACTGGCCTTCGTGACCCCATCCAAAAAATCCAAGGCCGTGATTTTTATCGACGGCGCCTCGCGCGGCAATCCCGGTCCCTCCTCGGCGGGCGTGGTCATCCAGGACACGAACGGGAAAATTCTTAAGACCTTGTCAAAAAGGATAGGGAAGACCACCAATAATATTGCGGAGTATTTTGGGTTGATCTTCGCGCTCCAAGAAGCGCTCAAGATGAAGCTCACCGAGGTGGAAATTTTCACGGACAGCGAGCTCTTGGCGAAACAATACGGCGGCGAGTATAAAGTAAAAGACGATTTGCTAAAGCTTCTATTTCCGCTTATAATAAATCTGTCCGAGGGTTTTAGGAAAGTGACCGTTTCGCATGTCCCGCGCGAGCGGAATAAGCTCGCGGACGAAGCGGCGAACAAAGCGTTAGACGAAGGTTTCTTTTTGTAGATCGGATGGTCGCTGAAAAGCAATGTAAAATGTAAAATTAAAAATGAAAAGTGATGTGTCGCTCACGCGACCTTTATTCAAGGCCGCGAAGCGGTTCCAGAATTTTACATTTTTCATTTTACATTTTTCACTGTTTTTTGGAGGAAAGTCCGGGCTCCCAGGGCTGGCGTGGTGGGTAACACCCATCCCCCCGCCGTTTTGCTTCGCAAAGCGAAGCAGCGGGGGAGGATCAGAGCCACAGAGACGAATCGCCAAAAGAGTGTAGGAGCCGAAGCCCCGAAGGGGCGGAGG
>MHFI01000064.1:13019-57913 GCA_001804125.1 Omnitrophica bacterium RIFCSPHIGHO2_02_FULL_51_18
CGGAGCAAGGTCAAATAGGAGAAGAGCCCCGCCAAAGAACGCGGCGGACATATGCGGGCAAGCCCGCCCGCAAAACACTTCTCGGGTAGACCGCTATATAGGATCCGTCCAGCAATGGACGGGCTAGAGGGATGATCATCCTAAGAGCAATGAAAAATGAAAAATTAAAAATGTAAAATTCTGGAACCGCTTCGCGGCCTTCAATATAGGCCGCGTGAGCGATACAAATTTTTTCATTTTAAATTTTTAATTTTGCATTGATTTTAGACAGAACCCGGCTTACAGATCTACAAATGTCAACCGTCCTTTCCTGGAGATGACGGGGCGTTCCACGGCCCCGACCGACGTGCCACAATCAAGGGATTGTGGCCTGGTGAAAATCAGGAAAGGACGGCCCTTTTTGGAGTTCGAAATTCTTTTCCTACTAAAACATTGCATAGGGGTGCTTTCTTTGCTAGTATACTATATGTAGCGTGTTCTAAAATGTTCCAGTTTTAACAGCTTTCGTTGATCGCCAGCAAAAAAAGAGAGCGGCTCTTCTATTTCAACGATGATTCTAAAAAAGTGGTGCCTCTTGCCCTCTCTTTTTCTTTGTACGAATTTGTTTGCGGACACGGTGATTCTGAAAAATGGCAAGGAAATCAAGGGCCTCGTGGTCGAGGAGCACAGCGACCGGATAATCTTCAGCACTGAAAGGGGCGAGATTCCGATTCTTCGCAAGGGCGTGAGTAACATCCGCTATGATGATCCGGCTCAGAATTTCATGCGGGTCGGAAAGGCCTATGAAGAAGACGGCAAATTAGGGGAAGCGCTTGCGTTTTACGAAAAGGCCGCTGAGGTCAATCCTAATTTTGAAGAAGCCCAAAAAGCGGCCGTAGGCGTCCGAAACCGATTTTGGGCTTCTTCCATGGAAGGACCTCGGAACGAGATGGAGAAACAACAGGTGATCTACGATTCCTGGGGGAAGGGCCTGCCTATTGAGGAGCTGATTAAAAAAGGGGAGGTGGAGCAGCAAAAAATTTTAAGGACGAATTTGGGGGTTGTGCTTGAGAAAAAAGGGGACTGGGTGCATCTGGAGATAGTGGAATTGCGGAAGGAAGCGGCGCTCGCGGGTTTAAAAAAAAACGATCGCCTGATCTCCATCGACAGCCAGTCCTTGCGGTATCTCGGCGTCGAGGCGGTCGCCAAGCACCTGATGTTGCCGCGTCTGTCGCATTACCTTCTCGAATTTGAGCGGAATTGTTTTTTGCATAAGGAGCCGGCAAAGGCGGATCTCAAGCAGTTGGGGGTTAAGCTGAGGCTGGGTCATGAGGGACTTGTGATTGATTCGGTTAAGCAGGGAAGTGCGGCGGAAAAAGCGGGCCTTAAGGAAAACGATCTTCTAGTACGGATCAACGAGGAAACCACCCGGTACACGCCGCTCCAGAAGGTGGTGCAATTGATTCAGGGCTCGACCGATGACCGGATTGTTTTTACGGTCCGGCGCGCGGCGCTTTTGGCAAGAAAATAAAGTGGCTTCACTCCTTCGCCGCAAAAAATATTTCGTAAACCGCGGGTTGCAGCTTCGTTTTGCGCGGGTGGTTATTTTCTTTGCGTTTGTATCCTCGCTTGTCACGGGAGTCGTGATCTTTGGCGCGACCTTCATGTTGTTGGGTGAAAAACTGGCAAATGTTTATCCGCAGGGAAGGCTCGTCGAGATTTTTCGGTCCGCCTACGCCGCTTTTTTCATCAGCATGCTTATCATGGTGCCCTTTATTTTCTATGGGGCCATTGTTTTTTCGCACCGCATCGCTGGCCCGCTTCCCAAAATTTATGAGGCCTTGCGGCAGGTGGGAGGGGGCAATTTCGATGTCAATTTGATCTTAAGAAAGCGTGACGAACTGCGAGAGCTGGCGAATGTGATCAACGCGATGGCCAAAAATTTAAGGGAGAGAGAAACTAGAAAATGAGAGAAATTCCCGCATGGGTCTTGTGACCCGCGCGGATCATTCAGCCGAAAGTTTTTTCAAAAAGGAGAGGCTTCTTCCGGACGGGGAGGTCTCTCCCTTTTTATTCAAATCTGTTGACAGGCAGGCACCCTGGGTGTACAATTTCCCCATAATCACCCAAAAAGTGGGGGAAAGTGGAGACAAGGGTAGATGTTCTACGGAGAGCATGAGCATAGCATTGACCGAAAAGGGCGTCTCATCATTCCTTCAAAATTCAGAGAGGTATTCAAAGAAAACTATGTGGAGCGATTTTTCGTCACTCGGGGCCTTGATATGTGTCTCTTTGTATTCACGGAGGATGAGTGGAAGAAGCAGGAGTCCAAGTTTAAATCTCTTCCATTTACGTCCAGCGAAACCAGAAATTTCAACCGGCTCTACTTTTCCGGAGCGTGTGAAGTTACCTGTGACAAGCAAGGGCGAATACTTGTCCCGGAATACTTGAAGGAATATGCACAAATCAAGCGGGATGTCGTGATTGTGGGGGTATCCAACCGCATGGAGATATGGAGCAAGGAGGCCTGGGCCGCGTTTTACAAGAACACGAAGGACTCCTTTGAAAAGATAGCGGAAAACATGTTCGGCGGCGCTTCCGCTGGCTCGGTGGAATCCTCCTAGGAGAGAGGGGTTTGGCATGAAAAAAAACGGCAAAAAGGAATTTCACGCAAGCTTGTTCGCCGGGTCGGAGCTTCAGTTTGAGGCGACGTTGGAAAATTTTAAGCGCCGCCGCGCGCTTTCGCCTTTGTCGCCGATAGACATGCGCTCCCGGCTTTTTTTTGAAAGGATTTTGCAGGTTAAGAAAATAAGAGACCTCGTGTTTTGCGGGAGAGCCCGATAAATTCGTTCCCCTTCGCTAAAGCTTCGGGGGATGCCCTCCGAAGCCTCGGCGTAGGAGGGCAGCATAAAAGCGTTCTATTGGCCGAGGCGGTCGAGTGGCTCGGGATACAAAAACCGGCCGTGATCGTGGATGGAACCCTCGGGTCAGGCGGGCATGCGGAGGAGATTTTAAGGCGGCTCGGGCCAAAGGGGAAGTTGATCGGGTTCGATAAGGATCCGGAAGCGGTCCGTGAAGCCGCCGAGAGGCTTGAAAGGTTCGGGGAACAGGCGATGATTATTCGGGATGACTTTAAAAATATCGCAAGGCGTTTGAGCCAGGCGAATGTTCACTCCGCGGACGGCGTGCTGTTGGATCTGGGCGTTTCTTCGATGCAGTTGGACCGCGAACAGCGTGGATTCAGTTTTTCAAAAAATGGGCCGCTGGACATGCGCATGGACCCTCAAAGCGCTTTGTCCGCGACGGAAATCGTGAACCATTATCCGGAAAAAGAGCTTGCGGATATCTTCTGGAATTTCGGTCAGGAGCGCCATTCGCGAAGGATCGCGAGTCGGATAGTCCGGGAGCGCTCCCGGAAAAAGATCCTGACTACGGCGGCGCTTGAGCAGGTTATTTTCCATTCGGTCCCCAGGACTTACCGCTACGGGCGGATCCACCCCGCGACGAGGTCGTTTCAGGCGCTTCGGATCGTGGTGAATGACGAGCTGGGCTCCTTGCAGCGCTTTCTATCCGAAGTGGTTTCCCTGTTGAAACCCAGGGGACGGGTCGTTATTATTTCGTTTCATTCGCTGGAAGATCGGCTTGTCAAGCAGGCGTTTCGTGAGTTTGAGAGGCAGGGGTTGGGCCAAGTATTGACAAAAAAGCCTGTGGTTGCCGGTGAGCCGGAGATACAGGAAAACCCGAGAGCGCGCAGTGCGAAGCTCCGGGTATTTGAGAAAGCGTAACCCAGGGGTCCCATGAGGCGTTTTATTGCGTCTTTAATCTGTGCGGTGATTGCGGGCCTTTTTTACGTTTCGATGGAAGTCGAAGCTGTGAAGACCGGCTACATGATTCGTCAACAGGAAGAGATGAAGGTGCAGCATCTTGACCGCGGCCGGGCGCTCAAGTACAATATTGCACGTCTGGAAGCTCCTCACAATCTTGAACGCAAACTCATGGCGCAGAAGATACTTTTGGCGCCTCCGAAGGAGTGGCAGACCCTGGTTTTGGTCAATGGCAGCCGGGTGCGTCCCAACGCCCAAGTGGCCGGCCCTTTAAACCAGCCGCCTTATTTTCTTAGGTTTTTTGTAGGCACGGCCCAAGCGGAAGCCAAAGACACACATTAAGATTTTTAAGATTTTCGGAACATTTTGCTCGACACCCAGCTTTCCAAAACGCGGCTTTTCTTTATTTTTTCTTTTTTATTCGTAGCCCTTTTTTCCCTCTTTTTACGGCTCGGCTTTCTCCAAATCTTTAAGTCCTCGAAATTCCAATCCATCGCCCAAAACCAATCCCGGGCTACAATTGAAATACCCCCGGTCCGCGGCAAAATCCTCGACCGCCAGGGACGGGAACTCGCGCTTGACGTGAGGCTCGATTCGCTTTACGCGGTTTCGCGTGAAATAAAGAACAAATCCCAGCTTGCCGACAGACTTTCAAAGATACTCACAGCAAACCGCGCTTTGCTTTATGAAAAACTCTCCCGTGACAAGCTTTTTGTGTGGTTGGCGAGAAAAATTTCGGACGTAAAATCTGAGGCTGTGACAAGACTTAAGGAAAGCGGTCTCGGATTCATCAAAGAATCGATGCGCGTTTATCCCAAGGGCGAAATTGCCTGCCACCTGGTGGGGTTCACCGATATTGATAACGAGGGGTTGGAGGGGATCGAGCTTCACTACAACAGCTTCCTCAAGGGCGTGCCCGGTTGGCGCATGGTCCAAAAGGATGCCAAGCAACGCGAGCTTATTTCAAGGGAAATCGAGATGGTGCCGCCGGTGGACGGCTACCAGGTGCACCTGACGATCGACGAGGTGATCCAGACGCTGGCCGACCAGGAACTGGCAAATACCTGTAAAAAATTCAATGCCAAGGGCGGCTCGATTATCGTGATGGACCCGAAGAGCGGTGACATTCTCGCCCTATCGACCTACCCGGTCTACGACCCAAATAACGCCAAGCAATCAAGCTTGGAGGCGCGCAGGAACCGTGCGATTACGGACCTCTTTGAACCGGGATCGGTGTTTAAGATTTTTACGCTGGCCGCGATCCTGGAGGGGAAGGCAGTGCGCTTGGATGAGAAGTTTGATTGTGAAGGCGGTTCATGGGCGGTGGCGGGCAAGGTGCTTCATGACCATAGAGGTCATGGTCTCATGACGTTCAGGGAAATCATTGAAAAGTCGAGCAATATCGGGACCGTGAAGGGGGCGATGAGGCTCGGCGCCCAGAAACTTTATAAGGCGCTGCGCGCGTTCGGGTTTGGCGAAAGAACGGGCATTCCGCTGGCCGGCGAAATCAACGGCCTGCTGCCGCATCCAAAGCATTGGTCCAGAAGTTCCATTATCAATATCCCGATCGGCCAGGGCGTTGCCGTCACCCCGCTGCAGCTGACCTCGGCGGCCGCGGCGGTCGCGAATAACGGCCTGTGGGTGCGGCCCAGGATCGTGACGCATATCGATGACCAGGAGGGGCGTGTCGTCAAGAACTTTGACGTTGAACCGGTCCGGCAGGTGATTTCCAAAGAAACCGCGCTCCAAGTGCGTTCCGTGCTGGAGGGCGCCGTGTCGCGCGGCACTGGAAAGAAGGCTATGGTTCCGGGTTTCAAGGCCGCCGGCAAGACGGGGACCGCGCAGAAACTTCTGCCCAACGGCGCGTATTCGCACGATCATTTTATCGCTTCGTTTGTGGGTTTCGTACCGTATGATGAGCCGAAGGTCGTGATTGGAGTCAACATTGACGAACCGCATCCGGTGTATTACGGAGGCGAAGTGGCCGCACCCGCTTTTTCAAAAGTGGCCTCGGGGGTCATGGCTTATTGGCGCATCCAGCAAGCGCTCCCTCCGCCCGAAGTGGTTTCCGCCGCCAAAAATCCCCATAAAAAAGCGAAAGCAAAAATTACGCCCGGTTCCTTGCCGGCGCCGCTGGAACTGCAGTCTCAGGGCGGCGTTGCCGGGCGATGATTTCCTTAAAAAATTTGGTACACGACGCCTACCCGGACCGTCCTTTTTTGGTTCTGATTCCTGACATTCCCGTCAAAAGCATTGAGTGCGATTCGAGAAAAGTCGAGAAGGGTTTCGTGTTCGTTGCGATTTGCGGAACCAGGCAGGATGGAAATGCTTTTGTGGAGGAAGCCATCCGGCGCGGCGCAGCAGCCGTCGTGGCTGACCGGGCGGCCGCGGTTCCCCCAACCATCCCTTTTATTCTCGTGCCGGATGCGCGCATCGCCGCTGCGCGGCTTGCAGACGTGTTTTATTCCCATCCTTCGCGAAAAATGAAGCTCGTCGGCATTACCGGCACTAACGGAAAGACCACCACAAGTTTTCTGATTGAGCATATGTTGCGCGGTGAACGTCAAAATGTGGGCCTGATCGGCACCGTGAATTACCATTTCGCCGGAAAAGAAATTCCGGCTGCCGAAACCACGCCCGGGCCTTTAAGGCTTCAAGCCTTATTGTCCCAAATGTGCGAAAATCTCTGTGACCATGTCGTGTTGGAGGTCTCCGCGCACGCGATTGACCAAAACCGCACAGCGGGCATTCATTTCCAATCGGCGCTTTTCACCAATTTAACCCGGGACCATCTGGACTATTTCGAATCCCTCGAAAATTATTTCAACTGCAAAGCGCGGTTTTTTACGTCGCTTTCAGAGGACCAAGCGGCGGTGTTGAATCAGGACGACCCGAGGGTGCGGACGCTTAAGGAAAAAACGCGTGCACGGGTCATTACCTTCGGAATCGAAAACCCGGCGGATCTGAAAGCGGAAGTAGTTGAATCGGATTTAAAAAACACCCGCTTTCGTTTGCACTGGCCGCGCGGCGAGATTTTCGTCGAAATTCCACTTGTCGGTCTTCATAATGTGTACAATGCTTTGGGTGCTTTGGCGGTGATGCAGAGCCTTGGTTTTGATTTGGCCGCGGCGGCGGGTCATCTTTCAGATTTTAAAGGCGTGCCGGGGCGTCTGGAACGCGTGGACCGCGGGCAGAATTTCTCTGTGTTTGTCGACTACGCGCATACGCCGGATGGTTTGGAGAATGTGTTGAGAAGCCTGAAACCTTATAAAAAGGGAAAGCTCATCACGCTGTTTGGGTGCGGCGGAGACAGGGACCGGGGTAAGCGGCCTCTGATGGCAAAAATTGCAAGCGGCTATTCCGATTTCGTTGTGATTACCTCGGACAACCCGCGCTCGGAGGATCCGCGGGACATCGCCGCTGAAATCCAGGCCGGTTTTCCCGGAGGATTTAAAGATTACGTGTCGACGCTTGATCGTAAAAAAGCGATTCGCCAGACGCTTCTTATGGCGCGCGAGAACGACATTGTGCTTTTGGCCGGCAAGGGCCATGAAACCACCCAAGTGGTCGGAAACGAAACGCTTCCTTTCAGTGATCAGGAGGAGGCGGAAAGGGTGCTGGATGGACGTTAGCATTGAAGAGGCCTTAAAAGTCATGGGAGGCGCGGTGCTTGAGCCCTTGCGCGGAGACCGCAGTGTTCATAAAATTTCGACAGATACGCGGAGCCTCGAAAAAAACGACTTGTTTTTTGCGCTGAAAGGCGCGCGCTTCGACGGCCATGATTTCATCGCAGAGGCGCTTGAAAAGGGCGCCGGACATTTCGTGCTCTCGGGTGCCAAGGGCCCGACGCTTGAGCAGAAACGGTCGGCCAATTTTATTAAAGTGCCCGATACGCTTAAGGCCTACGGGGACTTGGCCAGATTTTATCGCCAGAAATTTAAAATCCCTGTGATTGCCATTACCGGAAGCTCCGGAAAAACCACTGTCAAGGAACTGGCGGCACATATTTTGTCCCAAAAGTTCAATGTGCTTAAGAATCGCGGCACCGAAAATAATCTTGTCGGCGTGCCGAAGACGATTCTTCGGCTTGAGAAAGAACACGAAGTGCTGGTGCTTGAAATGGGCACCAGCGTTCCGGGGGAGATCGAAAGACTTTCTTCGATCGCCAGTCCCCAGGTGGGCATCATCACTCAAATCGGGTTTTCGCATCTGGAAGGGTTGAAAACACAGGAAGGGGTCCGTGAAGAAAAGCTGAAACTGATTTCCCATGTCGAAAGAGGCGGGATTGTGATCTTGAACGGGGAGGACCCGATGCTGAAGGACGTGACGTGCGGTGTCCACAAGCTGGTGAGGGTCGGATCATGGAAGGACTGCGGGGATGTCACGGCTGAGCAGGTAAGGTGCCATGAGACCGGCAGTTCTTTTTACATCAAGGGCCGGATGTTTGAAACGCAGCTTCTGGGCCGCTACAACATCCTGAACTGTCTTTTTGCAATTGCCGTCGCCGAGGCGCTCGGCGTGGACACGTCCTTGATACAAAAGGCGGTCGGTTCTTTCAAGCCGGTCGCATCTCGCATGACGCTCAAAGTTATCGAAGGGATTCATTTTCTCGATGATTCTTATAATTCAAACCCCAGTTCCTTTAAAGCGGCGCTTGAGACGCTGAAGGAACTCAAGATCCGGGAAAAAAGGGGGGTTGTCTGCGGGGATATGCTGGAATTGGGCAAGTCGTCGGAAGCGCTTCACCGCCAAATCGGCGCGCTTTTGGCCTCGATGCTTTTTGATTTTGTGATTGCGGCCGGGACCCAGTCGAAGCATTTGGTCGACGAAGCGGTGAAGCGCGGGTTCGAAGCTAAAAAGATTCACGCGGTGAAAGACAGCAAAGAAGCGGGCAGGCTTTGCCGCGAAATAGCCGTTGCGGGAGACCGGGTCTTGGTGAAGGGCTCGCGCGGCATGCAGATGGAAAAGGTTTTCGATTGTTTTATCACTTCCTCTACCCGTTAAGAGAGATTTTTTTCGGGTTTAACGTATTTCGCTATATCACATTCAGGGCTGCGATGGCGAGCATCACGGCTTTTTTGGTGAGCCTGCTCATCGGTCCATGGATCATCCGTTTTTTACACCACCTCGATCTAAAACAGACGATCAAGCGCGAAGGCTTTTCCCGGCTTTACGAAGCGCATCAGGGAAAGGAAAAAACCCCGACGATGGGGGGGGTGTTAATTTTGGGGGCGCTTGTGATTTCCACGCTTCTTTGGGCGGATCTTTCGAACCCGTACATCTGGCTTTGCGTGTTGACCGTTGTGTGGCTTGGCGCCATCGGGTTTATCGATGATTACCTCAAGCTCCTGAAAAAGGACTCGAAAGGGTTAAAGGCGGTGGGGAAACTCGCCGGGCAGTGGGTGCTGGGTCTCGGCATCGGTCTGTACCTTTATTTTGAGTCCGCCTCGTGGCAGTGGGTGAGTGTGCCATTCCTAAAACAGGTGTTTTTGGGGCTCGGGCCCCTGTTTATTCTGTTTGCGGCGCTCGTGATTGTGGGCTCGTCGAACGCCGTGAATCTGACCGACGGGCTCGACGGGCTGGCGATCGGCTGCACGGCGATGATTGCCGTGACTTACGGGGTTTTTAGCTATGTGGCCGGAAACGTGAAATTCAGCCAGTACCTCCAGATTCCTTTCGTGGACGGCGCCGGGGAACTTACGGTGTTTTGCGCGGCGCTCTTCGGCGCGGGCATCGGCTTCCTGTGGTTTAATTCGCATCCGGCCAGCGTGTTCATGGGGGATACGGGGGCGCTGGGACTCGGGGGTGCGCTTGGCGCAGTCGCGATTTTCACGAGAAAAGAGCTTTTGCTGCTTTGGGTGGGCGGTGTGTTTGTGGCGGAGGCGATTTCGGTGATTCTGCAGGTGGCCGGCTACAAACTGAGAAAAAAGCGCATCTTTCTGATGGCGCCGCTTCATCACCATTTTCAGCTCAAAGGGCTCAGCGAATCGAAGGTGGTGATTCGCTTCTGGATCATTTCGTTTATCTTGTCGCTTTCGGGCCTTGCGGCGCTTAAACTGCAGTAAGAGAGGTGTCGTCATCCTGACAGACTTTGATTTATGAATTTTAAAAATAAAAAAGTCACGGTGGTGGGGCTGGGCCGCAGCGGGTTTGCGGCGGCTAAGTTTTTAGTCAGACAGGGGGCGATCGTGTTTGCGACGGACGCCTCAACCCGGAGTGACGTCTTGGAGAATGCCTGCTTTTTGAAAAGTTTGGGGGTGCAAGCCGAAACGGGGCGGCACACCGCGCCTTTCATCAAAAAAAGCGCGCTGGTGGTGACGAGCCCGGGTGTTCCCAAGACAAGTCCGGCGCTTGTGTTAGCCAAGAAATACAGGCGGCCTGTCATCAGCGAAATCGAACTGGCCTCTTATTTTTGCAAAGGCAGGATCATAGGCATTACGGGTTCAAACGGCAAAACGACCACGAGCCACCTGGTGCACCGCGTTTTGAAGCGCGCGGGCCGGAAAAGCGTTCTATGCGGAAATGTCGGCCGCTCTTTTCTGGACGCGCTGCCGGACATCGATTCAAAGAGCTGGGTGGTGTTGGAGCTCAGTTCATTTCAGTTGGAGGACAGCCCGTCTTTTCGTCCGCGCATCGCCGTGGTTCTGAACATCAGCCCCAATCACCTTGATCGGCATAAAACGCTTGAAGATTATGTGAGTGCCAAGGAGCGTGTGTTTTTAAATCAAAAAAAAACCGATGCGCTGATTTTGAATTTTGATGACCCGGTCGTCAGGAAAATGGCAATGAAGGCTTGTTCCCGGGTGATCTCCTTCAGCAAAAGCCGTCTGCAACAAGGCGTTTTCTCGGACAGGGGCCATGTCGTGGTCCGGCAGAATGGCGCGGATGTCCGATGGCTTCGGGTCGCGGGTTTTCAGTTGAAAGGCAGCCACAACCTTGAGAACATCATGGCGGCCACGGCGGTTGCCTGCCTGCTTAAACTTCCCAAAAAATCAGTTCAAAGCGCTTTGGACCATTTTACAACGCTGGAGCACCGGATGGAGCCTCTGGGAAAGATCGGTGCCGTCCAGTTTGTGAATGATTCCAAGTCGACGACGCCCGACAGCACGAAGGCCGCCATTCAGGCCCTCCGAACGCCGATCGTGCTGATTGCCGGCGGGCGCGACAAGGGGGTTGATTTCGGCCGGATCGAGCCGTTGCTTTTAGAACAGGTGAAGGCCGCGGTGCTGTATGGGGAAGCGCGCCGGAAGATAGCCAGCGCCTGGAAAAGCTACCGCTCGTATCAGTTGCAGGAGGATTTCAAGCAGGCCGTGGAACGGGGGTTTTCGCTGTGTTCGCCGGGCGACACGCTCCTTTTGTCACCGATGTGCGCGAGCTATGATCAATTTCATTCTTTCGAAGAACGCGGTGAAACCTTCAAACGCATCTTTGAAGAGTTAAAATGCCGTGCACCCGCCTACTGAAAGCTCAGTAATGGAACCTTTAAGAAAGGCCAAAGATCTCCTGTTTGGATCCGCAATGATTTTAACCGCGATCGGCATTGTCATGATTTACAGCGCGAGCGCCATCTACGCAAACGAACAGATGAAGGATAGCGCTTATTTCTTAAAGAGGCATCTGGTCTATCTTTCGATCGGTGCGGTGTTGGCGTACCTGGCGTCTGCGATCAACTACCGCTTGTTGCGGAAACATGCAAAGAAAATCCTGGGGTTTGTGATGGTGCTCATGGTGCTGGTGCTGATCCCCCATGTGGGCCACGCCAGCGGCGGCGCGCGCCGATGGTTTAAGGTGCTGGGTTTCAGTTTTCAGCCCTCCGAATTTTTAAAACTGGCGATCATTTTTTATTTTGCGGATTTTCTGGATCGCCGCAAGGAATACCTGTCGGACCTGAAGCGCACGGTGGCGCCGGCGCTTTTCGTGGTGGGGATTTGTTCGGGGCTCGTATTTTTACAGCCGGATCTCGGTACGGCAATCACCGTGGCGCTCGTGGCATTTCTTTTATTTTTCGTGGCGGGTTTTAAAGTCGTGCATTTGGTGACCGCGATCCTCCTGGCGCTGCCGGGGCTCGCGTACGCGATGCTTGCCAAGCCTTACCGGAGAAAGCGGATCCTTGCGTTTTTTAACCCGTGGGAAGACCCGCGGGGCGTCGGATTTCAGATTATCCAGTCGTTCTTGGCGTTCGGCTCGGGCGGAATTTTCGGCGTGGGCCTCGGGCAGTCTCAGCAGAAGCTTTTCTACCTTCCGGAGTCGCACACGGATTTCATATTTTCAATTATCGGGGAGGAACTCGGATTTCTCGGGGCCGGCGCGATCGTGGCGCTCTTCATCGCGTTCGTGTTTGCCGGCATGGTGATCGTGATGCGTTCACCCAGTTTTTTTTCACAGCTTTTCGCGCTCGGGCTTGTGGGGCTGATAGGTCTTGAGGCCGTGGTCAATATCGGGGTGAGTTTGGGCGCGCTTCCGACGAAAGGCCTGTCGCTGCCTTTCATCAGCTACGGCGGTTCCGCGCTTTTGGTGAATATGATGGCCGTGGGATTTTTGATCAATATCTCCAAAGAATTGCCGCTGGAATGAAAGTATTGCTGGCTTGCGGAGGCACCGGAGGGCACATTTTTCCGGCGTTCAGCGTGGCCGAGGAGCTTAAAGCGCGTGATCCGCGAACGAGGATCGTGTACGTTTGCGGGAAAAAGGACATTGAGAGCGCGATATTTAAAATTATAGGAACCCAGGAGGTATTCTCGGTGGACAGTGCCGGATTCCGCGGCGCTTCATCTTTATTGAGTCCTTCATTTCTGTTAAAATTAGTCAGGGGATTCTTGTTTTCGTTCCGGATCCTGAAAAACGAAAAACCGGATGTGGTGGCGGGGTTCGGCGGCCACACTTCGTTTCCGGTAATCATGGCGGCCAGGGTGTTAGGGATCCCGACGCTGATTCATGAGCAGAACGTCATACCGGGAGCTGCCAACAGGCTTCTGGCGTATTTTGTCAAAGGGCTGGCGCTGAGCTTTGAGGAGAGCCGCATCTATTTCAGGGCCCCTCGGTGCGTGCGCGTGACCGGCAACCCGATCCGAGCGTCGATAGAGCGTGAGTGCCGGGAGGAGGCGCTTAAGTTCTTTAGGTTTTCAGACCATAAAAAGACACTTCTCGTATTGGGAGGGAGCCAGGGTGCCGAGTCGATCAACACGGTGTTCTTTGAGGTTTTAAATGAGCTCCCGGAAAGCTTGAAGGAAAAACTGCAAGTGCTTCATTTGTGCGGCAAGATGCCGGAAACAGAAGCGGAGCAAAGATACAGCGCGGCGGGAATCGCCGCGCGCGCTTATTCATTTTTCGACCGCATGGACCTGGCATACGGGGTGACGGATGTGGCTCTGGGCCGGGCGGGAGCCACGTTTTTGGCCGAGATTCAGGCAAAAGATATTCCCGCGATTCTCGTGCCGTATCCGTTTGCCGGAGAACACCAACTCATGAACGCGAAAGTGTTTGCGCGTGAAAAGGAAGCGGAAATTATCGCCCAAAGCGAACTCAATCCGGTGACGCTCAAAAAATCGCTCGAAAAATATTTAACGCAAGTCCGGCAAAAAGCGCGCCCGCCGGGTCTTTCCGGTTCGTTGTCCCCGGCGCGCGCGCTTTTGGCGGATTTTATTGAGGAATTTGTATGACGGCGCCCGGGGCGGTGCATTTCATAGGGATCGGTGGAGTCGGGATGAGCGGCATCGCGCGCATGTATCTTTCGATGGGACATGCCGTGCAGGG
Source organism: Omnitrophica bacterium RIFCSPHIGHO2_02_FULL_51_18 (assembly GCA_001804125.1). GTDB lineage: Bacteria > Omnitrophota > Gorgyraeia > 2-02-FULL-51-18 > 2-02-FULL-51-18 > 2-02-FULL-51-18. Next base: position 26,576 of record MHFI01000064.1, read on the forward strand.
CAGTGACGTGAAGCGAAATGCGATGCTGGATGCGCTTGAGAGTGACGGCGCCCGGATTTTAATAGGTCATGATCCTGGCCATGTGACCGGGGCGGGCCTGGTGGTTTATTCCTCTTCAATCCCTGAAAATCACCCGGAGCGTGTGGCCGCCAAGGCCAAAGGCATGCGTCTCATCCATCGTTCCGAAGCGCTGGCGGAGCTGTGCCGGGGTAAGTTCACGATTGCGGTGACCGGCACTCACGGCAAAACGACTACGACGGCGTTGGTGGGCATGGTATTAAAGGAAGCCGGCCGCGATCCTTCGATCGTCGTGGGGGGCGTCGTGAATTCGTTCGGCGGCAATGCCTGCTATGGGCAGGGCCCCGAAGTGGTCATTGAAGCCGACGAAAGCGATTCGTCATTTTTAAATTTTTCCCCCTCGGTCGAAGTGATTACGAACATCGAAGCCGAACACATGGACCACTTCGGCACCATGGAATGTGTTGAAACGGCTTACCGGGATTTCATTCGGCGCCTGCCCCCGGAAGGCGAGTGGTTTGGCTGCTCGGAAGATCCGCGGGTTTTGAAAATCGCCGGGATGGGTCTTCGCAAGGCGACCCGCTATGGTTTTGATCCGGAAAGAAGCGAGCTTTACGCGACCGACATCGTGGAATGTGAAAATGGCGTGCGGGGGGTCGCTTTTAAGGTTTGGAGAAAAGGCGAATGTCTGGGGCTTGTGAAACTGAGGATCGTGGGACGGCACAATGTGTTGAATGCGCTCGGCGCGATCGGCGTCGGCATAAAGCTGGGTGTTTCGTTTGGCCAGATTGTGAGCGGGCTTGAGAAATATGAGGGCGCCGGACGGCGGTTTGACGTGAGGTATGAAGACTCAAAATTTCTGGTCGTGGATGATTACGCGCATCACCCGACGGAAATCCGCGAGACCCTGAAGGCCGCGAAGGGCTTGAACAGGAAAAGGATCGTGGCTCTCTTCCAACCGCACCGTTACACGCGCACGCAGGCGCTTTTGGAGGAGTTTGGGAACAGCTTTTGGGCCGCCGACAAACTTTTCATTACGGATATTTACGCAGCGAGCGAAGAGCCGATCCCGGGTGTGAGCGGCGCAAACGTTTATCGGGCCGTTAAAGGCGCGGGCCACCCGAATGTCTTGTTTATTGAGAGAAACCGCGCGGCTCAGGCGGTGCTTCAAGAGGTCCAGGCCGGGGATCTGGTGATCGCGCTCGGCGCCGGCGATATTTTTCAGGTAGCGGATGAGCTTTCTGATTTTTTGAAAAGGAATATTTTTTCCGGGAGGGTCCGGGGAAAAGTGCTTTTTAACGAAGCGCTTTCGAAACACACGTCGCTTAAAGTCGGCGGCCCGGCTGAATTCTGGATTGAGCCCGAAGATGAAGAGGACTTGGAGAGCGTTTTGTCGGTGTGCCTGGAAAACGGAATTAAAATTACGGTGTTCGGCGGCGGCAGCAATGTATTGCCTCCGGATTCAGGGTTGAAAGGCGCGGTGATCCACCTGAATTCGCTTTATTTCCGCAAGATTTGGGAGGAGAATGGCCGTGTGACCGCGCGCGCGGGGGTCCCCAACACGCTTTTCATTCAATATGCGCTGGGGCAGGGTTTGGGGGGACTTGAGTTTTTGTCGGGCATTCCGGGCTGCGTCGGCGGCGCGGTGGCGATGAACGCCGGGAGCCACGGCCAATCCGTCGACACGCTGGTAGAGCGTGTGCGCGTGGTTTATTTTTCAGGTGAGCGGCGGACGCTTAAGAAAAACGAAATCAGTTTTAATTACCGTTCCTCCGGGCTCGGGGACTGCATTATTACGGAAGCTTCTTTCGCGCTTCCGAAGTGCGATGGGGCCCGGATCCGGAAGCTCCTTGAGGAGTATCGCGGCTACCGGGCGAGGACCCAGGATCTGTGGCATGCCAGTGCCGGCTGCATGTTTAAGAATCCCGCCGAGGGCGGTGCTTCGAGCGGGAAGCTGATTGAGGACGCGGGGCTGAAAGGCAGGACACTAGGCAAGGCGCAGGTGTCCCCGAAACACGCCAATTTTATAGTCAATCTCGGCGGCGCAAGCTCCCGGGACGTGCGTGCGCTGATTGAAGAAGTTAAAAAAACGGTTTATGAAAAATTTCACGTCGAACTTGAAACGGAAGTGAAGATCTTTTGAGAGAAGAAAAAATAGTGGTGCTGGCCGGCGGGCCTTCCTGCGAAAGGGAGGTTTCGCTCAGCTCAGGGAAGGCCGTGTTTGATGCCTTGTCATCCCGGGGTCTTTCGGTGCGGTTGCTCGACCCGGTCGGGGATTTCATCCGCGAACTTAAGAAGGAAAAAGTCACGGTTGTTTTTATTGCGTTGCACGGCGAGTTTGGAGAGGACGGGACCCTGCAGGGCTTGCTTGAAGAAGCCAATATCGCTTACACCGGGTCGGGCCCCGGGGCCAGTGAACTGGCGTTTCACAAGTCGAAGTCCCAATTCATTTTTAAACAGGCTAAATTGCCGGTGCCCGAATTTTATGTATCGGCTGAAAAAGATTTTTCCGGGGCCTCTTCCTCAAAAATGAATTTCCCGGTGGTTGTGAAGCCTTCGGCCGCCGGTTCGAGCTTCGGCGTGAGCGTCGTTTTCAGCGCCAGCGACTTTCAAAAGGCCTGTCGGGAGGCGTTTCGTTATTCCCATGAAATTCTCGTTGAGCGCTATATCCGGGGACGGGAGCTGACGGTGGGAATTTTGGAAGAAAAGCCGCTGCCGATTGTCGAAGTCATGGCCCGGAGGAGTTTTTATGACTACGAGGCAAAGTACAAGGACGCGGGTACGCGCTATGAGTGCCCGGCGAAGCTTGAGGCCGGCCTCGCGCGCCAGCTTCAGAAAATCGCCGTTCACGCGCATCAAGCGCTGGGTTGTGAGGTTATGAGCCGCGCTGATTTCATTTTAGGCGGCGACGGCTCGGTTTTTCTGCTGGAAATCAATACGATTCCCGGGTTGACCGGCAAGAGCTTGCTGCCGAAGGCCGCAAAAGCGGCGGGGGTCGATTTTCCGGGTCTTTGTGTTAAAATCTTAGAATCTTCTTTAAAGAAAAGGCTGTTGTCATGGTCAAACCGCTGAAAAGTAAGGTAAGAAGAAGGAACCTAAGCCCGATTTTCTCCGTTAAGTTTTTGGGGGGATTTAAATCGTTTTTACTTTCCTCGCTGCCGTATATTCTTTCGCTCACCGTGCTGGGTGTTTTATTCGGCACCGTGGCGGTGTATGCGGTGAATTCTCCGTCTTTCCGTCTGGAGGAGGTTCGCGTGCTGAATATCGGGAGCTTGGCGGCGGAACAGGCGTTTAAATTTTGCGAGCTTCAAAAAGGCGAGAATCTCGTGACGTTGGACCTTGTGAATGTGCAGGAGCTGATCAAAAGAAAGCACCCGGAGTTTAAGGAGGTGCGCGTCAGGCGTGTGCTCCCAAACCGCATCGAGGTTCTTTTGAAACGCCGCACGCCGATAGCGCAGATCGCGTTTTCATCCCGTTACGTGCAGGTGGACAAGAGCCTGGTGGTTTTGCCCGGCACGGCTTCGTCGCCGTTTCGGAATCTTACGATTCTGGAAGGCGTGCCGGTCCCACCCGAGGGGTTGCTGGTAGGCGCGAGCCTCCGCGAGGCGGGGACACTCAAAGCTTTAAAACTGGCCGAGTATATCAAGGGGCATCGTTTGCTGCGAAAGCACACTCTTTCCAGAATCGATATCAGCGATCCCAGGAACATATCCGTTTATGTGGACGGCGATATCGAAATCCGTCTGGGATTCACGCACTTGGTGGAGAGGCTCAAAATTCTCGATCAGACGTTGAAGACGGTGGAGCTCGATCGGGTGAAAATACGTTACATTGATCTTCGCTTCGACGACGTGGTAATCGGCCCCCGATGAATTTCGTCAGAAAGATTTACCCTAAGCGCACGCTCTCCGTGCTGGACGTGGGCGCGGAGACGGTCGTGGCATTGATTGCCCAAAGAAAAGGGGACGGCGCGTTTCAGGTGCTCGGCGCCGGCGATTCCCCGGCCGGCGGTACAAAGCAAGGAGTGATCGCGCATCTGGGTGATGCCGTGGAATCGGTGGCGGCGGCGATCCGCAGGGCCGAAAGCACTGCGGGCGTGTCCGTCGAGACGCTTTATTTTAATTTGGAGGACCCGGAAGCACAGAGCCTCGAGGTGCGGGGATCAAAGCATTTGTCCGGAGAAGGCGAGATCCGGCGCTTCGATGTCGAGCAGGCCTGCCAGACCGCCAAGCGCCTGGCGGCCCATTTTGACCGCACGATCATTTATTTCAAAGAGCTGGGGTTTATAATCGACGAGCGCGATCATGTGATAAATCCGCTGGGCGTGTTCGGCAGTAAGTTAGACGTGGTTGCGCACGTGGTCCAGGTGCGTTCACGGGTGTGTGAAGAATGGAACCGTCTCATGGCGCGCGCGGGCGTCGAAAGGCCCGTCAGCGTTTTTTCGGCCTTGTCCACGGCCTGCGGGATTTTACCCAGGGAAGACCGGATAAAGAAGCGGGTCATCGTAGAAGCCGGCCGGGATTTGACGAGTGTATTTCTATTTGAAAATAACGGCATCACGGATTACAGGGTCTGTCTGACCGGCGATAGGGGCCCCGATGAAATCGGGATCCATGCGGCCCAGATGGCCCGGGAGCTTATGAAAAGAAGCGAAGGCGCCGAGCAGTTTTTTTTGGCAGGGGATCTCACGGCGAACGATTCTCTGGAACGCGTTTTAGAGAATGAACTGGGGATCCCCGTGCGCCGTTCTTCGCCTTTAGGCGTCGAGACACTGAGCCGCCCCCGGGATGCGGGTATCGTAGGGCTTTTGCACGTGGCCGATGAGCTTGAGAGAAAAAACCCCGCGTTTCACACAAAGAAGCACCTCTTCTCCACGATGCGTGACCGAGCCGTTTCTTATATCAACGAGTATTTTTAGGGAGTTCATAATTTGTATAGAAGCTCAATACCCGGAATCCTGTCGGACCTTAAAAAAGGCAGGCTCATCATCGTCATTGATGATGAAGACAGGGAAAATGAAGGCGACCTGGTCGTCGCGGCCGAGTTTGCAACACCGGCGAAGATTAATTTTATGGCTAAACACGGCCGCGGAATTATCTGTGTGTCGATGGAGGGGAAGCGCCTTGAGGGACTCGGGGTAGACCTCATGGTTGCCCATAATACCGATGAGCTGAAGACGGCTTGGACGGTTTCGATTGACGCCCGGCGCGGCATCAGCACGGGCATTTCAGCTTATGACCGGGCCCGCACGATCAAGGTATTGATTGACCCCAAGACCAAAAAAGAGGATTTGGTGAGACCGGGACACCTGTTTCCGTTGAGGGCGCGTGAGGGCGGGGTGTTGGTGCGGGCGGGACACACGGAAGCCTCCGTGGATCTGATGAAACTGGCGGAGCTGTATCCGGCCGGCGCTATTTGCGAGATCATGAACGATGACGGCAGCATGGCGCGCACGCCGGATTTGATCGCGTTTGCCAAAAAACACGGGCTAAAGATTTGCACCATCCGGGACTTGATTGAGTACCGCCGAAAAAAAGAAAAGCTTGTTTTTAAAGCGGTCGAAACGCGCATCACGAACGATTACGGCGAGTTTAAGCTGGTGGCTTACGAGTCGACCGTGGACAAGGATTATCACGTGGCGCTCGTGATGGGCGATATTTCACCGAATAAACCGGCTTTGGTGCGCGTGCATTCGGAGTGCTTTACCGGCGATATCCTGGGCTCCAAGCGGTGTGATTGCGGCGAGCAGCTTCACAACGCGATGAAATTGATTGCGAAGGAAAGGCAGGGGGTGCTTCTTTATATGAGGCAGGAAGGCCGGGGAATAGGACTTTTGAATAAATTGAAGGCTTATCAATTGCAGGACAAGGGATTGGATACCGTGGAGGCCAATAAGAAACTGGGATTTCCGGCGGACCTGCGTCACTATGGGGTGGGCGCCCAGATTTTGGCCGATTTGGGGATCCGGAGCATAAGGCTTCTCACGAATAATCCGAGAAAAATCGTGGGTCTGGAAGGTTATGGACTTAAAGTAGTTGAGCGCGTGCCGATTGAAATCAAACCGCATCCGCATAACCGGAAATACCTGGAAACCAAGAGGAAGAAGCTGGGGCATTTTTTGGGCGCGCTTCATGGAAAAAAGAAAAGATAATTCTCTGAAAGGAATTCCGGAGTCCAAAGGGAGCTTCCGGGCGAAGGGCCTTAAAATAGCGGTCGTCGTTTCAGACTTCAATGAGTATCTCACCCGCGGGCTTCTGCTGGGTGCCGTGGATACGTTGCTGCGCCACGGCGCGCGAAAGCCGGACATCAAGGTTTTCCATGTGCCCGGCGCGTTTGAAATCCCTCTGGCAGCCAAGAGGCTTGTTCAAAAAAAGAGGTGGGATGCGGTGATCACGCTTGCGGTCGTGATCCGGGGAGAAACCAAGCACTTTGATCAAGTCGTGAGGGAAAGCGCGCGGAGCCTGCGGGAACTCAGTGACCGGAGTGAAATACCGGTCATCCTGGGTATTATTTCTGCCCACACGGTTGCGCAGGCGGTCGAGCGCGTAGGGGTCAAGCACATGAATAAAGGGCGTGAGTGGGCGATGGCGGCGATTGAAATGGCCAATCTCATGCGGGATCGTTCTCTGAAGAAAAAATGAGAAAACGCACGAAAGCGCGCGAATTTGCGCTTCAGATTCTTTATCAGGAGGATATTTCGCATTCGGATGTCGACGAGGTCTTCGAGGATTTCTGGAAGGAGAAAACCGGCCTGACTTTGTTCCCCGGAGAGGACGAAGCACCGGAAGAACATGAAAATAACGCCGAGGTCCGCCAATACACCGAACGCATCGTGCGCGGCACGATTGAAAAGCTCGAGATCATCGACAAGATGATAGAACGATTTGCCGAGCATTGGGAACTCAAGCGCATGGCCTACGTGGACAGGAACATCCTGCGCCTGGCCGCTTACGAAATGATGTTCATAGATGAAATTCCCGTCAAGGTGGCGATCAATGAAGCCGTGGAACTTGCGAAGCGCTACGGAGAAGCCGATTCCTCCAAGTTCGTAAATGGCATCTTAGATAAGATCGCAAAAATGGAATGCAAAAAGTAACTCCCAAAGATCTTTTTTTCATGCGCAGAGCCATCGCGTTGGCCCGGCGCGGGGAAGGTCGTGTGCACCCAAACCCGCTCGTGGGCGCCGTGCTTGTGAAAGCCGGACGCATCATCGGCGAGGGCGCTCATCAAAAATTCGGCGGTTTGCACGCGGAGGTATTTGCGATTCAAAAATCAGGACAAAAGGCCAAAGGTGCGACACTTTATGTGACGCTTGAACCGTGTTCCCACTACGGGAAGACGGGACCTTGCGCGGACCTTATTCTGGAATCGGGAATCAAAAAAGTGGTGATTGCCGCCAGAGACAAAAACCCGCTTGTGAACGGGCGGGGCATTCGGAAATTGAAAAAAGCGGGTGTGCGGGTGGTGGAAGGGGTTCTCGAAAAAGAAGCGGCCGCGCTCAACAGGGATTTCAATCACTGGGTCCGGCATAAGGTGCCTTACGGCGTCATCAAGGTCGCGCAAAGTTTGGACGGCAAGATTGCCACGAAGACTGGCGAGTCACGCTGGATTACGGGCAAGGAAGCGCGTGAGTTTTCGCAGACACTTCGCGCTTCCTCCGATGCGATCCTGGTGGGGGTAAACACCGTGTTGAAGGACAATCCTTCCTTAAGCGTGCGAAACGGCCACAAGACGAAGGGCTCTTCGAAGACACCTTTCAAAGTGGTGCTGGACAGTTTTCTGCGAACCCCCTTAAATGCAAATATTTTCTCAAACAAATCAAAAGGTCCGGTGATCATCGCGGCTTCGCATCGGGCAAACAAAAATCGGCTTTCCTCCTTGCGAAAGAAAGCCCAGGTGCTTGTTTTGCCGGAGAAAAAAGGCCGCGTGGATTTAAGGCTTCTTTTTAAGGAACTGGCCCGGCGGGGGATTGTGAAGGTTTTGATCGAGGGCGGCGGAGCGGCGATTGCGGACATCTTAGACAAGCGGCTGGCGCGCGAGCTTTATTGGTTCGTGGCCCCGAAGATCATCGGTGGGAAAAATGCCGTCCATTCCGTTGCCGGTGAAGGCGTCGGTTCATTGCAAAAGGCGGTGGCGCTTCAATCGGCGAGCGTTCGGCCCGTAGGCAAAGATTTTTTGATTCACGGATTTATTTCCTGAAAATGTTTACGGGCGTCATTGAGAAAACAGGGGTCGTGAGAGAATGGAAGCGCTCGAAGAGCGCCCGCGCGAAAATCCTCGGGCTGAGCTGTCCGGCGGGCTTGGCACGTGCGCTTAAAATCGGCGGCAGTGTCTGCGTGAACGGGGCGTGTCTTACGGTCGTTCAAAAGCGTGGGAATCATATTTACTTTAACGTCGTTGCCGAGACGCTGAAAAGAACCACACTCGGAAGCCTTAAACGCGGGGACAGCGTTCATTGGGAACTCCCGCTCAAGGCCAATGCCAGGCTCGACGGGCATTTTGTGCTGGGCCATGTGGACGGCAAAGGCAAGATCCTTCGCGTGCTTCCCGGGAAGAATCAAACAAGCCTCCTCGTCGGATTTCCAAAGCCGCTTGCGCCTTTTTTTCTGGAAAAAGGGTCGGTGGCCGTGAACGGCGTCAGTCTGACTATCGGCGAAGTCACCCGAAACGCGTTTTGGCTCCATTTAATCCCCTACACACTTAAGAAAACCCGCTTGGCCGGGTTGAAGAAAGGGGACCGCGTGAATTTGGAGGCGGATATCCTGGTAAAACTGCTGGCCAGGATGTTTAAGAAGTCATTCAATTAATTGACAACCCCTAAAGGCTCATTATAAGCTATAGGCTTGAATTTACCGGAACTTTCATGATAAACAAAAAACGGGTTGTTTTATTCTTATTGTTCGCTTCGGTGTTCGTCAGCGGGGTTTCTCAGGCTTATTGGGTGTGGAGCCCTGACATTGGGAAATGGATCAATCCCAAAAATTCCGCAAAAGATACGCCTGAAGAACAGTTTAATTGGGCCATGCAGTTTTATGGGCAGAAGAACTGGGACCGTGCGATCGAGGAGTTTGAAAAGCTTCCCGAGGCGTTTCCAAATTCACGTATGGCAGCCGAGGGCGTTTATTATGCCGGGCTTTGCTGGGAAGAGAAGCAGGACTTGGCCAAGGCCGCCGATGCCTATCAGAAGCTCATAGACCGCTATCCCTACAGCGACCGCATCAAGGACGCCACCCATCGCGAGTTTGAAATTGCCAACCAGTTTGCCTCCGGAGAAAAGATGAAGCTTCTGGGGATCCTCGTGCTTTCGGGGCAGGACAAAGCGATAGAGCTTTACAAGCATGTCGTAAAAAACGCCCCGTACGGCAGTTACGGCGCCGAGGCGCAGTTCCAGATCGGTGAAGTTTACAAGACGATGCAGGAATACGAAGAGGCCCAAAAGGCCTATCAGCAGGTCATCGACGAGTATCCCAATTCGGAACTGGTGACGAAGGCGCGCTATCAGATCGCCTATGTGGGGATGGAGGCCTCTAAAAAATCTCAGTACAATGAACAGTATGCCGAGCGGGCGATCGAGCAATTTGAGGACTTCAAGAAGACGTTTCCGGAGGATCAGCAGGCGCTCGAGGCCGATGAATCCATCCGTGTGCTGCGCGCGAAGAAGGCCCAGCAAAACTTTGAGGTGGGCTCCTTCTATGAAAAACAGAAGAAATTCTCAAGCGCCAAGGTCTATTACGGCGAGGTTTCCCAAAAGTACGCTGACACGCCGGCGGCCGAGGAAGCCAAGCGGCGGCTGCAAAACATTCTTCAGAATGAGAGCGGCGAGAGAAAACCTGACTCTAAACCCTGGTACCGCCCATGGTGAAAACAGGTTCAGAGCTGATCAGGTCTTTGGTTTTATCGCTGTGTGTTGTGATGCTCGGGACGGGTTGCGGCTATACGACCAAGTCCAACCTGCCTGAACATATCAAGACGATCCATGTGGAACCCGTCAAAAATACGATAGATCTTTCCACGGAGGTGAGCGACAAGGAGCGTTTTCGCGTTTACCGCCCCGGCGTGGAGGTGGACATCACCAACGCCATCATCAACCGTTTCGTGTTTGACGGAAATTTGAAGATTGCCTCGGCCGATAAAGCCAATGCCGTCGTGGAGTCGAAGCTCCTCGATTACCGCCGCGACACGCTTCGGTACAGCGCCGGCGACGATATCCAGGAATATCGCCTCAGCATTGTGCTGGATGTGAGCGTGTATGAAGCGGGGACGCATAAAATGATCTGGCAGGACGCGGCACTGACCGGGGATACTTCCTTCTTCTTGTCCGGTTCGCGCGCCGTCAGTGAAGACGTGGCGGCCGCGAAGGCCGTGGAAGACGTGGCGCGCCGAGTGGTGGAAAAAACCATCGAAATATGGTAGCCGCATCTCTTTATCCCGCCCTTCGTTTCACCTTGTGAGGCATGAAATCGCTGACAGAACCTTCGAAGGGCGGGATTTACCTCCTCGTAGGTAAAGAAGAGTTCCTGAAAAAAGAATTCGTCCGTAGTCTCAAAAGCTCCCTTTTTAAGAATCTTTCCGAACTGGACCTCAATTTTCGGGAATTTGACGCCGAGCCGGGCGGTTTTGCCGCGTTTAAGGATTTCCTTCAGACGCTGCCTTTTTTAAGTCCCCAGCGGCTTGCGGTCTTGTCCGGCGTGGATGAGCTCGAAGAGGGGGAAAAAGAGAGCTTGCTTTCCTTCATCGCTTCCTTCCCGTCTTCGGCCGCCGCGGTTCTCGTGTCCTGCGAGACGAGCGCCAAAAAAAACCCCTTCTTATCCGCCGTGTCCAAGAAAGCAAAGACGGTGTCGTGCTACGCCCCGTTTGACAGGGATCTGCCGCAGTGGATTTCCACGCGTGCGAAGCATGCGGGGATACGGCTTGAACCGGCCGCGAGTGCGCTTCTCATCGATAAAATGGGCAAGGATGTGCCGGCGCTTTCGTCATCGCTCGAGATGCTTGCGACTTACATTCATCCGAGGAAAGACGTAAACGCGGGCGATGTGGAAGCGCTGCTGGGGCGTTCGCTCCAAAATGATGTGTTCGTGCTGGTGGACAACCTACTGAAAAAAGACGCGAAGGCCGCGCTTTCCATGACCGCCAATTTTTTAAGGGAGGGGATACGGGGTTTTGAGATTGTGGCGGTTCTGGCCGGACAGTTTGAACGGATGCGAAAGGCCAAAGCGCTGATGGACGAAGGGCTTCCCGGTGCTCAAGTGGGCACCGAGCTTAGGGTGCATTCATTTTTCATGGATAAGTTTGTCGTGCAGGTGAAAAGCCTTTCGCGGTTTGACCTGCGGAAGGTTTTTCGGGAGCTCTTGCTGTGTGATGAATCGATCAAGACAGGCGCTTTAAGCGAAAGCCTGGCCGTCGAACGGCTGGTGCTTTCCCTGTGCCTGCAATAATTGCCTAGGCTTCTAAACTTTGATGGCGTTGATTTTGAGGGTGGTGCGGGACTTCTGGCGGGAGGCGAGGTTCTTATGAATCAGGCCTTTTTTAACCGCCTTATCCAGTTTTGAAAAAAGATCCCGGGACAAAGCCAGCGCTTCCGGCTTTTTGTTGCCGACAATGAGCGTTTTTACCTTGCGCTGGATCGTACGAAGATCCGACAGCGTCTGCACGTTGAGTGCGCGGCGCTTCTTATCGATGCGGATCTTTTTGATGGATGAACGTCTATGAGCCATAATTTCTCCCTTATAGGCACAGTATCTTACAGAAAACGAGTTTGAGTGTCAAAATGAATTCATCGCTTGCAAAATCCGCCGGAATTCTAGGGAGTCTCACGGCCTTGAGCCGGGTGCTGGGGTTCGTGCGGGACCTCATTATCGCGACCGCGTTCGGGACGGGTGTCGCAGCCGAGGCGTTTGTCGTGAGCTTCAAGATTCCGAACCTCCTGAGGGACCTCGTGGGAGAAGGTGCCATGAACTCGGCGTTTGTGCCGGTGCTGACGGAGTGTCATGAAAAAAGAAAGGAAGAGTTCTGGCATCTGGTGTCGACGCTGTTTTTTATGATGACGGCGATTTTGATTTTGTTGTCCGTTTTGGGGTGCGTGTTTGCGCCGCAGATTGTGCGTTTGATTGCCCCGGGTTTCGTCCTCTCCACGGACCCCGAAAAATTTCCTCTCACCGTTAAACTCACACGCGTGATATTTCCTTATTTGTTTTTCATCGGCCTCTCGGCGCTTGCTATGGGCGTCTTGAATTCCCTGAAGGAGTTCGGAAGCTCCGCGCTCGGGCCCGTATTTTTAAATATCTCGATGATCGTGGCGGGTTTCTTTTATGAAAAACACTACGGCCCCATGGCGCTTGTGGTGGGCGTCCTGGCCGGCGGCGTGCTGCAGCTGGGGTGTCAGATCGGGCCGCTTTTAAAGCGGGGGTTCCGCCTCACCCCACCTCGGTGGAACCACGATTCCGTAAAAAGGATCGGAAGGCTTCTCCTGCCGCGCGTGTTCGGTTCTGCGCTTTACCAGATCAACGTGTTCGTCGATTCCGTCCTGGCTTCGTTTGAAACGATCATCGGACCCGGCGGCCAGTCCGCGCTTTATTACTCGAACCGTCTTTTTCAGCTGCCGCTTGCGATTTTCGGCTATTCGATTGCGCAGGCTGCGTTGCCCACGTTTTCAAGTCAGATGGTTCTTAAGGATCTCGAAGGATTTAAGTCGACGTTCTCGGCGGCTGTGCGGTCGCTGGCGCTTGTGGTGCTGCCGGCCTCCGCAGGGCTTATCACCTTGTGCGGGCCGATCGTGCGAATCATTTTCGAGCACGGCCGTTTCAACGCGTATTCGACGCAGATCACGCAGAGCGCGCTTTATTTTTATGCGTTCGGGCTTTTGTCGTGCTGCCTGATCAAACTTTTGGTGAACGCGTTCTACGCGATGCAGGACACGCGCACGCCCGTGAAGACGATGCTGATGGCCGTCGTTTTGAACGTGATCTTAAGCCTTCTTATGATGCGGCCCCTGAAGATCGGCGGGTTGGCGCTGGCCTCCACGCTGTCGGCCACCGTCAACGTCGTTATGCTCTATGTGTTTTTAAGAAAGAGGGTGGGCGCGATTGATGAACGGCGGATTCTCAAAAGCATCTTTAAAATTTCGACGGCGGCGGCGGTCATGGGGTTTTTTTCGTTTTCATTCAACCATTGGGTTCTGGAGGCGCATCGCGGTGCCCCGACGACCCTTCAGGCGTTTTATCTTTTTCTGGGGATCAGTTTAAGCGTCTTGGTGTATCTGGGTTCCGTGTGGGTCTTGAAAGTCGAAGCCCCGCCCTTCCAAAGTGGACGGAGCTTCTTTAAAAAAGGTGTCAAATGAGTTTTAGGAAGGGCGGGGTTATTCCCGGTTTTTTAAGCCATCGCATCCGACAGCTCCCGAACAGTCCGGGCGTCTATCTTTTTAAGGACAGGGACTCCAAACCCGTCTACATCGGCAAGGCGCTTTCCATCCGCAAAAGGGTGCTGTCGCATTTCAGATGTTTTGGGGAGCATTTTTCAAAAGAAGGGAAAATGCTCTTCGAAGTGCGGCGAATCGATTTTATTGAAACACCCACCGAAGCAGATGCGCTGCTTCTCGAAGCAAGCCTCGTCAAGGAAAACCAGCCTAAATTCAACCAGGAATTGAAGGACGATAAAAGCTACCCGTATCTCAAGATCACGAGCGAAGCATTCCCGCGGCTCCTGGTGGTGCGGGGGCGAAAGGCGGACGGGGGGAAATACTTTGGCCCTTATACGAGCGGCAGGCTTCTGAATCAGGCCGTGAGGATGCTGAGGCGCCTTTTTCCGATGCGCACCTGCCATCCGATCCCGGACAAAGTGTGTCTCATGTACCACATTGGCCAGTGCAAGGGGCCCTGCGTGGGTGAAATTGACAAGGAAAAATACGGTGAAATTGTCAAAGAGCTCGGGCTTTTTCTCGAAGGGCATCGCGCGGCGCTGGTGCGCGGGCTCACCCGGCGCATGAAGGAGTATTCGGCCGGACGGCAGTATGAAAAGGCCAAAAGTGTTTACGAGCAGATCCGCGCGCTTTCTTCACTGCCGCAGGCGGATGTTTTGAAAAAACGGACAAGTCAGGTGCTTGCGGCCCTGAAAGACGCGTTTTCACTGCCGAAGGAGCCCGAACGGATGGAGGGGTTTGACATTTCGAATATTACCGGACGCGAGCCGGTGGGATCGATGGTCGTGTTTCTGAACGGCAGACCCGCGCGTTCCGAGTACCGCCGTTTTAGGATTAAAACCGTGAAGGGTATCAACGACTACGACATGATGCGGGAGGTCATACGCCGCCGCTTTACGCGCTTTCTGGAGGAGAAGCAGGTGCCGCCGGATTTAGTGGTGATTGATGGGGGGAAAGGGCATCTGTCGGCTGCGGGGGATGAACTGAGGAAGCTCGGGCTTGGGAAGATCCCGATGATCTCGATCGCGAAACAACATGAGCATCTTTTCGAGCTCGGCCGTGAGGCCGCGCGCATTTATCCGCAGAATTCGCCGCTTTTGCAGATGATTCAACATCTGCGGGACGAGGCGCACCGCTTTGCGATCACGCTTCACAGGCGGCTTCACCGCAAAGAGGCGCTGGTGTCGCGATTGGACGAGATTCCGGGCGTAGGGCCGAAGACCAAGGAGAGGCTCCTCAAAAAATTCGGCACTATTTCCGCGATCCGGAACGCTTCCGAAGCGAAGATTATTGAAAAATGTTCAGTGACCGCCAAAGCGGCGAAGAAGATCCTGGAGACGTTGAGCGTGTAAGGCGGGTTATTTCTTTTTGGGTTTCTGCATGGTGTAGGCGGTGCTCTTTCGTAGACTTCGGAAATTGATATTTCGGAGCCCGTCCGGCAGAGTTTGGCCGGAGCGTTGTCGTGGATGCGCACGTTTGGGGACTGTATTAAGATCGTTCCCGCAGAAAATTATCATCTGACGTTGAAATTTTTGGGAGCGATCGGTGTGGAGCGGATCTCCGGCATTCAGACTGCTCTCGAGGCGGCAGCCCAAAATGTTTCCGCCTGCGATCTGCGCTTGGACGGTTGGGGTGTGTTTCCTCCAAGAGGCGCTCCGAAAGTGTTTTGGATCGGGGTTGAACCCCGAGAGGTGCTTGTGCCGATCTTTGAGCGATGCGAAGCGGCGCTTGAAAACTTGGGTTTTGCGCGCGAAACTAGAGATTTTCAGAGCCATGTAACTCTGGTGCGAACGGATAAAGCAAAGGCTCCCGCCGATCTTCTTGAACGATGGAAAAAGCTTAGCTCGTTATCGGGGCCCGTCGCTTTTTGCGCGGATAAGATCACGCTCTATGAAAGTATCCTGGGCGGCAAAGCATCTGTTTATCGCCCGCTGGGACATTTTAAGTTTTGTACATACTACAGTAAGTGAACTGTCCCAGTTTTCCCCAGTTTTCCAGTTCTACGAAGGATAAGGGATGCGATACGTAACCTCTGAAACGATGCGTTGTTTGGATGAGCGGGCGATCAAAAAATACGGCATTCCCTCGATACTCTTAATGGAAAACGCAGGTTCAGCCTGCGCGCGCGAAGCGCGGAAATTTCAACTGAGAAATGTTCTTGTTCTTTCAGGAAAAGGAAACAACGGCGGCGACGGTTTTGTCGCGGCCAGGCACCTGCACAGCCAAGGCATTTCTGTCTCCGTCTTCTTCTTTCAGCATCCGAACAAGATGAAAGCCGATCCTCGAGTGAATTTTAAGATTCTGAAGAATATAGGCCTAAGACCCGTGGACTGCTCGCGGAGCGTGAACTGGGATCTTTTGCGGACGCAATTACGCCGTTCGGACCTTGTCATCGACGCGCTGTTTGGGACGGGGTTATCCAAGCCTGTAGACGGCCCGATCAGCGAAGTGATCGAGCTTGTCAACGCTTCAAAAAAACGCGTCTTAAGCGTAGATATTCCTTCAGGTCTCAATGCGGACACAGGCGAAGTAATGGGTGCCGCTATAAAGGCCGGCGTAACTGTCACGCTGGGTTTGCCAAAAAAGGGGTTTTTAGCCGAATGCGCGAAGCCGTATCTGGGCAGGGTGGTTGTGGCGGATATTTCTCATCCTTGCCTCTCCGCCCGGACAGCGCTACACTAATCCGGGTCTTTGTAAGAGGAGAAGACGAGCAAAGAGTGTATCAAAACTAACCCATGGAGATGAAAATGAAGAAATCGCTTATTTTAGGATGGATAGTCGCTGTTGGCGCGGTATTTACGTTTGTTGGCGGCGCGATTGCCGAGGAAATGTATCCGGACCAGTATGTTGCGGGGCCAACCATTTACTCAAAGAAGTTTGAAAACGAACGCACTCGTGTGTCGGAGATCAAGTTTAATCCCGGTGAACAGATCGCGATGCACACTCATGCCTATGATCACTTCGTGTATATTTTAGACGCGGGGCAGTTGACGTTAAGCACTCCGGACGGCAAAACAAACGTTGTAGACGGAACGGTCGGCCAGATTATGTGGATCCCTAAAGAAACCCACGCGGCTCAGAATACCGGCACGAGCGTGTTCCGCGCGCTTGTCGTGGAGTTTAAGTAAAAAAACTCGGAGGTAAATAATGCCATGAACCAAAATCGTATGGAACCTCAAGAGCCTCAAAATTGCTGGGAGTTTATGAATTGTCTTCATGCGGTAAAACATATGTGTCCCGCCTATGAACATAATATGGGCAGAGACTGTTGGATGGTTGCAATTAGCTATGCAGATAAAGGGTGTCCGCAAACCAAAGATGAAGGCCTGGACTATTGTACGAACAAATGCCTTTGGTATAAAAAGTTAAATCCTCAAACGGCTTGATGTAAACTTAGACCGAGTGTCCATTAAATCGGGGGAAGTCCACATCCGACGGGGAGAGGTTATGAAAAAACGGTTGAAGTCCAAAAATAAGGCAGGCGCTGCCCCGAAGGTCGATCCCTATTTAGAAGGGTTGATGGCTAAATTACTCGAGCGTCTCGTCGGTGTAGAAAAGAAGCTGGATACGGTGATCGCCCAGACCGCGGGGGAGCCGTTCCGGAGCCCCGAAGCCAAACAGCCTCCGCGCAAAGACAGGACTTTGTACGAAGCGATATGCGCGGATTGTCATAAAGTGTGTGAGGTTCCTTTCCGGCCGTCCGAAGACCGTCCGGTCTATTGCAAACAATGCTTCGCGAAACGCAAATCCGGCGGCTCGGGCATGCCGGTGCTGACTCCGGTGGTTTTGCCCCCGAAGCCCATCAGCAAGCTCGGGTCTGCCTACCTACCGCCTCCGCCGCCTCAAGCCCCGGCCAAAAAAACAAAGAAGTCTCAAGCCTCAAAAAAGGCGAAGAAGAAAAAATAATTCGAGACAGCCCGGCGCCTTAGGGTAGAGATTGCTTCGTCGTCGCCCGCCAAGAAACATGGCGGGCTCCTCCTCGCAATGACAATGTTGGCGAAATATATGTGCCAAATCCCTCCATTAATGCTAAAATCTCCCCTTAGTTTTAGAAAACAAAAGGCAGAATAATGAAAAAAGACTTAGCTGAGAAGTTACAGGGCGCCAACGAGAAATTACTCGCTCTGGGGAGGTTTCTTTGATTACGAGAAACTGGAAGCGCGCATCAAGGTTTTAGAGAACGAGACGACGGCCCCCGATTTTTGGTCCAACCCCGACAAGAAAAATTCCGTGATGCAGGAACTGAAGAGTCTGAGAGGTCAAACGGGTGTCTACAAGGAGCTCGCGGCGGCGCAGAAGGACCTTGAAGGGTTCCTCGCGATCGTGAGCGACAACGACGAGGAGTCGCTGAAGCATCTAGAGGAAGAATTTGAAAAGCATTCGAAGAAACTGGACGAGCTCGAGTTCCAGAAGCTCTTAAGCGGCCCGAGTGACCGCAACAGTGCGATATTGAATATAAACGCCGGCGCGGGCGGCACGGAAGCGTGCGATTGGGTTTCGATGCTTTTAAGGATGTATTCGCGCTGGGCTGAAGACCAAAAGCACAAAGTGAGTGTGATTGATGTGCTTGCCGGCGAAGAAGCAGGCATAAAGAACGTCACGATTCTGATTGAAGGCGAGTTTGCTTACGGATACCTCAAGTCCGAAAACGGCGTGCATCGCCTGGTGAGGATCTCTCCGTTTGATTCGAATAAGAGGCGCCACACCTCGTTTGCGTCGGTGGATGTGATTCCCGAAGTGGAAGATGACATCAAGATCGATGTGAAGGAGTCGGACCTGCGCGTGGACGTGTTTCGCTCCGGAGGCAAGGGCGGGCAGGGCGTCAACACGACGGACTCGGCTGTTCGCATCACGCACACTCCCTCGGGGATCGTGGTCCAGTGCCAAAATGAACGCTCCCAGCTTAAGAACAAAGCGACGGCGCTTAAAGTTTTGAAAAGCCGTCTGTATAAAATGGAAATGGGCAGAAGAAAAGATGAACAGCAGAAAAGCTACAGCGCCAAACAGGAAATCGCGTTCGGCAGCCAGATCCGCTCGTACGTCCTGCATCCCTACAATCTTGTGAAGGACAACCGCACGGATTATGAAACTTCCAACGCCACGGCGGTCTTGGAGGGTAAAATTAATGGATTTTTGGAAGCTTATTTAAGAAAAAGGGAAAAAGAATAGCAGAACTTTTATGATTAATTGGGCCTTAACCAAAATTTTTGGCACGCAAAACGACCGCATGCTCAAGCGCTATACGCCGTTTGTCCAAAAAATCAATTCATTCGAAGCGCAAATTTCCTCGTTATCCGATGACCTGCTCAAGGTCAAAACTCAGGAATTCCGTGACCGCCTGAATAAAGGCCAGACGCTGAAGGACATTTTGCCGGAGGCATTTGCGGTGGTCCGCGAAACCTCGAAGCGTCTTCTCAACATGCGCCATTTCGACGTGCAGCTCGTCGGCGGCATGGTGCTGAACGACGGAAAGATTGCCGAAATGGCCACCGGCGAAGGAAAAACGCTCGTCGCGACACTGCCTGTTTATTTGAACGGCTTGACCGGCAAGGGCGTTCATGTGGTCACCGTGAACGATTATCTGGCCAAGAGAGACAGGGAGTGGATGGGGCCGATCTATGAATTTCTGGGGCTCTCCGTGGGTGTGATTCAACATGGCATCGCGCCCCAGGACCGCCAGAAAGCCTACGGCAGTGACGTGGTTTACGGCACGAACAATGAATTTGGATTTGATTTCCTACGCGACAACATGGTGCGGCACGTGGGGTACCGCGTGCAGCGGGAGCTTTGTTATGCGATCGTGGATGAAGTCGACAGCATCCTGATCGACGAGGCCAGGACGCCGCTTATCATTTCAGGGCCCAGCGAAGAGTCGACGGACAAGTATGAAAAGATAAACCACATCATCCCGCGCATGAATAAAGAGGAAGACTATCAGATCGAGGAAAAAACACGTACGGTGGCGCTCACCGAAAAAGGCGTGAAAAAAGCCGAAGAGGCGCTCGGCGTCGAGAACCTCTACGACCCTCACCACGTGGAGCTCGTGCATCACGTGAATCAGGCGCTTCGCGCGCATACGCTTTTTAAAAAAGACGTGGATTATGTCGTGAAGGACGCCGAAGTGCTGATTGTCGATGAGTTCACGGGCCGCCTCATGCCCGGCCGCCGTTACAGCGACGGGCTCCACCAGGCGCTTGAAGCCAAGGAAGGCGTGAAGGTCGAGGAAGAAAATCAGACGCTCGCGACGGTCACGTTCCAGAATTATTTCCGCATGTACGCGAAACTGGCCGGCATGACAGGCACCGCGGCGACGGAAGCCCAGGAGTTCCACACCATTTATAAACTGGATGTTGTCACGGTTCCCACGAATCGGCCGATGAACCGCAAGAATCACGCCGACCAGATCTATCGCACCGAAAAAGAAAAATTTACGGCGGTCGTGAATGAAATCGTGGAGTGTCATAAGAAAGGACAACCGGTGCTCGTGGGCACGGTTTCAATCGAGAAATCCGAGCATTTAAGCTCGATGCTCCGCCGAGCCAATGTGCTCCATAACGTCCTGAACGCCAAATTCCATGAAATGGAAGCCGAAATCATCAAGCAAGCCGGCCAGCCTAATACAGTCACGATCGCGACCAACATGGCCGGCCGGGGCACGGACATCGTGCTGGGGCAGGGCGTGAGGGACGTGGGCGGACTTCATGTGGTCGGCACCGAGCGCCATGAGGCACGGCGCATTGACAATCAGCTGCGCGGCCGCTCGG
This sequence comes from Omnitrophica bacterium RIFCSPHIGHO2_02_FULL_51_18, assembly GCA_001804125.1. Lineage (GTDB taxonomy): Bacteria > Omnitrophota > Gorgyraeia > 2-02-FULL-51-18 > 2-02-FULL-51-18 > 2-02-FULL-51-18. Next base: position 46,772 of record MHFI01000064.1, read on the forward strand.
GCCGCCAGGGCGATCCGGGTTCTTCGCGTTTTTATCTTTCGCTGGAGGACGACCTCATGCGTATTTTCGGGTCCGATAAAATTTCCGGCCTCATGCAGCGCCTCGGCATGGAGGAAGGCCAGCCGATCGAGCATCCTTTTATCACGCGTGCGATTGAAACGGCGCAGAAGCGCGTCGAAGGCCGCAATTTCGAAATCCGTAAACAGCTTTTGGAATATGACAACGTGATGAACAAGCAGCGCGAGGTGATTTATTCAGAAAGGAAGAAAGTGCTTGAGGGCGAAAACCTCCGCGAGCATTATCTGGGCATGATCGAGGAGGTCACGGACTCCGTGGCTGCCGGCTGCGATTTCAACGAGGACGACGCGTTTAAGGGCCTTTCGGAAGTCGTAAAAAACCTATTTCCAGTTTCTCTCGAAGGGCTTGAGGGGGAAACCGGCGATCGCCTGACGGACGCATTGATTGAGCGGGCAAAGGCGGCCTACGAAAACAAAGAAAAGGAGATCGGCGCGGATTTCATGCGGAGTCTCGAGCGCATGATTCTTATGGACGTCGTCGATTCCAAATGGAAAGAGCACCTGCGAAACATGGATAATCTAAGGGAGGGCATCGGCCTGCGCGCCTACGGCCAGAAAGACCCGCTCGTGGAGTACAAGCGCGAGGCGTTCGAGGCCTTTCAGGCAATGATCGGCATCATCAAAGAAGATTCACTGGGGTTCATCTTCAGAGTCCAGCCGGTGCCGGGCGATAAGCTCCGCGAGCTTCCGCTCAGAAAAGCGGCGCCGATGCAGTTTTTACATCCCGAGGCGGGCTCCGCGCTAAAGCAAATGCCGCAGGCGCCCGTAACGCCTTCCGAACTTATGGAGACTGAGGAAGAAGCCGTTCCTGGCAACGGCGCAAAGCGCGCACCAATAATTCATCACGAGGCGAAGGTAGGCCGCAACGACCCGTGTCCCTGCGGCAGTGGTAAAAAATATAAGAAGTGTCATGGGCAATAAGTAATGCCCCACCGTCTTCGTGATTTGCTTCTGGTCATTATTTCCGCGGTGCTCCTTGTTTTGCCCTATCACTTCGACTGGGCGTGGCCGTTTGCATACGTCGCGTTCATTCCTTATTTTTTTGCGCTGAACCGTAAGTCCTCAGGCGGCGCGTTCAAGTACTCCTATCTTTTCGGCTTTCTGTTCTTCTGTTTCCTGGGTTATTGGCTTATCCATGTGAACGTGGTCGGATTCATCGCGCTGGCCGCGTACCTGGCGCTTTATTTTGCGTTCTTTGGTTTGGTGAGCGTGCGTTTTCTTTATCCCGCCGATGAAACTGAACGGTCAGATACCCGAAAAGCCATCCCGGCTGTTTTCTTTATCGCGGCGTTTTGGGTGGTCGGAGAATATTTGAGGGGATGGATCGCGAGCGGCCTGCCGTGGGCGCTTTTATCCTACGGCCAGTGGAAGAACCTCTGGGTCATACAGATCTCAGATATCACCGGCTGCTACGGCGTTTCATTTTTCGTGATGCTCGTAAATCTTCTGATTTATAAGATTTTAAGAATGCCCAAAACAAGGCTCGCGGCCGTCGCGGCTTTAATCCTTCTGGGCAGTGTTTTGACGGTTTGCGCCTACGGCCTGATCGTCTTAAACATCAGAGATTCATTTTATAAGAGCGCTTCCGCCGAAAAAAAACAGATCCGTGTTTCTGTGGTGCAGGGCAATATTCCGCAGGACCAGAAGTGGGACCGTAAGATCAAAAATATTATTTTTGAAAAATACAAACGGCTCACATTTATGAGCGCGACGGAAAAGCCGGATTTGATCCTCTGGCCAGAAACTTCGTTTCCGGGATATTTTGAGGATGAGCCCCTCTTGGCCGCGCAGCTTAGGAGCACGATCCGCCAGGCGCACACGGACGTACTGGTCGGCGCGCCGACGCTCGGGGACCTCGAAAGGGGCCTTCAGTTTTATAACACGGCAATTCTTTTCGGTCCCGACGGGGAGGAGAGAAAGCGCTACCACAAAGTGCACCTGGTGCCTTTCGGAGAATTTGTGCCGTTTGAGCCGGCGCTCGGCTTCCTCCGGAAATTTTTTGCGATAGGCCATTTCAGCGCGGGCAATGAAAAGACGATTTTTGAGACACAGACGCGCACTCAGAATCCCAACCGGAAGTTTAAATTCGCCGCGCTGATCTGTTATGAGGATATTTTTCCGGGTCTGGTAAGGGAATTTTGCCTCGCCGGCGCCGACTTTTTGGTGAATGTCACCAATGATGCCTGGTTCGGGAAGACCGCGGCTCCTTACCAGCACGCGCAAGGCTCGCTTTTCCGCGCGGTTGAAAACCGGGTGCCGGTGGTCCGTGCGGCCAACACCGGCCTGTCATGCTTTATTTCGCCGGAAGGACGGATTCTCGCCTCGGTGAAGGACAATGGAAAGGAAATCTTCGTGACAGGCCATCAGGGCTATACGCTGACCATCCGCAAAACGCCTTCATTCTACACGCGCTTCGGAGATGTGTTTGTCGCGCTCATGTTCCTCCTTTGTTTCCTGGCCTACCGCCACCGCTCCAAACACACTGCGTATTCGGAAGTTTAATTCGAGTTTCATATTCTTTGACAGCCCTATTCCGAGTGGATATAATGAATTTCTAACATTTTTATAAACTTGCGAAAATAAATAGGTTATGACTGAATCCAACGATCTTCTCAGTGAACGTCGAAAAAAGTTCGAGACCCTTAAGTCCATGGGGGTGGACCCGTTTGGGGGCAAGTTCTTCAAACAGGCGCTGATCGGCCCCCTTGTTCAGGGTTATGAAGAACACAAAAAAGTCAGCACCGCCGGCCGCCTTTCTTCGATCCGCGTGATGGGCAAGACCACCTTTTGTGACTTAAAGGATGAGAGCGGGCGCATCCAGCTGTATGTGAAGCATGAGCACCTGGGCCCTGAGGGGCTTAAAGTGTTCGAATGCCTGGATCTGGGCGATATCATCGGCGTGGAGGGAGAGCTTTTCAAGACAAAAACCGGTGAAATATCCATCCGTGCCGGCAAAATAACGCTGCTGGCCAAAAGCCTCCGGCCGATGCCTGAAAAATGGCACGGCCTGAAGGATGTTGAACAGCGTTACCGTCAGCGCTATCTCGATCTCATTTCCAACGATAGGGCGAAGGATATTTTTAAGAAGCGTGCGCTCGTCGTCCGCTCGGTGCGCCGGATTCTGGATGAAAAAGGGTATCTTGAAGTGGAAACGCCGATGATGCACTCGATTCCGGGGGGTGCTGCCGGCAAGCCGTTTAAGACCCATCACGAGGCGCTCAATATGCCTTTGTATTTGCGCGTGGCGCCGGAGCTTTACCTTAAAAAATTATTGGTCGGCGGGTTTGATAAGGTCTATGAAATCAATAAAAGCTTCCGCAACGAGGGCATTTCCACGCGCCACAACCCGGAATTCACGATGCTTGAAGTTTACACGGCCTACGACGATGTGAATGATGTGATGAATCTGACCGAGGAAATTATCCGCAAAGCGGCCGAAGAAACGCTGGGGTCGCTGAAAGTGCCGTTCGGCGATAAGCTGATTGATTTGTCGGAATGGAAACGTGTATCGTTTGCAAAATTCATGAAAGATATTTTTGGCATCAATCCTGAGGACCCGGAGGAAGTTTGGATAGAAAAAATGGGAAGGAAGGGCCATAAGATCGAGTCCGGAAACGGACGGGAGATTTCAAGAACCCAGCTCATCAATATCGTGGGAGAGCTTGTGGAGCCGGGCACTTCAGAATCCAAAAAAGGAACGCCTATATTTGTGACGGACTATTTCACCGAGCTTTGCCCGTTGGCGAAGAAGAATAAAAATAATCCTTTTTTGAGCGACCGCTTTGAGCTTTATATCGGCGGCATGGAAATTGCAAATGGCTATTCGGAGCTTAACGATCCGATCGACCAACGCGAGCGCCTGGTGCGCGAATTGAAGGAAAAGGGCAAAGAGAGTACTTTTGAAGCGCTTGACGAGGATTTTATTCTGGCGCTTGAGCACGGCATGCCGCCGGCCGGAGGCCTCGGAATAGGCATCGACCGGCTCGTGATGATTCTCACGGGACAGTCGTCGATTCGGGAAGTCATTCTCTTCCCGCAAATGAAGGAAGACCGTCATTCTGAATCCTTCGATCGTCATCCTGAGCGAAGCGAAGGATCTCAAAAACGAGATCCTTCGTCGCAAGGCTCCTCAGGATGACGCATAGCCTATGAGCTACGAGTGGTGGGTTGCCAAACGCTATCTCTGGTCGAAGCGCCGACATCCTTTCGTGGGGGTGACGAGCACGATTTCCGTTTTGGGGATCGGGGTCGGCGTGGCCGCGCTCATCGTGGTGCTGGCGGTCATGAATGGCTTTGATGGGGAGCTTAAGGACAGGATCATCGGCACGCGCGCGCATTTGGTGATTGAGAAAGAGGAAGCGTTCAATCATTACGCGGGGCTCCTCGAATCGCTTTCTAAGCTCAAAGGCATTGCGGGCGCTTCGCCGTTTGTGGAAGGCCAGGCGCTGATCCAGAAAGACGAGTGGGGCACCGGAGTTTTGGTGCGTGGCATCGATTCTAGGACAGAAAAATCGGTCTCTAAATTTTATCAGTATCTGAAAGACGGCACGTTGTCCGGCCGGGAGAAATTTGCGGTCGTGGGCTCCGAGCTCGCGCGGCGTTTTAATCTGAAGATCGGGTCCCAATTCCTGGTGTTGTCGCAGACGGCGAAAAAACCGGCCGTTTACACGGTAGAAGGGGTTTTTTCCTCGGGTCTTTATGAGTACGACGCGAACCTTTTGTTTCTGAATCTGAAAGACGCGCAGGAGCTTTTTGACATGAAAGAGGCGGTGTCGGGAGTGAGTGTGGCGTTGAGCGACGCCGGCGCGGCCGATTTTTTCAAGAGGGGCATTCAGGATAAATTGAAATACCCGTACGTGGTGCGTACCTGGATGGACATGAATAAAACGCTTTTTGGGGCTTTGAAGCTGGAAAAGATCGTGATGTTCCTGATTCTGGCGCTGATCATTCTTGTCGCGTGCCTCAATATCGCCGGAAGCCTCACGATGCTTGTGATGGACAAGACAAAGGACATCGGGGTTTTAAGGGCGCTGGGAGCGACCCGTTTCAGCATTTTAAAGATATTTGCGCTGGACGGCCTCTGGATGGGCTTTTTCGGCGCCGGCGCGGGTTTCCTGGCAGGCACGGCGCTTTGCGTGATTTTGGCCCATACGCCGCTGGTGGATCTGCCGAAAGAAATCTATTATGTGAGCCGGCTTCCGATCAAGGCGAACCCCGTCGATGTGGCGCTCGTGCTTTCGGTGGCGGTTGCGCTTAGTTTTGTTTCTTCGCTCTATCCGGCTGTGACGGCCGGGAGGCTGACGCCGGCTCAGGCGCTTCGCCATGAGTGAGATAATGGAGAAAGTCCAGGCGGCTGTTTTGGAGCGCGAGAATTTGAGTGCGGTCGGCCTCGAAGCGATAGGGCTGCGGAAGGTCTATTCGGACGGCCAGCGCGAGCTTCAAATCTTTAATAATTTATCGCTCAAAATCCGGAAAGGCGAGGGAGTCGCCATTTTGGGTCCCTCAGGCTCGGGCAAGACGACGCTTTTGAATCTTCTATCCGGATTAGACGAGCCCAGTTCCGGTCAGGTTTTTTTGGACGGGGTCTCCATCCATGAGTCAAATCCGAGGGACAAGGCGCGTTTTATCAATAGAAATATCGGTTTTATTTTTCAGTTTTATCACCTGCTTCCGGAATTTACAGCGCTTGAAAATGTGATGCTGCCGGTTCTCGTGAGCAGGGAAAGCTCGAAAATCCCCGAAGCGCGTAAGAAAGCCGAGGCGCTCTTGGAGCAGGTAGGCCTGAAGGACCGCATGAAACATTTTCCGAGCGAGCTCTCGGGCGGCGAACAGCAACGCGTCGCTATCGCACGTGCACTCATCCATGATCCAAAGTTCCTGTTCTGCGATGAGCCGACGGGAAACCTGGACATTCGCAGAGGTGAGGAAATTGCCGAGCTTTTGAAGAGGCTCTTTTCGGAACAACGCAAGACCGTATTGATAGTGACGCACGATGAGAGAATTGCTAAAATGGCACATCGTGTTTGGAACATAGTAAAGCAGGATTGGGAAGGGAAAAGCGTATGAGCAGTAAGATTTTTTTAAACAACCGCCTGGTGGATAAAGCCGATGCGACGATCAGCGTGTTCGATCACGGCCTTTTATACGGAGACGGCGTGTTCGAGGGGATCCGCTCCTATGGCGGACTTGTGTTTAAGCTTCGCGAGCACTTGGATCGCCTGTTTGAATCGGCGCATACGCTGATGCTTGAGATCCCGATGACCAAAGAGCGCCTTGAAAAAGCAGTGGTCCAGACCTTGAAAGCCAACCGCTTGAAAGACGCCTATATCCGGCTTGTCGTGACACGCGGCGTGGGCGATCTGGGGCTTGATCCGCGAAAATGCCGCCAACCGATGCTTTTTATCATCGCCGATGAAATCATGCTTTATCCGAGGGCGTATTATGAAAAAGGGCTTCAAATTGCCACCGTGCCCACGGTGCGAAATCATCCGGAGGCTTTGAACCCGCAGCTTAAGACGCTCAACTATCTCAACAATATTTTGGCCAAAATTGAGGCGACAAACGCCGGTGTGGACGAAGCGATCCTGTTGAACAGCCAGGGCTATGTAACCGAGTGCACCGGCGAAAATATTTTTTATGTGCGGGGGAAATGCATCGCGACCCCTCCGCCGTATGTCGGCATCTTACGGGGGATCACCCGCAGTGTCGTGATGCGCATCGCCAAAGAGCTTGGTTTTAGCGTTGAAGAAGACGTCTTTACGCGCCATGAGCTTTACACCGCGGACGAAGTTTTCCTGACGGGCACCGCCGCTGAAATCGTGCCGGTGGTCAAGATTGATAACCGGCAAATCGGCAGCGGAAAACCGGGCAAGACCACGCGGTTGCTGACAAAGGAATTCAAAAAGCTGACACCCAAGGAAGGCGTGAAGTATGACTTGTGACGAATGCGGCAAAAATAAGGCCACCGTGCATCTGACGGAAATCATCAACGATCAGATCACGAAGCTCAATTTGTGCGAGATCTGCGCGAAGGAAAAAGGTTCGGATGTCGAGCAGCATTTCGGCATCGGGGACCTTTTGTCGGCGTTGTCCGATACGCATGCCCCCTCGCAGGGTGTCGATGCGCCTGCGATGAAAGGCCGCTGCCATCATTGCGGTCTCACCTATGACGATTTTAAAAAGATCGGGCGTCTGGGTTGCAGCGAATGTTACGTTGCGTTTAAACCGAGCCTGGTGCCGCTTCTTAAAAAGATCCACGGATCGAACCAACACCTCGGAAAATCGCTGAATCCCCAGTTTTTGAGCGACCAGAAGGTTTCCTCGAAGCTTCATGAAGAACTTGAAATGGCCAAGCAAAACCTTCTGAAAGCGGTCAAAGGGGAAGAGTTTGAAGAGGCGGCGTCACTGCGCGATAAAGTCAAATTCTTGGAAAAGAAAATCAGGGAGAATAAAGCGTGACCCCACCACCTCTTTCAGCGCCCCACCACCTGTTTGTCCGATTGCTTTGCAATCGGTTCGCAAAGCGAACCAAACAAGTGGTGGGGCGCCCCATTCGCTTCAAGGCGAATGGGTTTGTTCTTCGAACAAAGAAAGAGGTGGTGGGGTGAGCGTCAAAGTAGACGTGCTGCTCAAACAAACCTGTGAATGGCTGAGAGGCACGGGGCCTAATTCCGATATTGTTTTGAGTTCCCGCGTGCGGTTGGCGCGGAATCTTGAGAAAGTCGCGTTCCCTCACTGGGCGACGAAGAAGCAGGAAAAGGAGACGCTTGAAACTCTGGAGGAGGCCGTGCGTCACATCGACCTCCTGAAGGGGAGCCTGTTTGTGCATATGGCCGAGATCGACGATGTCGACAAGCAATTTCTTCTGGAGAGGCATCTCGTCAGTCGTGAGCACATGATGCAACCCGATTCGAAGGCCGTCGTGGTGGGTGACAAGGAAGTCGTGAGCCTCATGATCAATGAAGAGGACCACGTGAGAATCCAGGTGATCCAGTCCGGCTTTAATTTGCAGGAATGCTGGCGCACGGCCAATCGTCTGGACGACGCGCTGCTCAAAAAGGTCAAGTTCGCGTTTCATCCGGAGTGGGGGTATCTGACGACTTGCCCGACGAATACTGGCACGGGTTTGCGCGCCTCCGTGATGCTGCACTTGCCGGCGCTGGTGATGACGAAGCAGATTTCGCGCGTGATCCAAGCGATTTCAAAGCTCGGCATGACCGCGCGTGGGCTTTACGGCGAGGGCACGGAGGCCGAAGGAAACTTTTTCCAGATTTCCAATCAAGTCACGATGGGCTCGGTCGAGGAGGACACGATCGACAACCTCGAACGCATCATCCGTCAGGTGATCGGGCATGAAGAAAATGCGCGCAAGACCCTGATGAAACAAAACCGAGAAGTAGTTCAAGACAAGATCTGCCGTGCGAACGGCACATTGAAGAGCGCGCATATCATCAGCACGAAGGAAATGATGGGGCTGATCTCCATGGTGAGGCTCGGCGTGGATATGGGCATCATTCCCGACATTGACCGCCGCGCCGTGAATGAACTCTTTATCCTGACACAACCGGCCCATTTGCAGAAAATCGAAGGAAAGATGCTGAGCTCGACCCAGCGCGATGTGAAGCGGGCCAATTTGATACGCCGGCGTTTGGAGGGTCGATAATGCCGACTGTCATCTCTCGCGAAGTTTATCCCGAACGAAGTCGAGGGGCTCGAAATGACAAAGCTTGCTATTCAGTATTTAAGTAGTTAATGTTATGGTGAAAGAGTCGAAGGATTTGACAGGGGGCGTCTTTCATGTTCAATAAATTTACGGAGCGGGCAAGAAAAGTGATTCTCTTGGCCAAGCAGGAAGCCAAGCGCTTTAACCATGATTATATCGGCACCGAGCACATTCTGTTAGGGCTTTTGCGGGAGGGGGAGGGTGTGGCCGCCGCGGTGCTGCAGAGCCTGGGCATGAACCTCAACAATATCCGCCTCGAAGTTGAAAAACTCGTGCAGCTTGGGCCCACGACCGTGGTGTCCGGCGATCTCCCGTTTACTCCCAAAGCGAAAAAAGTCATGGAAATTGCGATGGAAGAGGCGCGCAACCTCGGGCACAACTACATCGGCACCGAGCATCTTCTTTTGGGCCTGATCCGTGAGGGCGAAGGGGTCGCCAGCCAAGTGTTCATGAACATGGGACTTGACCTTGAGAAAGTGCGTGAAGAGGTGATCAAGCTTCTCGGGTCCACGACACCCGGTTCCCAGTATGGCCCGACCCCCGCTCAGGGCTCCTCAGGCTCCTCAGGCTCTTCAACCACCAAGACCAAGACGCCGGCGCTGGATGCTTTCGGACGCGATCTTACAAAACTTGCCCGCGAAGGGAAACTGGATCCGGTGATCGGCCGTGATGAGGAGATTGACCGCGTGATGCAGACACTCTCCCGCCGCCGCAAGAACAACCCGGTGCTTCTCGGAGAGGCGGGCGTCGGTAAGTCGGCCATTGTGGAAGGGCTTGCGCAGAAAATCGTGAGCGGCGACGTGCCGGAACTTTTAAAAAACCGCCGCTTGATCACGCTGGACTTGGCGCTCATGGTGGCCGGCACCAAGTATCGCGGCCAGTTCGAAGAGCGGCTCAAGGCCGTGGTGAGGGAGATCCAGCAGGCCAACAACATCATCATGTTCATTGACGAGCTGCATACGCTGGTGGGGGCGGGGGCGGCCGAGGGGGCCATCGACGCCAGCAACATGCTGAAGCCGGCCCTGGCCCGCGGCGAGCTCCAGTGCATCGGCGCCACCACCATGGACGAGTACCGGAAGTACATCGAGAAGGATCGCGCCCTGGAGCGGCGGTTCCAGGCCATCCACGTGGGACCGCCCAGCGTGGATGAGACGATCCGGATCCTGCGGGAGATCAAGGACCGTTACGAGACCCACCACCAGGCCATCATCACCGACGAGGCGGTGGTCGCGGCCGCGCGCCTGAGCCAGCGGTATATCGCCGACCGCTTCCTGCCCGACAAGGCCATCGACGTGATCGACGAGGCCGGGGCCCGCGCCCGGCTGAAGGCGATGGTTCTGCCTCCCGAGCTGCGGGAGATGGAGAACGAGGTCGAGCGCCTTCGCGCCCAGAAGGAGGACGCCATCCGGACCCAGGCCTTCGAGGTGGCCGCCCGCCTGCGCGACGCGGAGCGGAAGCTCCGGACCGAGTTGGACGAGCGCAAGGCCAACTGGAAGGACCAGCGGGCCAAGTCCAAGACGGTCGTCAATGAGGACGACATCGCCTACGTGGTGGCCAAGTGGACCGGGATCCCCCTCCAGCAGCTCGAGGAGGCGGAGTCGGCCAAGCTGCTGCACATCGAAGAGGACCTGGCCAGGCGCGTGGTGGGGCAGGAGGAGGCCATCAAGGCCGTGGCCCGGGCCATCCGCCGGTCCCGGGCCGGGGTGAAGAATCCCAACCGTCCGGTGGGCTCGTTCATCTTCCTGGGACCCACGGGCGTGGGCAAGACGGAGCTGGCCCGGGCGCTGGCGGAGTTCCTGTTCGGGACCGAGGACGCCCTGGTCCGAGTGGACATGTCGGAGTACATGGAGCGCTTCTCCACGTCCCGGTTGATCGGTGCCCCGCCCGGCTACATCGGCTACGATGACTCCGGCCAGCTCACCGAGAAGGTACGCCGCCGCCCCTTCTCGCTGGTCCTGCTGGACGAGATCGAGAAGGCGCACCCGGACGTCTTCAACCTGCTGCTCCAGATCCTGGAGGACGGGCGCCTGACCGACAACTACGGGCGGGTGGTGGACTTCCGGAACACGATCCTCATCATGACCTCCAACCTCGGCACCCGGCAATTCACGCTGCACACGAACCTGGGGTTCGCCAAGGGGGGGGACGAGGCCCACTCGTACGAGAAGATGAAGGAGACGGTCACCAACGAGCTGAAGCGGGCCTTCAACCCGGAGATGCTGAATCGCATTGACGAGGTGATCATCTTCCACCCGCTGACCAAGGACCACATGCGGCAAATCGTGGACCTGATGCTGCACCGGCTGGAGCAACAGCTCAAGGAGAAGCGGATGAGCCTCCAGG
>MHFI01000065.1 GCA_001804125.1 Omnitrophica bacterium RIFCSPHIGHO2_02_FULL_51_18
AAGCCCGCGCGCGAAAGCGACGCGGGCGGAGAAGAACGACCCCAGCGGGATTCGAACCCGCGTCATCACCGTGAAAGGGTGATGTCCTAGGCCAGGCTAGACGATGGGGTCAAAAAATAAAAATTATTTGGAAGGCTGCTCAGCGGGCTCAGCAGCGGTTTCGTCTTCGGGTTCTACCTTCGCGACGGTTGAAACCTTGTCGTTGCCCTTCTTAAAATTGATCAGGCGCACGCCTTGCGCGACACGGCCGGTCTCACGGATGTCCTTGACCGAACAGCGCACGACCATGCCGCTTTGGGTCATGATCATGATGTCATCTTTGTCCTCGACGCACTTGAGGCCCACAACTTCGCCGTTTTTTTCAGTGACTTTTATGTTCGTGACGCCTTTGCCGCCGCGCGAGGTGACACGGTACTCGTTCACTTTGGAGCGCTTGCCAAACCCTTTTTCTGTCACCGAAAGAAGCGTCGCGTCCTTGTCGACGACTTCCATGCCGACCACATAATCTTTGCCGTTCAGATTGATGCCACGCACGCCGCCGGCCGCACGGCCCATACTGCGCACAAGGCTCTCGGGGAAGCGGATCGCTTTTCCTTTGCGCGTCGCGACGAAGATTTCCTGGTTGCCGTCCGTAAGCTCCGCTTCGATAAGTTCGTCCTTGGGATCCAGGCCTATCGAGATAATACCGCTCTTACGCGTATTCTCAAAATCAGTCAGGGCACATTTCTTGATCTGGCCCATGCGCGTGGCCATGACGAGATACCGGCCTTCCTCAAACTTCCTGACGGGGATATAGGACGTTACCTTTTCGCCCTGCGCGAGTGACACAAAGTTTGCGATAAATTTGCCCTTCGCGACGCGGCTCGCCTGAGGGACGTCATAAACTTTCACCATAAACGCCTTGCCTTTGGAGGTAAAAAGTAAAAGGTTGTCGTGCGTCGACGCGACAAAAAGGTGCTCGATAAAGTCCTCTTCGGCAGTTCCGCCGCTGACACCCACGCCGCCGCGGCGTTGTTTGCGGTAGGTGGTCACCGGCAGACGCTTCACGTATCCCTGGTGGCTGATCGTGACCACCATGTCTTCATCGGCAATCAAATCCTCGATCTCTAAAGCGGTATCTGCGGACTTCGCGATGTTGGTTCTCCGCTCGTCGCCGTATTTCTCCTTCAGCTTCCCAAGCTCTTCCTTCACGATCTCGAGCACTTTCTTTTCAGACTTCAAAATCAACTCGAGATGCTCAATGCGCTTTAAGAGTTCCTTAAACTCCTCCTCGAGCTTGTGGATTTCAAGGCCCGTGAGTTTTTGGAGCTGCATTTCAAGGATTGCCTGCGCTTGGCGGTCGGAGAAATCATAATTCTCAATCAAGGCCGCCTTGGCTTCCAGCGGCGTCTTCGACTTGCGGATGGTCTTAATCACCTTGTCCAGAATATCGACCGCTTTAATCAGGCCTTCGACAATATGCGCGCGGTCCCTGGCTTTTGCCAAGTCAAACTGTATCCTGCGGATAATGATTTCTTTGCGGAAGCGGATGTACTCACTTAAGATTTCCTTAAGGTTCAGGACTCTTGGGCTTCCGTCGATGAGCGCCAGCAAAATAATGCCGAAGGTCTCCTGCATCTGCGTGTGCTTATAAAGTTGATTGAGGACCACCTGCGCATTGGCGTCCCGCTTCAAATCAATCACGACGCGCATTCCGTCCTTGTCGGACTCATCGCGAACGTCGGAGATGCCCTCAATCTTCTTATCGTTTACAAGGTCGGCGATGTTCTGGATCAGGTTTGATTTATTTACCTGATAAGGAATCTCGGAAATAATGATCGCCTGTTTGCCGCCTTTCAGCTCCTCAATACCCGCTTTGGCTCTAATCCTTAAAAGACCCCGGCCCGTCTCATAAGCGGATTTGATTCCTTCGGCGCCGCAGATCGTGGCTCCGGTCGGAAAATCAGGGCCTTTGATGAATTTCATTAAATCCTTGATTTGAAGATCCGGATCATCCACGAGCGCTGCGATGCCGTCGGAAACCTCATTTAAATTGTGAGGGGGAATATTGGTCGCCATGCCGACCGCAATACCGCTTGAACCGTTGCATAAAAGGTTTGGAAGTACAGCCGGAAGGACCGTGGGCTCCTCCTCGGACTCATCGTAATTCGGAGCGAAGTTGACCGTTTTCTTCTCGATATCCCTCAACATCTCCTCTGAGATGCTGGCAAGCCGCGCTTCGGTATAACGCATGGAAGCGGCTGAATCGCCATCCACCGAACCAAAATTCCCCTGGCCGTCGACCAGAGGATAACGCAGTGAAAAACTCTGGACCATTCGCACCAATGTGTCATAAACAGCCACATCCCCGTGAGGATGGTACTTACCTAAAACATCGCCTACGATCTTGGCGCACTTTCTGTAGGGTTTCGAGTGGTCGAGGCCGAGTTCTTTCATCGCATAAAGGATCCTGCGATGGACCGGCTTTAACCCGTCACGAACGTCCGGCAGCGCACGGCCCACGATCACGCTCATCGCGTAATTGAGGTAAGAGGTCTTCATCTCCTGCTCGATAAAAACAGGCGTGACCTTCTCGTTCCGTGTGTAGATGTTTAAATCTGTCGGTTTTTTGGTCTCGGCCATGATTAAATGTCCAGATTTCTTACTTCACGCGCGTATTTATGGATGAATTCGCGCCGCGGCTCGACTTCATCACCCATCAACGTCGTGAATGTCTTGTCCGCTTCCACCGCGTCTTCCAGAGTCACTTTCAACACCGTGCGCTTTTCAGGATCCATCGTGGTCTCCCAGAGCTGTTCCGGGTTCATTTCCCCCAAGCCCTTGTAGCGCTGGATCAACATGCCCATTTTGCCCTGCGCCTGAACGTGCTTAAAAAGTTCCGTGAGGCTTCCCACATAAACATCCTGCTCGTCCTTTGCCTCGATCTTATAAAGCATACGCTTCTTGAAAACTTCCTTCTTGGAGCCGGCGGGCTTGCCCTTGGCGGTCTTCTTGGCCGGTTTTTCCTCCCCCGGCTCAGGCGCGTAATCCTCGATATCAATCCCCAGTTTCTCAATGGCTTTTACCGTCTCTAAAAGCTCATCAGACTCGTAAAACTCCACAAGGTCAAGCTCTTTATGGAGCACGCTCTTGTTGTTCTTTTGGGCTTCACTTAGGTCTACATCCTTCTTTTTCCACTTCTCGTAGCGCCTTATGACCTCCGCAAGCTCCTCATCATTATACAAAAACTGGTCTTCACCCTCCACTTTAACCCTATAAATTGGTAGTTTTTTGGTCTTTTTATCTATAAGTCCTATGTATTTTGATAATTGTACTCCACGCTTTTCAACTCCAACTGCCATTTTGTCCAATGATACCAACAGCTTAAGGAGCTCTAAGAGCTTTTTATCGACTATTTTTTGCTTGTCCTTAAGCCTTATAAGGGTGGAGCCTTCACTCCCAAGCTCAAGGAGAAGATCATTCATCTGCTCCTCGGTTTCTATATATTCCTCCCTTTTTCCTCGCTTAATCTTATACAGCGGGGGCTGGGCAATATAAATATGGCCTCTTTCAACGAGCTGATGCATCTGACGAAAGAAGAACGTCAGTAAAAGCGTACGGATATGGCTTCCGTCCACGTCCGCGTCGCACATGATCAGGATCTTGTGGTAGCGAAGCTTCTCTATATTAAACTCTTCCCCGATACCCGTGCCGAGCGCATTGATCACCGTGCAGATTTCGTCGTTTGACAGCACCTTATGGAGGCGGGCCTTTTCCACATTTAGGATCTTGCCTTTAAGCGGCAATATAGCCTGAAACCGCCTGTCGCGTCCCTGTTTGGCTGAACCTCCAGCCGAATCACCCTCTACCAGGTACACTTCGCACAGCGCCGGGTCACTCTCCTGACAGTCGGCAAGTTTGCCGGGAAGGGACCCGCTGTCCAGAGCGCCTTTGCGGCGGGTCAAGTCCCGTGCTTTACGGGCCGCTTCACGCGCCTTGGCGGCGAGGATGGCTTTTTCGATGATCTTATTTGCGATGCTTGAATTTTCTTCGAAAAATTTGCCGAGCCCCTCATTCACGATGGATTCGACCAAACCCTCGACTTCGCTGTTGCCGAGCTTTGTCTTCGTCTGGCCCTCAAACTGAGGATTCGGCACTTTACAGCTTATGACGACCGTGAGGCCCTCACGGATGTCCTCGCCCTGGACCGAGACGTCGTCCTTTAACAGATTTTTTCCCTTGCAGTACTGATTGACGCAGCGCGTGAGCGCCGCCTTAAAACCGCTGACGTGCGTGCCGCCCTCGGTAGTGTTGATAT
This sequence comes from Omnitrophica bacterium RIFCSPHIGHO2_02_FULL_51_18, assembly GCA_001804125.1. Lineage (GTDB taxonomy): Bacteria > Omnitrophota > Gorgyraeia > 2-02-FULL-51-18 > 2-02-FULL-51-18 > 2-02-FULL-51-18. The sequence goes on from MHFI01000065.1 coordinate 4,298, forward strand.
TGTTGACGAAGCTGAAAATGCTCTCGGCATAGGCGTCGTTGTACTGCATCGCGATTTCGACCTGGATGTGATCCTTTTCCTTCTCGAAATAAATCACTTTCGGGTGCACCGGCGCCTTGTTTTTATTGAGCTCCTGGACAAACGAGACGATACCGCCCGTGAAACGGAATTCCTGCTCTTTTTCCTTCCCTCCGCGCTCGTCCTTCAGTGTGATCGTAAGGCCCTTGTTTAAAAACGCCAGCTCCCTTAGGCGGTTGGAAAGAATATCGTAGCTGTAATCGATCGGGATGTTGAAAATGTCCTTGTCGGCCTTGAACGTGACCTTCGTGCCGGTGGACTTGGACTTGCCGACGACCGTGAGCTTGCCGACGGTTTTCCCGCGCTCAAAACGCATGTGGTAAACCTTGCCGTCCCGCCTGACTTCGACCTCGAGCCACTCGGAGAGCGCATTGACGACGCTCACGCCCACCCCGTGCAGACCGCCGGAGACCTTGTAAGTTTTCTTGTCGAATTTGCCGCCCGCGTGAAGCATCGTGAGGACCACTTCCACGGCCGGTTTCTTCTCGCCCTTATGAATGTCCACCGGAATGCCGCGGCCGTTGTCGGTGACGGAAACGGCGTTGTTGGAGTGGATCACGACGTCGATCCGGTCGGAATGGCCGACGAGCGCTTCATCGACGGAGTTGTCCACAACCTCGTAGACGAGATGATGAAGCCCCCGGGTGCTGGTATCCCCGATGTACATCGCTGGACGCTTGCGGACAGCCTCCATACCCTCAAGCACCTGGATGCTTTTGGCGCCATAATCCTCGGCGGCACGCTGCTTCACGTCCCCGTTTTTGGACTCCTCAGGCTCTGGTTTAGGATGCTTGGTTTCGGATGATTTTTTAGGACTAACTTTTGGCATTAAAATTCCCCGATTCTAAATTGAATTTCAGAGATTCTATCCTTTCCCAGGTCTCTTTTCAATCCTTTTAAGAGCTGACGCTTCCGCATCGCCAGCTCCTGCATCCATGTGGAGCTGTCCACGCTTACGGTTAGAACGTTTTTCTTTAGGGATTTGGGCCGTGAATGCTTAAACCCTGCCTCGCCCACGAGCGACTTCCAGAGGCCTTCAATTTCTTCCTGGGATGAAAGCTTGCGGTTTTCAAGCTCCGTGAAGACGGACTTTAAAACTTCACTGATGGGTGTTGCTTTTTTCTTCAACTAACCTGCATTGGAAGCACGATATACGTGTAATCCTCACCGCTCCGAATGACTGCCGGTTTTTCGGGGTCAATAAACCCAAAATCCACGTTTTCATTCTCCACATTTTTCAACACGTCGATAAGGAACGTGGGATTGAAACCGATTGCAAGCTCCCCACCCTTATAATTTACCTCAAGCTCCTCCCGCACCTCTCCGAGCTCCGGTGTGTTCTTCGTGATGATCAAACGGTCCTTGATGATGTTAATCTTCACCGACTGCGATTCCTGGCTTGTGAGAATGCTCGCGCGGCGGGCCGCCTGCAGAAACTCCTGCGTATTAATCTTGAATTCTTCCCTCACTTTCTTGGGAATAACCTGGTCATAATTCGGAAATTCTCCTTCAATAAGCCTTGAGGTAATCAACACCTGACCTATGTTAATCTGAAGCTGATTTTCCTTAAAACAAAGGGTTACATCCCCTTCCTCCGTCAAATTTCTCTGAAGCTCCTGAATTGTTTTTGAGGGTACAATCGCATCTTTTTTAATACTCCCCATATCCGCTATACTTTTTTCCACCAACGCCAGGCGCCGTCCGTCGGTGGCGACAAGCTTTAAAGATTTTTCCTTAAAGCTAAATAAAATCCCGTTAAGCACATAACGCGTCTCATCATGGCTGATAGCAAATGAGGTAAGTTGAATCATATCCTTTAATATTTTTTGGGGTATCTTCACCAAATCCACATTTTTCACGTTGTGGGCGGGGAACTCGGGGAGTTGCGGAAAATCATCTTTAAGCAGCCCCACTAAACGAAAATAGCTTTTTCCGGATTCAATTGTGATGGACTGCCCTTTTTTTAATGAGATATGAATTGGAGTTTGTGGGGGAAGTTCTTTTATAATTTCGCTTAATTTTTTTGCGGGAACCGTAATAGCACCCTCTTCCAAAACTTCCCCCTCCACTTTCACGGAAATCCCTATTTCAAGATCCGTGGCAGTAAGTTTAAGATCTTTTTTTGCCTCAATTAAAATATGGGAGAGGATGGGAAGCACTGCTTTAGCGCTCACCGCATTTTGAACTATCTGAATTCCCTTTAATAAACTATCTTTTGTGGTTATAATTTTCATTTTACCCCTCTCTATTTACTAATAATCTTAAATTAAATAAAAATAGCTTCAGTAGTAATACCACAAATAATGAGAATATTTTGTAAGTGTAATAATTTCAATAACTTATATTTTAACAACCTGTGAATAACTTAACATTTATCCACAACCCTTCTATTTTTTAATTTCCATAACCAGCTTATCCACAAGTGATTTTACCTTTTGATCCTTCCTTATATCTTTCCTAATTTTTTCGCAGCCATGAAGCACAGTGGTGTGGTCCCTCCCGCCAAATTGGTCCCCAATTTCGGGAAATGAGAACGTCGTAAGCTCCCTAGACAAGTACATCGCGATGTGACGGGGGTACACCACGTTTTTTGACCTTCTTTTAGCGGCCATATCCGAGGGGCGTATTTCAAAATATTCTGCCACTTTTCTTTGAATCAGGTCAATCGTGATTTTTTTCTGTGTCTCAACAATCATATCCTTCAACACCTCATAAGCCACTGTCTCATCCACTTCCTTGCCCACAAGCTTGGAATACGCCACGACACGGATGAGCGCCCCTTCCAGTTCGCGGATATTAGACTTGATTTTATCCGCGATAAAGAACGTGACTTCATCCGGAATCACAATACTTTCCCTCTCCGCTTTTTTGCGGAGGATTGCGGTGCGTGTCTCAAAATCGGGAGGTTGTATGTCCGTCACGAGTCCCCACTCAAAACGGGACACAAGGCGCTCTTCCAGGTGTGAGATGTCTTTCGGCGACTTGTCGCTTGAAACCACAATTTGCTTGTGCGCGTCATAAAGCGCGTTAAACGTATTGAAAAATTCCTCCATCGTGGCTTCCTTGCCTGCTATAAAATGGATGTCGTCAATAAGAAGAGAATCGACGGTACGGAACTTTTCCCTGAATTTGATGGTGGTCCCGGTCTTAATTGCATTGATGAGCTGGTTCGTGAACTTTTCGCTGGTGATATAAAGAACCTTGGTGCCCGGGTATCTCTTGAGTGTTTCCTGCCCGATTGCCTGCATCAGGTGCGTTTTGCCCAGGCCCACCGGTCCGTAAATGAAAAGTGGATTGTAAGCCTTGGCCGGGGATTCCGCCACGGCCATAGAAGCCGCGTGTGCGAAGCGGTTGGAAGGCCCCACCACAAAGCTTTCAAATGTGTATTTGGGGTTCAGCACAAACTCGGTTTGCGCAGGCGCCGCAAACGGAGTCTGATTTGCCGCGACGATGCCGGTTCCACGCGGGAGTTCAGTCTTTGAAACAACGAAGGAGGGTTTGAGTAATGGCTCTTCGGAAACGTCTTTTAAGGCAAATAAAATGATGGAGCCGTAGTGGTCCATGACCCAACTTTTAAAGAAATCATCAGGCACCCCTAGGACAATTTCATTTTCCTTTAATTCTATGGGCTGGATGGGTTTGATCCACCGCTCAAATACCTGAGGCGAGAGCTCTTTTTGAAGAAGCTCCTGCACTTTCAACCAGAGGCCCAATCCTGAAATTTCTGCTAAGTTATCCACAGTTATAAACAATTTATCCACAGGCTATTTTTTACCAATTTTTCAAAAACTTCCCGGGCGCAAGGGATTATATCAGCCGCATGAATCATTTTCAACAGCTATTTTGATAAATTAAAATCCAAACCGGCTCTTTTACTTTGACTCTCGGAACGCTTGTGCTATAATCCTCCCCTTATGAAAAAGACACTGACTAACAAATCGAATATCAAACGTATGAGAACGCACGGATTTCGTAAAAGAATGCGGACACGGGACGGGCGCAACGTCCTGAGGCGCCGCCGTCAAAAAGGAAGAAAAGCGCTTACGGTTTGAGGCGCCTTCATTCCCGATGCCTTCCGGGGACACCTGGTTTTCACTCGAAGTATCCGAACATGTTGCCTTCAAAGACAGGATTTTGAAGCCGGGGGTTTTTATCTCGGTGCCTAAAAAAGTGGTTCCTCTGGCCACGCGGCGCAACCGCTTAAAGCGTCTGATCCGGGAGGCGGTGCGGGCGGACGATTATTTTCAAAAACGTGACAAGGTTTATTATTTTCGTATTCGCGAATGGCCGGGAGAAATCAGGTTGAATGACGTCAAAAAAATGATTGCAAGGCTTCAATGAGAACCGCCGTTCTTTACGTGATTCTATTTGTGTCACGGTTTTTTGGGTTTCTAGCCCCCAGGGCTTGCCGATTCCATCCGTCCTGCTCCCGGTATGCGATTGAGGCTTTCGAGAATTTTCGTTTTTTTCAAGCGTTTTGGCTCATGACAAAAAGAATTTTACGCTGTCATCCCCTCTCGGCCGGCGGTTATGATCCAGTGCCAGGCCGTCATTCTGAGGCCTGCCATGAATCTTGGCAGGCCGAAGAATCTCAGAACGAGATCCTTCGCTTCGCTCAGGATGACGTATTGTTGAGGAGTTTATAATGGAAAAAAGAGTTTTGATCGCGATTGCGCTCTCGTTTTTGGTGCTTGGTTTTTATCCCGTGATTCTACAGAAAATTTATCCGAACTATAAGCCGGGGTCCGGTCTCTATGAGAAAACGGCCGGGAAAAGCCGCGCCCTCGAGACCCCGGGAGTGACGCCGGCCATTTCATCCCCTTCCGGCACCTATGCGGTTGACCAGGATTTTACGCTTAGGAACGATAAATTCAGCCTTGTGCTGAATAAAAAGGGGGGCGTGATTCGTGAGGTTTCCTTTTTTGGGTACACCGACTCAGAGACAAAGGCGCCGCTTAAGATTCTTTCGGATACGTCGGTTGTCCGCTCGCCGGGGTTTCTCGACATTGCGTCTTCCCTTTCCGGGCTCGGCAAACCAGCCGGCGTTTATGAAATTCAGGATGAAGCCGGGCGGGTGCGGCTTTCAGCCGCTTCACTTGACGGGAAACTGAAAACTACAAAGCTCTATTCTTTTGAAAATAAAAAATACCATGGCCGTTTGACCGTCCGGTTTCAAAATACATCCGATGCACCGCTCGAGTTTTACTATTGTCTTTATGCCGGGGCCAGCCTTCCTCCGCGCCATTCGATTGATGAACAGTACATAGAAGCCAATATTTTCCCGGCGGAGGAAGGCAAGAATCAGATCCAGCATGTCAAGGAGACAAAGGCCGGAAAGACGGTCCAAAGCCGGCATTTTGTGGATTGGGTGGCCACGAAGGACAGACATTTTTCGATCATCCTGAAGCCTGTTTCTAAAAGCGCTTTTAAAGGCCTGGTGCAGGGGCTCGGCAGTCACCGGTTTGATGTTTCGCTCCTATCTGAGAAGGTCAGCTTGCCTCCGGGCGGCTGGCTTGAGAGTGAATTTTTGATGTATATCGGGCCCAATGAAATCGAAGAGCTTCTGCCCCTAGGCCTTGATCCACTCGTGAATTTTGGGAAGCTCGACATGATAGGAAAAGCGCTGGTCGGAGGCCTCGAGCTTCTGCACTCGGTTTTCAAAAATTACGGCCTTTCAATCATTCTTTTGACCTTTTTGATTAACCTGCTTCTCTTCCCCCTCACGCGCGCCGGCTACATGTCGATGAAAAGAATGCAGGTGATTCAGCCGCAGATGGCCAAGGTCCGCGAGCATAACAAAAAAAATCCCGAGAAAATGAACCGCGAGATGATGGAGCTTTACAAAAAGCACAAAGTCAATCCCTTCGGCGGTTGTTTCCCGATGCTTCTTCAGATGCCGGTATTCATCGCACTTTATGTGGCGCTTTCAAAGTCGGTGATTCTTGTCAATTCGCATTTTCTCTGGGTGAATGACTTGTCGTCCCCGGATTCGGTGTATTTACCGGTGTCTCTCCCCTTCCTGGGGAATAAAATACACGTGCTTCCGCTCGTCATGGTCGCGGCGATGGTGATTCAGCAGAAATTCACGCAGATCAAGATGGAAGGACAGGATCCCGCGATGGAAACTCAGCAGAAAATGATGGCGCTCATGATGCCGGTGATCTTCGGGTTTATTTTCTACTCGATGCCGTCAGGCCTTGTGCTCTACTGGCTCACCAATACGATCCTGATGTCGCTGTATCAATTACATTTAAAGAAGGTTACACTCACCTAGGTGTCATCTCGAGTCCGCCGGAGGCGGACGAGAGATCTCATCACACAACTTGATGAGATTTCTCGCTTCGCTCGAAATGACAATCAAGTTATGACAGCAATATCCGACAAACAATAAGATGTTATAGTTGTTGGCGCAGGCCTCTTTCCGCCAAAATGCGAGGCGGACGCATGCCCTGCGAAGGAAATCCTTTAATATGGTTATTAGTGATAAAAAATACGACGTGATTGTAGTGGGTGCCGGGCACGCCGGTTGTGAAGCGGCTCTCGCGGCCGCGCGCATGGGCGCTAAAACCCTCGTGCTCACAATGAACATCGATTCCGTGGCGCAGATGTCCTGCAATCCCGCCATCGGCGGCATCGCCAAAGGCCACATCGTGCGTGAAATCGACGCGCTGGGCGGCGAAATGGCGAAGGTTACGGACCGCACGGGCATCCAATTTAGGATGCTGAATACCAGCAAGGGCCCTGCGGTGTGGGCGCCGCGCGCGCAATGCGACAAAAAAATTTACGCGATGACAATGAAGCAAATCCTCGAAGCGCAGGAAAATCTCGACTTGAAACAAGGCGAGGTAAAAGAGATTTTAGTGAGCGGAAACTCCGTCGAAGGCGTCGTCACAAACATTCAGACGCTCTATTACACGAAGGCCGTGATTATTACAACCGGCACTTTCCTGAACGGCTTGATTCATATTGGTGAAGTGACATTCGGCGGCGGCCGCGCCGGCGACAAGCCGGCGATCGGGCTCTCCGATTGCCTCCTAAAGCTTGGCTTTGAGATTAAGCGTCTTAAAACCGGCACTCCCCCGCGCTTAAACGGTAAATCCATCGATTTTTCAAAGTTGGACCCTCAGCATGGTGATGAAAATCCCGTCCCTTTCAGTTTTCAGACGGAAAAAATCACTCAAGAACAGCTTCCCTGTCACCTCACGTTCACCGGCGAGGAGACTCATAAGATCATTAGGGAAAATTTACACCGCTCTCCCCTCTACTCCGGAAAAATACAAAGCCACGGCCCGCGTTACTGCCCGTCCATCGAAGACAAAGTGAATAAATTTGCGGACAAAGAGAGGCATCAAATTTTTCTCGAGCCTGAAGGCCGGTACACCCATGAATATTATGTCAATGGATTGTCTACAAGTTTTCCACAGGATGTTCAAGTAAACATTGTTAGAAGTATTCAAGGTCTTGAAAATGCTGAACTTATGAGATTTGGATACGCCATTGAGTATGATTTTTGTCCACCAACCCAATTGAAAGTAACCCTGGAAACTAAAAACGTAGAAAATTTGTATTTAGCAGGACAAATAAACGGAACCTCGGGCTATGAAGAAGCCGCCTGCCAGGGACTCATGGCCGGTATCAACACCGTGCTTAAATTAAGGAAAAAAGATCCGTTTATCTTGGGCAGGTCAGAAGCGTACATCGGGGTTCTTATCGATGATCTTGTAACCAATGGTACCGAAGAGCCTTACCGCATGTTTACATCGCGTGCTGAGCATCGCTTGTTGCTTAGGCAGGACAATGCGGATAAAAGGCTTTTAGGGTACGGTTATGAACTTGGTTTAATTTCTAAAGGACAGCACAAAAAATTCTCTGAAAAGCAAAAAACAATAGGGGAGTGGATACAAAAAATATGCTCTGAAAGATATCAGCAACTGCCTTTAGATCAATATCTTAGGAGATCTGAAGTACGCATTAAAGATGTGCTGGGGATTCTTCATGAAGAAATAGGGGATACAGAGGTTGCAAGCCAGGTTGAGATAGAGATCAAATATTCCGGGTACGTGCAAAGAGAAATAGGCATGGTCAACAGGATGCGCCAGTACGAGGAAAAGAAGATTCCCTCCAACCTCGAGTTCCGTCAAATAAGAGCCTTAAGCAAGGAGGCCCAAGAGAAGCTGGACAAGGTGAAACCTTTGTCTCTGGGTCAAGCCAGCCGTATTTCGGGCGTCACGCCCTGTGACATTTCCGTCCTAGCCGTTTACATCGAAAAACTTAGAAGATTAGGGTAGCTGTCATTTCGAGCCCCTCGGCGCGGCGCTTGCGCGCCTTGCTCGGGACGTCGCTTCGCTCCGGTTTCCACGTGGAAACAGTTGACAGCTTGAGAAGATTTCACTAAGATAGCCCACATGGCGAAGATTGTCGCGATATGCAATCAAAAGGGCGGTGTGGGGAAGACCAGCACCGCTGTTTCTCTTTCTTCCGGCCTTGCGCTTGAAGGAAAAAAGTGTCTCCTGATTGATCTTGACCCGCAGGGAAATGCGACCAGTGGACTCGGCATCGACAAGCACAAAGTTGAAAAATCCATTTACCACGCACTGCTCGGCGACTCGCCGATTCAAGAAGTGGCCCAGGAGACTTTCGTTCCAAATCTTTTTATTGTTCCCGCCAACCAGGACCTTTCCGGCACTGAAATCGAGCTCGTAAGCGAGATGGGCCGGGAGGGAAAGCTCAGGAAATTATTACTGCAAGTCAATGATACATATGATTTTATAATAATAGACTGCCCGCCTTCATTTGGGCTTTTGACTGTCAATGCGCTTACAGGATCCAATTCAGTTTTGATTCCGATCCAGTGTGAATACTACGCGCTTGAGGGTTTGGGTCAGCTCATGAAGACGATTAATTTAGTGAGGGACAATTTAAATACGAGTCTTGAAATTGAAGGGGTCCTTATGACCATGGCGGATTTTCGCACGAACCTTACGCAGGAAGTCATCAACGAAGTGAAAAAACACTTCGGAGACAAAGTTTACAAAACAGTGATCCCCCGAAACATTCGTCTCAGCGAAGCACCGGGTTTTGGAAAGCCTATTTATTTTTACGATAAGGATTCCGAAGGCGCTAAGAAATACAAAGAATTTACAAAAGAATTTCTGCTATTTAACAACGTAACTATTTCAAATTAAATAAGATACATATTGTCATTTCGAGCGAAGCGAGAAATCTCATTAAGTGGTGCGATGATCAAACAAGAACGTCATTCT
>MHFI01000066.1:0-6893 GCA_001804125.1 Omnitrophica bacterium RIFCSPHIGHO2_02_FULL_51_18
CGTGGATAGCCCCAGATAATTATTGGAAGAAAAGTTAAGAAAACTTTTTTTGCCGATCTGAATAGTAGCGCTATTCGAGGAATTCAAAACCTCTAGTGAGCGATAGAGGTTCTTTTCTTTTAAATCGAACAGCTCATTTTTAAAACCAAGCCAAACTGTCATTCTGAGCCCGAAGGGCGAAGAATCTCAAAAAGAGATCCTTCGTCGCTAACGCTCCTCAGGATGACAACCCGCAGGCGCACAATCATTGCTTGCTTTACTTGCCGGCTGAGGGCTCCCCGGATGTTGTGCAGGACCCGCAGATGTCGCTACTTTAAACCCAAGATCCTTAAGCATTTGAATGTCCTGCGCAGGGTTCCGGCCCATGGTCGTGAGATAGTTCCCGATGATGAGTCCGTTGGCGCCCGCTTGCATCGCCATCGCCTGCAAGTCCCTTAAATTCACCTCGCGGCCGCCGGCAATCTTAATCGTGCTCTTAGGCAGAATCATCCGGTAAATCGCGATGTACTTGATGATTTCGAGGGGCGGCAGCGGCTCGACATCTCCGAGCGGAGTGCCGCGCCGCGGGTTGAGGATATTAATCGGCACACAGTCAACCCCGATTTTCTTAAGCTCAAACGCAAGGTCAATCCTGTCCTTCGGCGACTCCCCCATCCCGAGAATTCCGCCCGAACAAGGGTGAATCCCATAATGCCTCGCCCTCTGGATGTGGCTCATGCGCTCTTCATGCGTGTGAGTCGTGCAAACATTCTCAAAATAGCCTTTCGCGGCTTCTAGGTTATGATTATTGCGATAAAGACCCGCTTCTTTCAACTGCCGCATCTGCTCGCCGGTCAAAAACCCGAGGGAGCAATCCGCAAAAAGTTTTGTCTCGGTTGAAATACGGCGAACCGCCTCAAGCACGGTTTCAAACTCACGATCGCTCGTGGCGCCCCACCCGCTTGAGACGAGACAAAATTCCGTGGCGCCCATCTGTTCGGCCTGTTTGGCCTGCGAAACGATCTCCTCCACGCCGATCTGCGGATAGACCGGCGAATCCGTTTTATAATGCCCCGACTGCGCGCAAAACTTGCAGTCTTCGCTGCAATGTCCGCTCTTAATGTTCGACAAAGCGCAGGATTCTACCTTATCCCCCACAAATTTTTGACGCACCTCATTCGCGGCGGCCGCGAGATAGGGGATATGGGTAAAAGAAACCTCAGTAAGCCTTAACGCCTCTTTGTAAGATATCTCGCTGCCTGACAAAACATCGGTTCGTGCTTTCAGAATTAAATCCAACATGTGATCTCCTAATGTCATCTCGAGTCCTCCGAAGCTTTAGCGAAGGAGGACGAGAGATCTCATCACGCGACTTGATGAGATTTATTGTCAACCATAATTACTTTTTTAGTTCACATTTCAGGCAAAAAAATAAAAACTCAGTCGGGCGTTTTAACATCCGTACCCGTTTCACCAGACGCAGGAGGCTGGGTTTTTTGTTTCTGCCGGTAACGCTGCATGTACTCGCGCATGTAACGGCGGTACTCATCCTCATGCGTCTGGCGGTAGGCGCGCACCTTGTCGGGGTTCCGCTGCCGCCACTCGCGGGAGCGCCGCCGCTGGATCTCAAGCCACTGGATGCCTTTGGATTCGTCGTACTTGAAATAACTCGGGTTTTTCTCGCGCCATTGACGCATGCTTTCGAGTTGCCGTTTTTTTTGGCATTCGAGATTCGAACACACCGTCTGACGCGGCGCGTATTTATTCGGAAGGAAGCTTGAATTGCAATAACGGCAAGCGCGCGGATCCATTAAACGCTGATAAAATAATTCTGGGCCACCAGCGCAGCCGCCCCCAGCGCGACCCCGTTTTCACCCAGCTGCGAGGGAATGATTCTTAATTTGTCGGTAGCTTCGGGAATCGAGGCCTGCCGTACCGTGTCCCGCACGGCGTCCAAAAACGGGGCGCCTCCGATTTCGATCCCGCCGCCGATAATCAAAATTTCAGGATTAAACAAATTCACCAAAAATGCGGCTTTGCGGCCCAGTTTCACGCCCGCTTCTTTCAGAATCTGGTTCGCAAGCATGTCCCCCGCTTCACTGGCCTTCGAGACCGTCAGCACGGTGGCCTTTTTCGCATTGCCGTTCAAAAGCGCATAGATTTTGGAAGCCGGATTTTCTTTCTGGAGCGCGATCGCGCGCCTGGCGATCCCAAGATCCAGGCTCCAGATCCCGGATTTGTAAGACTCGATCACCATGCCCTTCGGGTCCTCTTCCTGAATATCAAAAAGCCATTCCCCCGCGCAGCCGTTGGCGCCGCGGTAAATCTGGCCGTTGATCATGAGACCGCAACCGCTGCCCGAATACAAATAAATCGCATGCTGCACACCGAGACCCCGCCCGTACCATTCTTCGCCGAAAACGGCCGCATTCGCGTCGTTGTCGACAAACGTAGGGATCCCGAATTTCTCCTCAAAGATCCCATGAATCGACACGGAAATCGAAAGGTCCTCTTTCAAAAGCCCCACCGGCCAGCGTACCGTGCTTGTCTCGCGGTTAAAAATGCCCGGGATACCGATGCCGATACCGTGAATTTTTCCGGTATCCACCTTTGATTTTTCGATCAATTCCTTCACCAGCTCCGTCATCGACAGAACGAGCGCTTCTCCGGCCTGGAGCGGCCGCTCCTTTTTTACACTGAAAATAATATCGCCCTTTAGATTGCACAGCACGGCGATCATGTCCACGATGTTCAAACCCACACCAACCACAAAAACGGCCGCAGGGTTCAGATCCACAAGCGTGGGCTTCCGGCCGCCGCTGGATACATCAATGCCGACTTCCTTAATAACGCTCTTCTTGATGTACTGGTCCACGTAGCTGGTGACCGTGACGATGTTGAGACCGATAAGGCGTGATATTTCGGCGCGCGCGACCGGGCCCTTCTTGCGGATCGTGTCGAGGATCTGAAGGTTCTTCTTCTCGTGGTCATTGAGTTCGATCTGGTCCAACAGTCTTCGCTTTGAAAGAGTGGGCATTGAAATTATACCTCCGCGAAAAGTTCCTGGGTCACCAAGCACACGGCGCCGTAGGCGACCGCATCTTCTCCCAACCTTGATAAAATGATTTTAACAGCACCGGCGGCCTCTTCCATGACCAGCTGCTTTACGACGCGGCGCACCACGTTCAGCACCAGTTCGCCGCCCTTTTCGACGCCGCCGCCCAGCACCACCACTTCCGGATTGAAAAAATTGGTCAAATATGCGACCTTGAGACCCAGCCGCGTGCAGCCTTCTTCCACCGCCTTCATCGCAAACGGATCATTGGCCTTTGCGGCCTCGAAGATCATGTTCATATCCATCTTTTCAAGGTTCTTGCCGCAGAGATCCCAAAGCTTCGTCTTGGAGGTTTCTTTTTTCATTGCCTCGCGGACACGCCGGCAGATCCCCAGATCCAATCCTTCGGACTTGAAGAAATCCGTCTCGTCCACCCACGGCGCAAGCATCAACCCGTCGCGGTTGTCCAAATTAAGCTGTACCTCCCCCGCGCTCCAACTCGATCCCCAGAATAGATCGTTGTTGGCGATGATGCCCGTGCCGACATCCGAATAAAAATAAAGCACGTTTTCGTCGTCGATTCGGAGGCTTTGCTTCTTCTCGGCCAGCGCCGCCAAATTTGCGTCATTGCCCACGGACACCGGCACCTTGAATTCCTTCTCAAGAATCGCTTTCGCGGTCGCGTAACTCCCGACGGTCTTTCCGCGCAAAGAGTCCGTGTCACGGATCGTGCCTGCATTTTTGTCGATCACGCCCGAAATCCCAAGGCCGATCCCTTTGATCTTCTCAACCGGCACTTTGGAACCCTCAATGATGTTTCGCACGAGCTTGACTGCTTCGGCAATCACCACTTCCATATGGCCTTCAGGCCTTTTCGTCTTCTCCTTAAAAATAATCGAAGGCGTCAGGTTTGTCACAAAACCAAGGATATGCGTCGGGCCGATCTCAACCCCCACCAGATTCCCCCAATCGGCGTTTAGTTCGATAAGCTCCGGCCGGCGGCCGCCGCTTGAAATGTCGAGGCCTTTTTCAATGACGAGCTTCTGGTCGATGTAGTGTTCTACGTAATTGGAAACCGTCACAATGTTGAACTGAGTGATGCGGGAAATATCGGTCTTGGCGATCGGACCGTTGCGACGAATAACATCGAGAAGAATGATGTTCTTGCGCTCTCTATCGGTTAAATAATCGTTTTTATACAGTGAGCGGTAAGCCATGGGGCTTGAATACCTTTTTAAAAAAACTAAATTTTGATTCGATTATATATCACAACTTACAAAGATTGAAACAAAAAAATTGTAAACGATTTAAATAAGACACGACAAACAACCCCTCCATTCAAAATCGATCGTTCAGTCGATTCAAAGCTTAAAGAGCATCTCAGCATAAGTCGGCACCGGCCATAGATCCGCCGGGACAACCGTCTCAAGCGCGTCGATATCGGTCCTCAACTCGGCCTGGGCCGTGAAGACCTCGTCACGATAAGCCTCGGCCTTATGTGTGGCTTCGCCAACGCCCTGCGCCTTCTTAAGCGCCTTCTCAAGCGTCACAAGTTTCTTGCTGGCAGCATCCAAAAGCGACTGGACCCGCACTAGAAGCTCTTTCTGCACGGCGGGCGGAACACCCGCGGACTTCAGTCCAACGACTGTCCTGGCCAACTGTTCGGTGAAACGGCTGACGGCCGGGAGGTACTGGGTCTTTGCCATGCGAATCGCGCATTGTGCTTCGATGTTGATGTGTTTGGCATATTGCTCGATATATACCTCATAGCGTGAATGAAGCTCTCCTTTGGTCAGAACTTTGTATTTCTCAAAAAGCTTCACGGCTTCCGGCGTCGCCATCGCGCCCAGCGCTTCCACGGTCGATCGGATATTCGGCAAGCCTCGTTTTTTGGCTTCCTTGATCCATTCGTCCGTATAATTATTTCCATTAAAGATGATGCGGCCATGTTTATTGACAGCTTCTTTAACGATCGCTCCGGCCTCCTTATTGATGTCCTTGGCCTTCTCAAGGCGCGTGGCGATTTCATCGAGCGCCTCGGCCACAATCGTATTGAGCACCGTGTTGGACCCGGAAATGGACGCGGATGAAGGCACCATACGAAACTCGAACTTATTGCCGGTAAACGCAAACGGCGAAGTCCGGTTTCTGTCGGTATTATCCTTCGGGAGCTTCGGAAGCGTGTCCACGCCGATGTGGAGGAAATGCTGTCCTTTCCCGTGGGCCTTCTTGCCCTTCGCCAAATCCATCAAAATGTCGGTGAGCTCTTCGCCCATGAAGATGGAAATGATGGCGGGCGGCGCTTCATTGGCACCGAGCCTCAGATCATTGCCGGGATTGGCCGCTCCGGCGCGAAGCTTGTCCGCGTGCCTGTCGACTGCGATCACGAGCGCGCTCAAGAAAAGCAGGAACTGCTCGTTGTCATGCGGGGTCTTGCCGGGATCAAGCAGGTTGGCTCCGTCATCCGTTGCCAGCGACCAGTTGTTGTGTTTGCCCGAACCGTTTATGCCCGCAAACGGCTTTTCATAGAGCAGGCACACCAGGTCGTGCCTTAACGCCACCTTCTGCATGGTTTCCATCACCAGCTGGTTGTGGTCGGCCGCGATATTCGTGGTGGAGTAAATAGGCGCCATTTCATACTGCGCGGGCGCCACTTCGTTGTGCTTAGTTTTCGCCAAAACGCCCATTTTCCAAAGTTCGGTATCCAGGTCTTTCATGAACGCCGAGATCCTGTCCTTGATCGCGCCGAAATATTGGTCTTCCAATTCCTGTCCTTTGGGCGATGCGGCGCCGAACAGGGTCCTTCCCGTAGTAATAAGGTCCAGACGCTGGTCGTAATATTTCTTATCAATCAGGAAATATTCCTGCTCAGGACCCACCGTGGAAGTCACGCGGCGCGAAGCCGTATTGCCGAGCGCCCTCAACACGCGGACAGCCTGTTTGGAAACGGCTTCCATCGACCTCAAAAGCGGGGTCTTTTTATCCAGCGCTTCGCCGGTATAAGAGCAAAACGCCGTCGGGATGCAAAGCGTCACATTCCCCACCGCGTCTTCTTTTAAGAAAGCGGGTGACGTGCAATCCCACGCCGTGTACCCACGCGCTTCAAAGGTCGTGCGCAAGCCCCCGCTGGGGAACGAAGAAGCATCCGGCTCGCCTTGAATGAGCTGCTTACCTGAAAATTCCATGATGATGCCGCCGTCCGCGGTCGGAGAAATGAACGAATCATGCTTCTCGGCGGTCTTTCCCGTCAACGGCTGAAACAAGTGCGTGTAATGCGTGGCGCCTTTCTCGATGGCCCAGTCCTTCATCGCGTTGGCGGCGACGTTCGCCACTTCAAGCGTCAACGGCAAGCCATTGTCAATGGTTTCCCGGAGGGCCTTGTAAGTGTCTTTCGGCAGGCGCTCTTTCATCACACGGTCACTGAAAACGTTGCAGCCAAAACTTTTTGCGAGATTGAAAATATTTTTGTCTGACCTGTCTTTCATTGTTTTATCCCCGTTGGAGACTGTTATTTGAGTGAGATCTTGAATAACCGCCATCGATTTTCCTTTCACAATGTTTAATAAATTTACTCTTAGCCTCTCTGTCTGTCAATCACTAATTTGGCAAAACGTCATCCTGAGCGCTAGCGAAGGATCTCTTTTTTGAGATTCTTCGGCCCCGATGCTTTCTTGCGAAAGCAAGAAGCGGGGCCTCAGAATGACGCTGGTAAGTATATAGGAAGAACTTAACGGCTTATTTTCGGAAATGTTAAGAATAGGTTACGGAAATTAATTAATTTTAAGCAAAATTCCCACCGGACAGTGGTGCCGTTCACGTTCCAGGAAAGGATTTTAACCAAGCGCTTTAAGGAGCTCTT
>MHFI01000066.1:6909-23613 GCA_001804125.1 Omnitrophica bacterium RIFCSPHIGHO2_02_FULL_51_18
CAGGAAAGGATTTTAACCAAGCGCTTTAAGGAGCTCTTTGTAATTTTTTGCGATTTTAAACTGTGGGAATTCTTTGACGATATGGGGCGGCGGGTTGAACAAAACGGCTTTATCCGCGGCCTTCAGCATCGCGATGTCGTTATAAGAATCACCCGCCGCGTGGACACAAAATCCGATCCGTTTCAACCCGATCACCGCCTTCTGTTTGCCGTTCGGCTGACGCAGATGATAGTTCGCGATAAAACCCGCCGGATCTGTCGACAACCAGTTGCAAAAAAGCGAAGGGTATCCCAGCTTCTTCATGAGCGGCATCGCGAATTCGTAATAGGTATCGGATAAAATGACGACTTGGGTTTCGGCGCGCAGTTTATCCAAAAATCGGCGCGCTCCGGAAAGCGGCTCGATCTTCGAGATCACGTGCTCGATATCGCGGAGCCTGATCTTATGCTGCCTTAAAATCTTCAGACGGCGCTTCATCAGCGCGTCATAGTCGGGAATATCACGCGTGGTAAGACGCAGTTCCCTGATTTTTGTCTTTTCCGAAACTTTAATCCAGATTTCAGGCACAAGAACCCCTTCCAAATCGAGACAGCAAATGGGTGTCTTCATGAAATAAACCGAAGGCGAACGAGCTTAGCCGCAAGCGCGTAAACGTCTTTTTTGTCACCTTCTCTACGTAGACCCAAAGCAATGATGACGACCAAAACTTTCATATTTTCAACACGATAAATAACACGATAGCGCTGACCCGCCGCGCGAAGGCTCCGGTATCCCGCAAGCTCCCCTCTCAAAGGTTTGCCCTGAAGCTCAGGAGCCTGCGCTAAGGCATCGATACGCTCACGGATCTTCTCCTGCGCCCTGCGGTCTCCGATGGCCGCAAGCGACTTGAGAGCCGCGGGCTCTATAACGATCCGATAGATCACAACCCCAGCTTCCCTTTAGCCTTCTCCCAGGGTATGCCCTTACCTTCCTTAAACTCTCGGATGCCTTGCGCCAAGGCTGCCATCATGTCATTGTCGCCCATGATTTCCAGCGTCTCAACCAACGCTTCATATTCATCCCAGGGCAAAACAGCCAGCACCGGCTTGCCGCGGCGTGTGATCGTCACGGCCTCGTGCGCACGGCTCAATCGCTCCGGCAACGAGGTAAGCTCATACCGTGCTTCCGTGATCGGAATATCTTTAAGCATTTTAGCTCCCCTTTTCTTCTGTCTCTTTAAGTGTACACCTATATGGACAAATATTCAAGTCGCATGTGTTCCGTAGAAGCTACAGTACCCGACCACCTTCATGTTTTCCTTGCACGAAGTCCGAATAATTGTTGCTTTCCAGATTTGCCAGCAAACTGTAAGCGCAGGGCACCACAAAAAGCGTCAAAAGGGTCGACAGGAGCACGCCGCCTATCACGGCCACCGCCATCGGCATGCGTGTTTCGGCGCCCGGCCCAAGCGCCAAAGCCGGCGGAAGTGCCGCCGCGATCGTGGAAACCGAGGTCATGACAATGGGCCGCAGACGCACAGGACCGGCCGCTAATATCGCATCTTTCGCGTTCATTCCCTTTCGCCGCATTTCATTGGCAAACTCGATGAGCAGAATGGAATTTTTCTTCACAATGCCCATGAGAAGAATCAACGCGATGATGCTGTAGATATTAAGCGACTGGTCGGCCAAGAAAAGCGCGACTGCCGCGCCTGTCACGCTGAACGGCAGCGCCAATAGCACGAGGGTCGGCTGGATATAACTGTTGTATTGGGACGCCAGCACCATATAGGCGATGAGAATTCCCAAGCCCCAGGCAAAAAAGAGCGATCCGAATGATTCCCTGAATTCACGCGAAGAACCGCTCATCACGATGCGGTACCCTTCGGGAAGCGCTTCTTTCGCTATCCGCTCGACCGCCGAGATCGCGTCGGCTTGTGATTTTTTAAGCGCGACATTCGCGAAGACGCCGATCGCGCGCTCCCGGCCGCGCCGCGTGATGCTCATGAGCGACGGTTTTTCGCGAATCTCGACCACGTCGGCGAGGCGCACAATTTCACCGCGGTTATTCCAAATCTGAATCGATTCGATCATCTTAGGATCCAGACGTTCCGCCGCCTGCAAACGGACTCGCACGTCGTAACGCCTGCTTTCTTTCGTGTACTTGCCGACCCGAACGCCGCCCACGAGCGCGTTCACGGCCTCGGCGAGCTTGTCCATCTCAACCCCCCGTTCAAGCGCTTTTTTCCGGTCGGGAATCACCTGGATCTCCGTGACACCGAGAAGATAATCCGTGTCCACATCGACCATGAGGCCTGTTTCTTTCATGCGGCGCATGATCTCCTGGGAGTAGCCCGCAAGCTTATCCCAATTACCGCCCCGTACCGTAAATTCGATCGGATACCCTCGCTGGGCGGTGAATCCCATCGTCGAGAGATCCTGCAGATTCGCCTTGGTGTCCGGAATCAAGTTGAGTTCTTTTCTCGCCAGGGCCATGATTTCCTCTTGGCTCATGGGAGAGCGGCGGCCCGGACGGATACCTCGCTCCTGCTTCGGCTTCAGCGTCACAAAGAGAATGCCGGTGTTCACCTCACCGCCGCCAAAACCCCCGATGGCCCCGAAGTAGCGTTTCACCTCCGGCTGGGCCATCACAAACTTTTCCGCCTGCATGAATCGTTCGCTCGTGAACTCTAAGGAAGAGCCGACCGGCGTCTGCAGGCGACACATGAGCATGCTCTGGTCCTGGCTGGGAACAAACTCCTTCCTGAGAGAACCAAAAAGAAAGAGCGAACCTCCAAAAAGCGCGAACGAGACGATGAGGACAAGCCACCGTCGGTCGAGCACTTTCGGAAGCACGCGGCTGTAAGCGGACGACAAGAACCTGAAACCGTTTTCAACAGCCTTTCCAAAAAACGTACGGCGCTCGCCGACATCAAGGAACTGGGAGGCCCGCATCGGCGTAAGGGTCAAAGCCTCCAAAAGCGACAGGACAACCGCAACCGATATCGTGACGCCGAATTGGAAGAAAAATTTCCCGATGATACCCTTCATGAAGGCGACCGGCAGAAACACGGCAACAAGCGCCAGCGTCGCGGCGAGCGCCGCGGACGCGATCTGCCGCGCGCCTTCCGCCGCCGCTCTCACGCGTTCTTCCCCCGCCTCGCGCCGGCGGACTATATTTTCGAGCACCATGATCGCGTCGTCCACCACGATGCCGATTACGAGCGACAACCCCAGCACCGTGAACGTATTGAGCGTGAAGTTGAGAAACTTGAACGCCATAAACGTCCCGAGGATCGAAGTGGGGATCGCGAGCAAAATGTTGAGCGTAGAACTCCAATGCCCTAAAAAAATCCAGCAGACGATCGCGGTCAGAAGCGCCGAAAGAATCAGCGTAAACACAAGCTCCCGGATCGATTCCTCGACGAAAACCGACCGGTCAAAGTTGATATCGATGTTAAGATCCTTGGGCATTTCGCGCTGGACTTCTTTGAGCCGTTTTTTCACGGCGTGCGCGACCGCGACCTCATTCGCACCGCGCTGTTTGCGGATGCCCAGGCCAACGGCCGTTTGCCCCATGATTCGGGAAAGGCGCCGCTGATCAGCCAAACCATCCTGGATCTCGGCCACGTCCTTTAGATAGATTGGCTTGTACACGGGCTGGCCGCCGCGCTTTGAGATCACGATGTTCTCGAATTCCTCCACGGTCATTGCCTCGCCCAGCGCTCGCACGTTCATCTCTTTTGCAGAGGTCTCGATCCGGCCGGCCGGCCGCTCGACGTGATTGGCCTCAATCGAATCGATCACGTCGTTGACGGAAAGCTCGTATTGCTCAAGTTTTTTCTGAGACACCCAAACCCGGAGGTTCCGATCGACAAAACCGCCCAAGATAATATCGCCGACGCCGGAAATTGTCTGGAAGCGGTTCTTCAAATGATCTTCGACATAGGCCATCAGGTCGCGCTTGGCGCGGGAACCGGAAACGCCCAACCATAAAATGGGCTGATCGGTGGGGTTGATTTTCGTGACGATCGGCGGATCAATTTCTACGGGAAGCCGGCGCTGGGACTGCGTCACTTTCGATTGAACCTCCTGCATGGCGGCATCGACATCGCGGCCTAATTCAAATTCAACCGTGATTTCGGAAACGCCCTGCCTCGTGGTGGAAGAGACTTCGCGTATGCCCTGCACGCTCATGACGGCGTCTTCGACGATATCCGTGACGTCGGTTTCCATGATCTCCGGAGCCGCGCCTTCCCAGTCAATCTGCACCGATATCACCGGAAAATCGACCTCCGGCATACGGCTCACGCCAAGCCCCTGGTAGGAGATGAAACCGAAAAGGATGAGCCCCGCCATCAGCATCCACGCAAACACCGGATTTTTTATGGAAATGTCGGAGAGAATCATGGTTTATTTTTCTTTCCGCTCACAAACTCGGGCGCGTCACCGAGAGACACCCGAAGGAACCAATAACGCCGCTTCGCGTCGGTGTCAGAGACATTCGCGTCGATATGGATACCCTGCAGATTTTGCAAGGCGTCGAGCACATCGAGGTTGCTCACCAAGTTCAGGCGATAATCCTTCTCCTGAATTTCGTAGCTCCGCTCAAGCGCCTGGAACGCCTCCTCATAAGCCTTCGCCCTTTCCACGGCGGAGCGGTATTCTTCAAATTCGTTTTGAATTTCAAGTTCCGCGTTTCGCTTTGTAAGCAGGTAATTGTATTTTTCTTTTTCCCGCTCCGACGCGGCCACCTTGATGTTGCCGAATGTTTCAGTCCCTTCAAAAAGCGGCACGTCCACGGTCAAGGTATAGTCCCAATCGATGCCGGAGCGAAAACCTACGCGCTCGGTGTAATAATTGCCGTCGAGTTTCACCTCCGGGAATAAATCCGCCTGCGCCGCCGCAACATTTTTCTCTTTTATCCGATAAGCCTCGTAGGCCGCCCGTACATCGGATCGTTTATCGGCAAGGCCCGACAAATCTGATTCTTCGTACACCGGAAGAAGAGACTGACCTTCCTCTTCCAAAGATTCGGTCAGTTGCCTTCCTATATAAAACTCCAGCAGCTGTCGTGAAACAACCTCAAACCGCCTGGCATCCACGAGCTCCGCTTCCGTTACCTTAAGCTCCGCACGCGCCGTTTCAATCTCACTCTCGCGTGAGCGGCCCAATGCCACGCGATCCTTGAGTTCCAAAATACGTTTCTCCAGCGTTGTCTCCGTAGATTCGCGAATCCCGACTTCCTTGGCGGCCTGCGCGAGATTGTAAAAGGCCTCCACCACGTTGATAAAAAGTGTTTCTTCGGCGCGCCGGATTTCAAAGCGTTTCTGGCTTTTCTCGGCGCCGGAGGCTTGAATCATCGCAAACTCTTTGAAGCCGGAGAAAATCGGCTGGCTGAATGTGAATTTATTTTCCGGCGTCGTGCGGCGTGTGAACGTGCCGCCCACCCCTTCCGCACCCGCACCCACGTCCTTGGAGGCGTCCTGCTCCTGCCGGGTCATCACGAAATTGACTTTCGGCATCACAATGTCGAGCGCCTGGTACAGGTGCCCTTGCGCGACGTTAAGCTCCTCCATTTTCATCGCCACGGTTTCGCTTTGAATACGCGCCAGGCGGTAAGCCTGTTCGAGGGTCAATTCCGGGGCGCTTGACGCCTCAGGGGTAACCGGCTTGGTTGAAGACTGGTCTTGCGCCTTTGCTTTCTTCTCCCACGGCCAGAATGCCTGCGCGGGCCTGCATACACTGAAAATAAAGCTTCCGATAATGAAAATAATGGATAATTTCTTTATTGTGCTCATTTAAAATTTCTTTTCTATGCTTAACGGTTTTTCCCCGATCGCTTGCGGGCTTCACGCCATTCGTGTACCAGGGGTAGAAAGGAGATAATTATTACAATTGCGATGACCAGATGCAAGTGCTTTTCAATATTGGGAATCGACGCGCCTAAGAAATAACCGATTGAAAGCATGCTCAAAACCCAAAGGATCCCGCCAATGACATTGAAGCTCAAAAACTTTTGGTAGCTCATTCTCCCTACGCCGGCGACCGTGGGGGCAAAGGTCCGTACAATGGGGACAAACCGCGCCAGGATGATCGTCTTTCCGCCATATTTCTCGAAAAACCGGTGCGTACGCTCGACATGCGCCTTGTGAAAAAAAACAGAGTCTTCTCTATTAAAGATCCGGGGCCCCAAGAAGAAGCCGATCGCATAACCCGTACTGTCGCCGACAATGGCGGCGGTCATTAGAAACGCATTCAATGTCAGGAAATCAAGCTTCCCCTGTGAGGCCACAAGTCCCGCGGTTACTAAAAGCGAGTCTCCGGGCAGAAAAAAACCGGCCAAGAGGCCCGTTTCGCAGAACACGATAATTGTCAGTGCCGTGTAGCCGCCCCAGGCAATGAGTTCGTCCAGATGATGTATCTTAGAGAAAAATTCTGTTAGAAATTCCATTTAGCGGTGTTTTGGCAGAATGATATTTAAAGGAAAGGGAGAATTTGAAATCTCAAGGGTGTCCCCATAGGAAAAACGCGTGGAAAGATGCGGTCCGTCAAGGTACAGACTTCCTTCACGAATCATAGAGCCTATGACCAATTTTTGTCCCTCCTTCAAGAGACCGCCTGTCAGCCGATAATGCCAACCATGCCACTTATAAAGTTCGCGCGGCCAATACTGGATCTGTCTGGACTCCCAAGGCAGCACCCTGCCGCCGGCGGATTTAATGGCGCCTGTCGAACCCGCGGCCGTGGAAACCCACAGCCCTGAGTTCCGGTGTTCCTCACGAAGTTTACCAACCCGAATCCAGTAACGGCTCATCGCCGCCGGGTTTCGGTGGCAAAAGAGAATGTCATTCAACACCCGGTACGGCAGAACTTTCCCATTCACGCGCAGCTCCAGGCGGTTGATTTTCCGCGCGACCCAATGCCGCTTCAGAACGGAATCTAGCAGCTTCCCAAACTGGCCGCGTCCGGCCGCGCAAAAACTGCCTACGCTGTGGCCCGGATCCGAGTTGACGCCTAAAATCGCCTGCCGGTGAACGCGCCGGGCCGCTTCTAAAAAAGTTCCGTCCCCTCCTACGGAAACAATAAGATTATAGGGTTTCACATCAATCTTGGCTGACCGGTAGACGGCCTTATACGGAACCTCTTTCTCCTCGAGAACCCGCTTCACCTCTTTCACGGTCTCATAATGGAGTTCGTGCGACAACCGCAGCCGCCGCTCCTCAATGCTCTCCTTCTTCGAGTCCATCTCACGAAAAAGCGGATTTTTGTGCTCGAGTACGTGGATCTCATAGGCACTTTTCTTGTAAATCACAAGCACATTTCGTATCTTCATGATTTCTTAATTGGAAACTTAAGCAAAAACACGGAGCCTGTTTCTTGCTCGCTTTGTACGGCAATCGTGCCTTTCAACTGCTCCATAATCTGCTTCACGATAAAAAGCCCCAGATCCGTGGGCTTCCCGGCCTCTTTGAGAGAGTAAAACGGATTCAAAATATTTTCTATCTTTTCGGGCGGCATTCCGCTTCCGTTGTCCTCAATCGTCACCACCGCAAAGTTGTCCTCGACGGTGCCCGTCACCTGGATCAGCCCTTCCGGCTTGTTGCTGTGCTGGACGGAATTCCTTAAGACGTTGAATAACGCTTCTTCCACCTGTTTCTGGTCCGCATAAACCGCCGGAAAACTCTGACAGAACTTTTTATTTATCGTGATGTTCTTGCTTATGATGTCGTGGTTCATAAGGCTTAAAACCTCGTCGATTTCCTTGTCAATCCACACTTCTCCCTCCATCGAACGATGGGACGGCTTGGCAAAAGTCGAAAGGCGCTTCGTGATCGCGGCGGCGCGGTCGGTTTCCCGCACCACCTTCTTCATCACGTCCAAAAACATCGTCAGCATTTCTTCATGCGATTTGTTCTGGTAATAATTGTCCCGCTGATTCAACAAAAATATCTCACACTCGCCGCGGATGATGCTCAAAGGGTTGCAGATCTCGTGGTTGATGCCCGCCGCAAGCGCGCCGATCACCGCCATCTTTTCCCGCTGGATAATTTCCGACTGTATCTTCGACAGTTCGGCAAACAGCAGCGCATTAGAAATAGCGATGGCCTCCGTCCTCGAAAGCGCGCTCAAGATATCCAGGTCCTCCTGAAGGTAATCTTCGCCGGATTTCTTGGGTCCCAAGAAAAGCACGCCGATCAGCTCATCGTGAATCTGAAGCGGCAGGCAAAGCCGCGCGTTCAATTTTTCAAAGCTTCGCCTCAGCGGGTTCTGCGCGCTTGTTTTCCCGTTTCTTCTGTCCAGCAAGATGGGCTGGCCTGAACTGCCCAGATGTTGAATCAGAACGTCCTGGTCCGAAAAGCGCAGGTCCCTGTTTTTAATTCCTCTGGCGGCGGCTAGCGTGTACTCTTTGCCGTATTTGTTATGCAAAAGAATGCCGGCGGATTCCAATTTCATGATGCGGATCAAATCGGTTACGGTCACTTCCATCAGGTCCTGCAGGTCCAGCACGGTTAGGATCTGATGCGTGAAGGTGCTTAAGAGTTCCCGCGTGTTGTATTTTTTTTGAAATAAAAACCGGTCGGTGACAAAACTTAAGAAATGCTCCAGCGGGCGCAAAGCAGCGGTGATTAGCAGAGCGGTGAGGCCGGTCGCAAGCCACGGGTTGACGCGAAGATCGACCCTAACTCTCTCGTTCCAGAAGAGCGCAAGAAGCGTGAAGGCGGCATAGACAAACAGGTAAAGACCCGTAAAAACAACCGTCCGCTGTAAAACGGGCACGGGAGAATTGAAAGACTTGAGACTCATTAAGCATCCAAAGCTTTCCTGATCGAAATCGCAAGCGGCGAAATCGTATAGGGCTTCGGAATAAAGTCACAAACGCCTTGTTTTAAAAGGTTCGCCGGATCGCCCTCAGACGTGTAACCACTGCAAAGAATGATCTTCGCTTTCGGGTTTATCTTCAGGATCTTGTTGACGGCCTGGCGGCCCGTCAACCTGGGCATCGTCATGTCCAAAATCACCGCGGCGATGTTGTTTTGCTGTTCCTCATAAATCCTGACCGCCTCTTCCCCATTGGCGGCCAACAGCACTTTGTAACCCAAGTGTTCCAGAAAGAGCCTTCCCATGCTCCGCAGATCCTCTTCGTCATCCGCGAAGAGGATCGTTTCGCTTCCTCTCGGTAAGTCTGGCATATTATTCCTTTCCTGATTTTCTGCGGAGATCGCATCGGGATGAATCGGAAAATAAAGTTGAAAAACCGACCCTTGACCTTCTTCGGTGGACACGTCCACCCATCCCTGATGATCCCTCATGATGTTAAACACCATTGAAAGACCCAAACCGGTTCCCTGGCCCACTTCCTTCGTTGTAAAAAAAGGCTCGAAAATCCTCTGAAGCACATGCGACGGCATGCCCGCGCCCGAATCGCTGACCGAGATGACCACGTAAGGCCCCTGCCGTTGACCGAGCTTCAGGTTTAAACCGGTTTTCGTGGCCGTAGTGATCTTACTTTCCGGCGCTCCCAACCCCAGGTTGACGTTTCTGGCTTCGATCAGGAGCGTCCCGCCGTCCACCGACATCGCGTCGCGCGCGTTCGTCAAAAGGTTCATGATCACGGTCTGAATTTCGGTTTCATTTCCGTACACGGGCCAGATGCCCTCCTGACACCGCACATACGTCGTGATGACCGAAGACAAAAAATTCGGGAAGAGGCTCTTGACTTCTTCCAAAATAGCGTCAATCTGCACACGGGTTTTCTTCTGAGTCGAGGGCCGCGTAAAACGCATGAGTCTCTGCACGACATCGGCACAGCGTTTCGCCGACTGGTTGGCCTTTGTCAATAGAATGTGCATCGTGCTTGAGCTGTCCGTCTGCGATAGAATCAGGTCGATATAACCGACGATCGGCGTGAGTTGGTTGTTCAAATCGTGCGCAATTCCTCCGGCCAGCGTGCCGACGGTCTGCATTTTCTGTGACTGCAAAAGCTGCTCCTCCGCGTTCTTGCGTTCGATCATTTCCCGCTCAAGATTCCGGTTGGCCTCTTGGAGGTCAACGGCGCGGTTTTGAAGTTCAATGTCGCGCGCCTGAATTTGTTCGAGCATCCCGTTAAAGCCGTCCACGAGCGCTCCGAGCTCATCCTCGCTTTGCTTGATGCCGCGGACCGTATAATTTTTATCTCGCGAGACTGTATGGGCCACGCTCGCCAGATGCAAAATAGGCGCGGAGATGACTTTTTGGAGCTTTGTAGACAACAAAAATGCCATTAGAAACGCGGAGACCAGGATCAGCGCGCCGATCGCAATCCGCTGTTTTACGAGCGTGTACACACCGCTCATGTCAAACTGCAGATAAACCTGCCCGATGATCTCAGAATCCAGGACAATGTTCCGGAAAAGATGAAGATGGTTTTCCTTGAAATAATAGGTTTCCCTCTGCATCGCGGGAACCGGCACCTTAAACCAGTCGTTGCGGCTTCGATAGGTGGCAAACAAATTTCCATCGGCCTGATAAATGCAGGCCGCATCAATGTGCTTCTCGGCCTCCAGCGCCGCCAAATCCTCGGTCGCGGATTGTGAATCCTTAAATGCCAGCGCCGAGGCCGTGTTATGACTGATAATGTCAGCCAGGATCGAGAGCTTTGCCGTCTCTTGCTTTTTCAAAGACACGAAGTCATTGGCTACAAACGCCACGCAGGCCATCAAAACCGCCAGGCCGCTTGTCAGCATGCAGATGAAAAGAAGTTTCTGCTTGATGGAAAAATTCTGAAGAAATTTCATATCAGGCGATCACGGATTTCGCTAGTTTTAAAAGTTGGGAGCTGAGCCTCAGTCCCGCCTTGTCGGTTGCCTGCTTGTTGATTTCAAAACGAACCTTGTTGTCCTCCATGACAAAATTGATCATCCCCCCATTATGGGTAAACAAACTCGTTTCACTGACCGTGAGAACGCTCTTGCCTTCCAAGCGATCCAGGATATCCTCAAGCTTTTTTACTTCCGAAGAATTGATAAATAAAATATGGCAAGGCCTGACCTCTTTCAAAGAAAGAAAACGCTCGACAATGATCTTCTTGTTATTGATCGTCTTGTTACCGAGAAGCTCGTCAATGTCCCGGCCAAAAGGGTCGTCACCGAAAATGCCGATGACAAACGCGCCTTGTGTTTCCGGGTTCGATTCCGGAGGCCATTCGACAAACTTCGCGAAATTATACAAGAAAGCGGCCTTCAATGGGTACTCTTTTGCGATCGTCTCGGCGTAAGCCGGCGACGCCGCAAAAGCATCCTCCCCCTGCGGCATCACCCACATAAAAACCGCGGCCATGGAGAGAGATATCCACGCCTTCATAATTTTTTAATCCGGGATATCATGGAAAGTCAGACTAGAATTTGACCGTTACTTTGCCGTAAACGCTCGACTCGACCCGCCGCGCCAGCCCGAAGGTTTCAAAAAATAAAGGCTGGATGTACTCCAAATGATCCGTCGCGAATAAATTTCTTGCCGCAAGCGAAAGTTCCCAGTCGGGCCGCGGCTGCCACGCCAGCCTCACGTCCGCCACGACGTAACTTTTGACGTTCAAACCCCGGAGCTCATCGACATAGCGAATCGCCGAGTCTAACTGCCAGTTCCACGGAAGCTGGATAAAAGACTGCGCGAAGGCGCTGTGCCGGGGACTGCGTTTCTCCACTCCTTCCGATGCATCGGATGTCGGCCCGGGCGTCAAATGCATGTACAAATAAGTGTACCCCCCCGAAAGCCGCCAGTCCTTCGTGACAAAATAATTGAGCGAGAGCTCACCGCCATAAGTCCTGGCTTCGAGATTGTTTTCCAGGGAAACATTCTGAATGAGTCTGGTAGGAAAGGGGTTGAGAATCTCCTGGCCGTACAACTCAGCGGTTCTCAAGTCACGGTATTCGCTATAAAAGCTTGCCAGATCCACGGAAACCTTGTCATAGAACTGCGTGCGGAAGCCGGACTCATACGAAATAATCTCTTCCGCCTTAAACTCATCCTGGCCGCGGTTTCTTGTTGTGACCGTCGTGGCGCCCACCAAAAGCGAGGGAAATTCCGTCACGCTGTGCACATCAGCCGGTGTCGGGACCCTGACCGCACGGGTCACCGAGCCCCACAACGTGCTTTTGTCATCGATAAAATACGCGAGGCTCGCGCTTGGCTGGTATTCGAAGCCGGTGTAATCGTTGACTTCAAACTTTGAGCCTATCGTCAAAGTAAGCAGATCCTCTATCAGCGTGATTTCGTCCTGCACGAACCAGCTCCAGACATCGTCATGCCTGTCCGCCGGGATAAACACCGATACCGGCGCCACGAGCGACGGCACCGTCTCATCCCAGGAGACGCGATAACCGCCGCCCACAATCACCTCCTGAGCGTCAAAGGCGGGGAACCGGTACTGCACGTCCAAATCCGCCGTATGGCGCGTTAGCTCCACATGCGCCGAGCCGCGAAAAGTGTAGTCATAGTACATCTGCGCTTGCAGGTCCGACTTTTCATTGAATTCCCTCACCATGCGGCCCATCACATTGCCGCCGCTCGCGTCCTCCCGCACGTCCTCGACAACCGCCAGGGGAGCCGTGCGAAACCAGCGGGTGATTGTGGCCTCCATCTGCCCTTCATAGCCATCCCCCTGAAGCGTGAAACGGGTGTCTCCCCCATTGTCCCAATCCGCCCGTCCTCCGGCGCGCGCCGCATACCACTCATCATGGCCCTGGGGACTGTCGTCACGATTCGTATACTTGCTGTAAACCCTGAAAGGGACATCCCCCGCCTTCCCGCCGTACCGGAATTCGCCGAACGCCCTCTCCGTGTCCCCGCCGCCCCCCGAGACATAGCCTCCCTGCGTGTCCTTGGCGGATTTGGTGATGATGTTGATGACGCCGTTCACGGCGTTCGACCCCCAAATCGTTCCTCCGGGACCGCGGATAACCTCTATTCGGTCAATGTCTTCAAAAGGGGTGTCCTGAATATCCCAGTGCGTACCGGAAAATAGCGGATCATAAAGGATTCTTCCGTCCATCAAGACGAGCAGGTTATTGGTAAAACGGTCGTTGAATCCGCGCACGCTCACCGCCCATTTGTTGGCGTCGATGCGGACGACCTGCACGCCGGGCACGAGCCGCAAGAGGTCCGGAATGGTCGCGGCGCCCGAGCGGCGTATTTCCTCATTGCTTATGACGTGAACGGCGGCGGCCGTTCTCGACAAAACCTGCGGCGTCTTGGAAACAGAGGTGATCTCGACATTCATAAGCTCCTCGAGGCTGAGTTCTGTCAAGCCGGGCGCGGCTGCCACCGCAAACGCTCTACCAGAAAGCACAAGAAGGCACAGGGCAAGTACGAACACGACTTTTTTTGGCATTGTCATTTTCTCCCGATTTTTTCCAAGGTCATGGCTTTGCCTGATTGTGACTTTAACGCATGTCACAAGCAAAAACACCCGCAACTCTGTCATTTCGACGAACGAAGTGAGGAGAAATCTCCTTCGCGTAGGAGATCTCTCGTCTCGCCGCGGAGCGGCGGACTCGAGATGACATGATGAGAGTGGCCGCTACATGCGTCAAAGTCATAACCCTGTGGCTTTGACCGCACGGTGTTATATTATCGTGGGTAAAACTCTTTGTCCACTCAATTTACGCAGTACTTACATAGCATTGGCAATAGGACTAGAGCTTTGCTGTGAAAATATAAAAATTGTTTGATTTTTTAACAAATTTTATGTAACCTATTCTTGGTGGAGGCATTATGAACCCAGCCCTTCCGGGCAAGTCTTGGATAGTGTGCAGGGTTATCTGTCACGGTTAAACGGAAAGGAAGGGCGGGGTGAAAGGCTTAGGCCAGCGGATTAAAGAGCTTCGGAAAACGAGGAAACTCACGCTTGTGGACGTCGCCAAAAAAACAGGCATCGACCAGGCAACTTTGAGCCGTATCGAAAACGAGGTTATGACAGGGACCCTTGAATCGCATATGAAAATTTCCGGGGCGCTGGGGGTGAACCTCCCCGCTCTCTACGAAGACGTTATCGTCAAAACGAACGAAATGAAAGAAAAACTGGCCAGGCAAAAAGTGGAGACCTTCTCGCACTCGAGCGGCGCCATCTCGGAGATGCTGACGACCAATATCTTGAGAAAAAAGATGATGCCTGTCCTCTTAAAGCTTAAATCCGGCGGACGGACGGAAACGGAGGAATTTACGTCCGGCGCCGAGCGTTTCGTCTACGGAATCAAAGGTTCCTTTGAGATCTCGGTGGGCGGTGAAAAAAACGAAATGAACGCCAGGGATAGCCTTTATTTTGACGCTTCCAAGCCCCACCATTTTAAAAACTCGGGCAAATCCGAGGCTTGGCTACTCTCAATATCAACCCCCGTTTCATTGTAAAAGGAGCCGCAATGGAAGAAAATTCTAAAAAATACACGGTGCTCGTTTGCGACGATGAGGAAGGGATTCGCGAATCATTCAATTTGATCCTGTCGGATTTCTACAATCTCAAATTCGCCCACAACGGTCTCCAGGCGCTGGAAGTTCTAAAGGACACGAAGGCCCATATGATGTTTTTGGATATCAAGATGCCAAAGCTTCAAGGCCTCGAGACCTTGAAGAGAATCAAGAAAGCCCACCCTAACCTTCCCGTGATCGTCGTGAGCGGCTACCAAAGCGTGGAAATCGCGCAGGAAGCCATCAAAAACGGGGCCTCGAATTACATCCCCAAGCCGTTTGAATCCAAGCAGATCTTAAAGGCCGTCGAAGAAGTGATTCACCGTCTTTAGGAAATCAGTTTTACAACCTTTGCCTTCGCCGCCTCCACCCCCACCGCCTGAAGCTGGCTCACCAGGCGTTCTGGCAGGGGGTGTGTTCTGCAGTTTACGGCCGATCCGGCTTAATCATGTCCAAAAAGGATTGAACAGCTTTATTGGAATCATAACGTTTTCCCCATACTTCTTTGCCATATTTGCTCAAAAAATAAAGCACGTGATCCTTAAAATCCCGCTTTGCCAAAGACATTGGACTCATCTTTATGGCCTTAGCCCAGAGTTTGATGAGTTTGTCGGACTTAATTTTTTTATTTTTGATAATTTCTTTGATGTCAATGATATCAAGCTCAACAAACCGCCCCATTTTTCCTATGGTCCAATATTCAGGAGCCAAAATCTTTATCTTAAGCCTTCCTATCTTTTTGTAATCACGCGCTGTTTTTCGATAGTCAAGAAGATCAATCATGGACCAATGCGAAATATCTTCTGAAAAATTAACTGCTATTTTCATTCTTTCTGAAACCATGCTCACGGCATTTTCCATGTCCTGGCGGTCCTTATCACTGGCATCGGATGCGCTCGATCTGATTTCAAAATCGATATCGGTGCTTGGCCGAATATGCCCCATCAAGGCACCCGCTGCCGCACCGGTGATAATCACTTCCGCCGGCCTGCCAAATTCTTGATCCAGCTCAGTAAAAAAGCGCTGAATTAGCTGAGTATCCATTGGCTCCTCTGCCATTCATCTCTTACCCGCTCGATACAAGTTCTAAGTTCTGCATCCCTATAAACTCCTTTTAGAGCCAGCCAGGCCCGATAAACTTCTTTTTTACTCGGAGTTTGTTTTCCGGGAATAGGAACGATTATTCTTAAGTCATTGGCAATTGTTTGTTCCGCCGGCTCTAGCTTAATGTCTGTGTGAACTGCGGCTTTAGCCAGCCTCTCGACTCTGGGGCGAGTAAGCGTGTTTTGCTTTTCACTTTTTAAAGTGAGAGGTGTCAAAAGCTCCCCGGGCATTACCCCCAGAGCACCCGCAAGCTTAAAAAGCGTCGCAAGAGTTATGTCCTGCTTCCCCTTTTCAATGTTAGAAAGATTGGGCTGAGGAATACCCGTTTGTCGAACCACTTCGGACTGGGTGAGGCCTTTGGCCAAACGGATTGAATATATCTTTTCACCTATGATTTTGAGCATAGTAAAATATAGCATATGTGCTATATTTTTTCAATCCTTAAAGTTAAAGTGTCAGTCCCCGATAATATAAGTACCTCATGGCCCGGGAAAGATTGGCCTTTGGGGTTTGGATGAGTAAATGATAGTGGTTGGGCATCAGGCAATAGCTTATGATGCGGATACCAAAGAACTTTGAGGTTTCCTTTACAGTTTCAAGAAACATTCCATAATCATCATCAACAAGATAGATCATCTGACGACCAGCGCCACGATTCATGATGTGATAGTAGGCGTTGGGATATTCGATCCTTAATGGACGGGACATGAATAAACCATATCAGGCGAGAGAGATGACGTCAAGGAAAGATTTGACCCCTTATTTTATTTTACGTGGTGGCGAGATTAAACCATGACGATGAAGCGACTTTTAAGCAGTTAAAAATCTACAAGAGCCGGGTTGCGCTTCATCCCTTGAATTACCCTGAATTCGACGATATCAAATATTCGAAAAAGGAATTTGACAAGAAAGTCACGATCATCGGGAAGGTCGTCGAGAAGAAGAAAAGATACTGATTTTTCTCCCTCCCGACTTGCAACTAATCTTTAAGCAAGACGCTCCGAAATATAGCCGTGCTGGCTCACCGTGTAGTCAGCTTCAAATTCGGCTTTTTTTCTATCTTGAACCGGGACTTTGACTTTGAAAGCCGAATTGATCGCGGCATAGCTAAGAAGCGCGTTCGCCGTATCATCCTCGCCCCCATCCAGTAGCTTTGCGATATCCTTCTTTGTGACGCTTT
>MHFI01000067.1 GCA_001804125.1 Omnitrophica bacterium RIFCSPHIGHO2_02_FULL_51_18
ATGGCCGGACGTATTCATGCGGCGGTGTCCACTCGAAACGACAAAAATTTCTTTGTGATTGCGAGGACTGAGGCCCTGATTGCAGGTCTGGGGATTGAAGAGGCACTCATGAGAGCCGCCGCGTATGAAGCGGCGGGCGCCGATGCGATTCTGATTCATTCGCGCCACTCGACGCCCGATGAGATCCGTGGGTTTGCTTCGCGCTGGAAAGGAAAAATACCTTTGGTGGCCGTGCCTACGAAATATCCGGCCGTGACTTGCCGGGAGCTCGAAAAGATGGGCATTAAAATCATTATTTTTGCGAACCAGGCCTTGCGTGCTTCGGTGGGGGCGATGCAGAAAATGCTTAAAAGCCTGAAGGAAGAGGAGTGCATCGCGCCGGTCGAGAAAAAGATAGTCTCCTTAAAAGAAATTTTCCGGCTTGTCGGCCAGCCGAAGCTCGAGGAGCATGAAGCGGCGTTTGTGAAAAGTTATAAGAAGTCTCCGACGGCTATCATCGTCGCGGCCGGTTTCGAGCCGGATTTCTGGCCGCTCAATTCTGAGAAACCCAAGGCGATGCTCGAGATAAAAGGGAAGAGCATCCTCGAGCGTCAGATCGAAGTTTTGAAAAAGACAGGCCTCCAGCGGATTGCGGTGGTTACCGGATATAAGAGGGAAAAGATCCGGCATCCGGACATCGTGACTTACTACAACCCTGATTTCCGCCGGACACACATTCTGCATTCGCTGTTTTGCGCGGAACGCGAAATGCAGGACAAGTTTTTGTTTTTGTACGGCGATGTCTTATTCGAAGATTTTGTGCTCGACAAGCTCTTGAAAGCCAAAGGCGACATCAACCTGGTCGTGAAAAGGTTCCCGGGCACTTCCGACGGTTCCTCGGTGAACGGCAAGCTTGAACGTGACTGGGTGGTGGCGGGAGAACGGGTCCTGGCGATCGGTCACCACTTGAGGCACACCGAAGCCAATGGCGAGTTTGCGGGCCTTGCGTCCTTCTCTAAAGAGGGCGCGCAGATTTTGCGGCAGTCCTACCGTCAAATTTCTAAGAAGAATCGGAACACTCGTTTTCACAATGCCCCGAACCTCAAAAACGCCCAGTTCACCGACCTGATTCAGGAGTTGATCGATCGGAAGCAAAATATCCACGCCGTGAACGTGCAAAGCGGATGGCTCGACATCAACACCTTCGCCGACTACCAAAAGGCGTGGGAAGTTACGAAGAGTTAAGAACACCAGTTTTTACCTGTACTGTTAACAAACCTCTCTTCTTTCGCTTAATGGACTTTTTCTCGCATGAGCTTTTAGTAAATCCTGGGGAGTCCCCTCGCCAAAAATCGATGCGCCACGAAGGAAGAACCTATATCAAAAATCAGGGCGTGGCTTAAGCGATTTTTGGCGGCTCCCCGACTGTCATTTCGACGAACGAAGTGAGGAGAAATCTCCTCCTAGAGGAAGGAGATCTCTCGTCGCTAAAGCTCCTCGAGATGACATGGTTGGGGCAGCCTAGAATCCCCTCTCTGAAGCGAAAGAGAGGGGATTCTTGACCAGCGGTTAAAGCGAGATTGCGTTTTGAGTGATTCTGCTTAGGTCTTCTGGGAAGTCCATCTCGGACCAAAAGGTATTTCCGATCGATTCAAATCCAATCTTGCGCTGTTTAAGCAAGACCGAGTACGCTTCCTCATATTCAACGGAGTCGATCTTTCGCGTCACGAAGTGACGGAGAATATCTTTGAGAAGACGCGCGTCTTTGGGCCCTAGCTTTACGATGCCGGTGGCTTCGCCGGCTAGTTTGAGCTTGGGGTCAGGTTTTTTGGCGATAGACCAGAGCCTCCCATTTTTTGACATCAGCATCATTTCCTCGCCGGTGCTTTTAACGCGCGGATCGAATAAAAAAGCGCTTTTTTGATCAGAATCGATGAGTCTCGCCAGGGCTTGTGTCGGCAAATACACATCGGCGTCCATGATCAGCGCATTTTGATTAAGCGCTGGTGAAGCTTTGTAGAGCGAAACAATACTGCCTTTGCGGTAGTCTTTGTTCGTGATAAAGCGGATCTTAAGGCCCGCACCTTTTTTACGGCACTCCGCCATGATTTTTTCCTTGAGATGGCCGACGACGATCACCACTTTTTTTAAGCCGAGTTCACGGAAGATGTCGAGGTATCGCGACAAAAGAGTTTCGCCGTTTTTACCGATAGGAATCAGGCATTTCGGCATTGTTTTTGTGGCGGAGCCGAAACGCTTGCCCACCCCAGCCGCGAGCACCACTGGAACCGGCAGATTTTTTTGGGAGCGGCGGGGTAAAATTTTGCCGGTTTCCGCCACAAGTTTTTTTAAATCGGAGACACTCACTTCGCCCAGATGCGCGATGCGGAATACTCTGTCTTTCAGCGCGGATTGGCCGGAGTAAATCACAAAGCCTTTTTTCTTCAAAGCGTCATGCAGTCTTTTATAAGAGACTCCTTTAGGCAGCCAAAAAGCCGTCAGCACATGTGAGCGGAATTTTTTCTCCACGAGAAAACGCACTCCGAGCCGTGAAAAACCTTCCTCAAGCGTGTGGCTTTTTTGGGCGTAGGAGCGGATCCTGTTTGCAAGGCCTTCGCTCTCAAGCTCACGAAGCGCTTCCTCAAACGCGTAAAAAAGCTGGACGGCGGGTGTGAACGGCGTGTTATCCGATTCCTGCGCCGCGAGCGTTGTGGCCAGATCCAGGTATACGGAGTTTTTCCGGTTTGTCCCCAGGGTTTTCGCATACTTTTTCGAAATAAGAACAAAGGAGAGGCCTGGAAGGCTGTGCAGGCACTTGCCGGCGGATCCCGCGCAGAAATCAACCCCGTCTTTCTCAAAATCAATTTCTTCGGCGCCGAGCGAACTCACAGCATCGACAAGAAAAGTCTTGCCGTATTTCTTAGCCAAGCGCCCGACTTTTCTTGAAGGGTTCAGTATGCCTGTGGATGTTTCATGGTGGACCATGGCCACCGCTTTTATTTTCCGGTCTTTTTTAAGAGCTGATTCCACGGCTTGGAGGCCTGGAAAACGCCCGAACGGGCTTGAAAGAAACCTAAACGGAATCCCGCGGCTCTTTAAAATCTCTCTCATTCGCTCGCCGTAGACTCCGTTTGAGATTAAGAGGATTTTTCTGTGTTTGCCGCCGTAAGAGGAGAGCATGGATTCCACCGCCAGCGTGCCTGAGCCTGTCAGGACCGCAACCGTGTGGGTTTTCTGAACGCCGAATATTTTGAGTAGTTTCCCCCGGACCGATCGGAGGACCGTGAAGAACTCCTTTTCGCGGTGGCAGACGTCGGGGCGAAGCAGAGCTTGCCTCACACGCTCGGTGACGTTGACAGGCCCTGGGTTTAACAGAATCCAACGACGGGTTCCGGAAGATTTTATAGACATCTTGAAAATCTTTCGGTTATTTCTTCCGGTGTGGCCGTGATCCGGGGGTAGGGGGCATTATTGTCCTTGGCGACTTTGACAAGCAGGAATGCGGGCCCATTTTTTTTGAGGAGCGTTTTCATGGCGTTCTTAAGTTCGGCCGGTTTTGTCACTTTTTTGGAGAAAACATAACCGCTTGCTTTCGCGATCTTCTCCAAGTGAATGATGTGCGTGAGACTCGGCTGGCTGCCGGTGGACTCGTAGCTTTCATTGTCGAGCACGACGTGAACCAGGTTCTTCTGCCTCAAGGCGCCGATGGTCGCCAGACTTCCCATATTCATCAGAACCGCGCCGTCGCCGTCAAGCACGATGACCTTCTGCTTGGGTTTCGCGATCGCCACACCCAGCGTGATGGAGGAGGCAATGCCCATCGAACCGATCATGTAGAAATTTTCCGGCCTGTCCTTGACCGCCTGCGAGGCGCGGCAGATGTAGCCGGTGGCATGGATCACCGCTTCTTTTTTTATGAACGAGAAAATGATCTCAAGCGCTTTTTTCGAAGTCATGCGCCGAATATTCCTTTTTTAATAAAGATCGCAAAAGGCTCTTTTTTTTCCGTCATTACTTTCTTGGCCCGGGCCAGCGCCTCATTTAAAGTTTCTTTTTCGGGAACCATCGTCCCAATCCCCACGTCCTCCAGAATCTTAAGGCAGCTTTTTCCCATCACGAGGTGCTCCGGCGCATCGGGCCCGTGCCCGCGGAAGCCCACGATGCAAAGCACGGGAATTTTGTAGATCAGGTTGAACGAGGTCAGTACGTTGAGCGAGTATCCGAGGCCCGAATTTTGTATGAGAACCGCCGGAAGTTTACCGGCCAGATAGGCGCCGCCGGCCGTCCCGAACGCGGCGTCTTCGCGGACGGCCGGGATATAACAGGCGCCTTTTTTTTTGGACAAATCCTCAATCAGGGCTCCCAAAAGGGAGCAGGGCACACCCGTGAAGAAATTGAAACCCTCCTTTTTCAAGGCCGCCGAAAACTTCCGGGCGTTTTCTTTGTGCTCTTTAAGCCATTCCATAGAACGCGCTCCTTAGACAAGCTCAGGATTTCAGATTATAGCAGATCGGAGGACTTATTTTAATCCGGTTTTATGAGCGCGGTGAGGCGGGCGGGTTTGCCTTTGGCGGCGTTAAACCCGTTTACGGAGACGGTTTTCCATCCGGCGGGCACCGCGCTAAAAATTTTAGCCAGGGAATTCGACGGCATTACGCAGACGCGGGGCCCCGCTTCCTCCATAAATGCGGGCGCTTTCTCTTTGTTTAAACCCGTGTGCCATGTGCGCAGGTATTTTCTGAAATACCATACGAGGCTGGGTTCATTATAATCAACGGAGGCAAATGGCATATCCGGCTTAAGGTACTGAGCGCTTTCCTGGGCAAGCCTGCGTGAAGGCGAGGTGAACGAAAGCCGGGGGAATACGGCCATTGAGAGAACGAGGGTCAGAAGCGTCATAACCACTGACGCGCGGGCAAGCCGCCGCGTGGACAGGTTTTCTTTAAACCAGAGACCCGCCAGCAGTAAAGAAAGTAAAGGAAAAGCGGGAAACGTGTAGTGGGGGAGTTTCGTGCGAAGAAGTGAAAAGAGAAGAAAGACAGGCGCTGTTTGAAACCACAAATAAGCGTGTTCCGCGCTGGGATGTTTTTTAAGAAGTCCGGCGGCCCTGGGGAGATGCATGGACCAGGGAAAAAAACTTAAAAACAGCGTTACAAGATAGAAAGGAAGCGTCGCCGCGTACCCTAGGAAGCTTTTTGCACCGTGGTTTTCCAGCGGATGAAAGGACCTTTCAATCACGTGCTTTCCGATCCCTAATCTGAAATATTCTCCGTGCGTTTCCC
Organism: Omnitrophica bacterium RIFCSPHIGHO2_02_FULL_51_18; assembly: GCA_001804125.1. Classification (GTDB taxonomy): domain Bacteria; phylum Omnitrophota; class Gorgyraeia; order 2-02-FULL-51-18; family 2-02-FULL-51-18; genus 2-02-FULL-51-18. Next base: position 5,262 of record MHFI01000067.1, read on the forward strand.
TGAAAGCCGGCACGGCCCACAGCGCAATGAGGAACAGGCTGAGTAAGATGCCCGGGAACGGGAGGAATTTTGTGAAAAAGTCTTGGATGCCTTTGGCTCTCATGAAAATGTATACGGATAAAAGGGGCAGGAAAGCGATCGGCCCTTTGGCGAGAAATCCCAGGGAAAGAGCCGTGTAAAATGAAAGCCACCAGAAGAAGCTTCGTTTCGCCAGCAGCTCCCATGCCGACCAGACGGCAAGCGTATAAAATAAAGTGAGCACCATGTCGGCCGTGGCCGCCCGCGCCAAAATCAGGGTTTGAATGGAGAGTGTGAACAGCGCGGCCGCCCAAAACCCCGTTTTTTTGCCTGCCAGCCGGGCCCCGAACCCAAAAACCAGGAGCGCCGTCAGTGCCGCGGCCAGGCTTGAGGGAAACCGGGCCGCAAAGTCGTTTTCTCCGAAAAGGCGATACGAAGCCGCCTGGCACCAGTAGAAGAGAGGCGGCTTATCGTAACGTTCTTGGTTGTTGAAACGGGGCACGAGAAAATCGCCCCGCTCGAGCATTTCGCGGGAGCCTTCAGAAAAACGCGGTTCGTCGCGGTCCAAGAGCGGCAAGTTTCCGCTGCCCAGGCTGTGGAGCGTGAGCGAAAAAAGGAACAGAAAGAAGAAGAGCGTCTTTCGGGAGGTTTTTTCGATCATTCGGATCGTTTGCGCTTCATCCGATGCAGAAAATAAATGCTGCGGCTGTAAAAAAGTATGCCGGCGGATTGGCCTGCAATAAACACGATGTCTCTTCTGTGAATCGAATAAACCAAAAGCCCGAGGCCCCCGCATAAGCTCAAGTACCAAAACACGTCCGGGATATGCACTTCTTTTTTTCTTTCAGTCGCGATCCACTGGATAAAGAATCGCATGAAAAAGACAAATTGGGAAATGAATCCCAAACCCACCCAATACAGTTCGTTGCTCATCTTTTAACGCTCTCCCTGACCTGCAGCCGGAATAAATCAGCGGTTCCCTGCACGAAGCGGTCCCATAGGCCGAATTTGGATCGGCCGTGTCGTCTCGGAAAATGGCGGACCGGTATTTCCGCGATCCGAAAGCCCTGCCTGGCGGCGAGTGCTGTAAAATAACGGTGGAGCCCGCCTGAGAGGCGGATGTTCCGGACCACTTCCCGCCTGAAAACTCTGAGCGTACAGCCCACGTCGTGAATTTTCTCCCGTGTCACGACCCCTCGGATGCCGTTCGCAAGCCTCGACGCGATTATTTTTGAGAGCGGGTCTTTCCGGTCCTTCCGCCAGCCGCAGACGAGGTCATGGCCCTCGTTTAATTTGGACAGCAGTTTCGGGATGTCCTCGGGATCGTTCTGAAGGTCGCCGTCCAGCGTGATGAACACCTCGCCGCTGCCGGCATCAAAACCTGCCTGCAGTGCCGCGGCCATTCCTTTCCGCTCCGGGAGCCTCACAACGGTCAATTTCAAGTTGTGCCCCCGGATGTTTTGCAGAATCTCGACGCTTGGGTCCGTGGATGCGTCGTCCACGAATATGATTTCATAATCACCGCCGGTTGTGTCCATGACTTCACGGACCTTAAAATACAGCGTTTCGACGGAATGCCGCTCGTTATGAACCGGGACCACGACCGAGTATTTCATGAAACATAGTTTATCAAATTTTTAGGCTCTTTCTCAGATATTTTGGGGTATACTTACCGGGTATAGACTTTTTTTGGGAGGGCTATGGAGGAGCTTTACGAAGCAAGGAAGGATTTTCTCACTAACTGCTACACGCGGGACAGTTTAAACCCCTTCTTAAGCCGTATGGAGTCGAATTATAATCTTCATAAGGCGCCGTTTTCGGTATTCATCCTTGACGTGGACCGCTTCAAGTCTCTCAATGACAAATACGGGCATCTGTGCGGGGACGAAGTGCTGAAATATTTTTCCAGTTCGATACGGCTGGACTTGGAAGAGGAAGTGAATGCCCCGTTCCGTTTTGGCGGCGACGAGTTTATTGTTGTTTTCCCGGGCAAGGCGGCCCGGGAGGCGCACCGGCTGGCCCAGAGATTGAGAAAAAATATCAAAGCCCGGCCTTGTCTCTACAAGGGCCGCGGCATCCAAATGGGCTTCAGCGGCGGCATTGCCTCTTTTCCTCAGGATGCAAAAAACAGTCAGGAGCTTCTGGAGAAGGCCGATCAGGCGTTGTATGCATCCAAAAATAAGGGCCGGGGGCGCGTAACAACGTACGGGCAAATGAAAGATGAGCTTCTTATCAAGAAAGTTGTCCTGGCGTTTGCCGTTTTGGCGGGTCTGGCAATGTTTTTCATCACAAGAAATTACCCGGACAGTGTTCCTAAAATGCTGATTGCGGTCACTCAAAAGACGTTTGCTTCATTTGTTCCCCGGCCTTCCGGGCGCATGGTCCGCGGCATAGCCGAAACTCCGCTGCCTGCTCCTGCACCTATTCCACCGCCTGCTCCAACACCGTTAAGTGTTGAACCTCCGCCATCTCGCTCGGCCGGGGACATTGTGTATTTTAAAACAGGGGGGGTATTGAAAGGGACTGTTGTGAGCGAAGATGACGAGGCAGTCCGTATTCAGCCTAACCTCACCGCCGGAAAAGCGTCCCTCAAAATCAAGAAGTCCGATATTTTAAAAATTGAGCGGGACGCGGCGGTTTAACTTCGGAGAGTCTGGGATTCGAACCCAGGATCCCTTGCGGGATAACGGTTTTCGAGACCGCCGCATTCGGCCACTCTGCCAACTCTCCAAAATTTTGTAGGCCTCTTTTATACCATAACTTGAGCCTAATTGCTAAGCTCGTTTAACGGCATGCTGACTAGTTTTGTTCTTGCCATTCAAAGCATCAATTATTACCACCCGATATAGTTAATTTGCTAGACTGTGAGTGGGAAAAGGGGTAAATCGTGCGGACTTTTGTAAAGGTTATAGCCACTTTTTTTGGAGTCGGTTTTATACCTATTGTTCCCGCAACCTGGGCCAGTGCCGTGGCGGTAGTTTTGGCATGGTTTTTGTCCGGAGGCCTTTTTTATTGGTTCGTGGCATTCAGCGTGGCGGGGTTATGGGCCTGTCGTCCTGCCGTAGATGTCTTTCAGTCAAAAGACCCCAAGCCTTTTGTGATGGACGAGGTCTGTGGAATGATGGTAAGCGTGTTGTGGCTTCCAAAGAATGTAACTGTGTTTTTGGCGGCGTTTTTTCTTTTCAGGGTATTGGATGTGTGGAAACCCTGGCCGATTTCAAGGATTCAGGAAAGCAAGCATCCCTGGAGTATCATGTGGGATGACCTGGCGGCGGGACTCCTGGCCAATTTGATTCTTAGGATCATCGCCGGAATTTAGTATCTATCAACTTGTGCTGAAATATTTGTACCGGTTTTGGCCGTCATAAGCATAAAGAGGCCTGTAGAGACCGGAATCTATGGCTGTGAGGTACCAGATCCTTTTTTGTTTCGCGGGGTCCAGTAAGCAGGTGTTTCCATCTTTATCGGAGCAGATAACCCAGACGTGCAGGTCACTGTCAATACTCCGGTATCGACCTATGACAAGCCGGACATTGAAATAACCATTGTTTATTAATCGAGTAAATAGCCAGATTGCCTTATCTTCACAATCTCCCGCATGGCGTGATTCGGTCTCGCTTGCCGATTGCCACCTATCACTTCTACCATCAGATACATAGCGAAACGTTCTGGCCGTGGCGAACAGGTCTTGTATAGACCTTTGGCCCCAGTCCCCTTCTTCTGAAGAGGGGAAGTCAAGGTTGAAACAGCCTGCGCTCCGGACCTTGGCGTCAAAAGGGGTCCCTTGGACGGGATAGCCCATACTGAAGAAATCAGCGGTCGCGAAGCCCATGACACCAAAAAACAAGATGAGAAATACGACAATTAAAGGTGTTTTTGTAAGGTAAGAGAACGATCTTTGTATCATTTTTCCCTCGGCAACCCAGCCATCGCTTCGAAGCCGCGGCGTTAAGCACGCGGCGAAGAAGGACCTGAGGTTTTGCCCGACAAATTAACGTCGGGTCCACTTTTAGGCTTCGGACCCTGACGGGTCCGCCAAGCTTTGTGGTGGACGTCCCACCCTTTCGGATGGTTTGCCTACCCGCCAAACTGCGTGGTGGATATTGGAGCTTTATCCAATTGATTCGAGTTTTAAAAAGCTGTCAAAACTCACTGCCAACTTAACTCATCTGCTACAAGTGTATACTATATGATAATAATTACAATAGTTGATTAAATATGATTAACGCGAGAGACGACGAATGAACCATTTTATATAAATGATATACATCCTATAAAATAGCTTTACATAATGTATATTTATGTTATATTTATGTTCATAGCTGTCTAAATTAGCGCCGTCATCCTGAGCACATTCGCTTCGCTCAGTGTAAACTCCGCGAAGGATCTCGCTCTTGAGATTCTTCGGCTTCGCCTCAGAATGACGGTTTGGGAAATGATATCTCAAAAAAGCTTTCCCTCTGAATAAGCTGTCTGATTTAGACATGTGTGATTTATGTTAGTCAATAATTGAGGGGATTGGGTAAGATGAACATTGATCAACTGCTCGAACTTGACCGTTTGGCCAAGGACGATGCCAAAAAATATGTGAAAAAGCGTGGGATCTATGAGGATATTTCCCTAGATACCGGCGCTCATTTTACCGGCATTGTGGGACCGCGTGGTGCGGGCAAGACTATCGTCCTTAAGCAATTAGCCTTGGCCCACGAGAGATCTGCCTTTTACGTGTCATTGGATACTATGGATGGTGATCTTTTTGACTTTATTAGAGCTTTGCATGAAACAATGCAGATTCAATTGTTTTTATTGGATGAGGTCCATGTTTATCCCCGTTTTGAGGCTGATCTTAAGAAGCTCTACGATGTTCTCGATATCAAGGTGATCTTTACCAGCTCCACGGCGCTGGGAATGTATGAATCAGGTTACGATCTGTCCCGGCGTGTTCTGCTTAAGACCCTTTATCCTTTTTCGTTACGGGAGTACGCCCAGTTCAAGTACGGACAAACGTTTGATGCGGTCACTCTCGAGGACATTGTAGAGAATAGGGTCTCTCCGGATGCTTTAAGGGCGGGGGAACATTTCTCTCCCTATATCCAGGGAGGCTTGATGCCCTTTGCCTTGCGGGAACCACAGCCGCTAACCCTTTTGGAAAATATCCTTAAAACGGTCATCCGTAAAGACATTCCTCGAATTGCCAAGCTTTTGACTGACGAACTTGACAAGATCGAACAGGTCGTTCGTTTCATCGGTCTTTCCGGGGTGGATGGGATCAATTATTCCTCCGTGGCGCAGAATGTCCATGTGACGAACTACAAAGCGGAGCAGTATATCACGCTTTTGGAGAGAGCTTTTGTTTTGCATCAGGTTTTTCCGATGGGGAGCAACGTGTTGAAGGAACCCAAAGTGGTCATGGCTCTGCCGTACCGCCTTCTGTACAGATCGCTTTCTGACGCGATCGGCGGCTTGCGGGAGGATTTTTTTGTAGAAGCGTTTAAAGCATTAGGCAAAGAGATATTTTATCTTAAGTCGATGCGGGGGCAAAAAACGCCGGATTATCTTATCCGGGACCGGGAAGATATTGTTTTTGAAGTCGGAGGAAAGGGTAAAGGCAGAAGCCAGTTTAAAGGGGTGGCAGTCCAAAGAAAGATCATCTTTGCTGACGGGTACGATATGACGGATGTCCGTAAACCATTATTTCTCGCTGGACTTTGCAAGTAAATAAAAGAATGATGTTGGAGAGGAACACTTGACGACTCGTTATTCTCGGAGTATACTCCAAAATATTCAGGTTAAATCGGAGTTTTAAGTATGAAAAATATCGTTCGGACACTGAAGATCGATCTACCGCCACGACAGTCTGCTTTCTTGTGGGGGCCGCGTAAGACCGGGAAATCCACGCTCCTGAGGCAGTCGTTTCCCGATAGCTTGATCTATGACTTTCTCCAGAAGGACCTGTATTTTGAACTTGTGAGGAAGCCCTCTTTATTGCGCGAAAGGATCCTGGCCAAGGACAAGGACTTTTTAAAATACCCGATCATTTTAGATGAAGTGCAAAAGGTTCCGGAGATCCTTGATGAAGTCCACTGGATGATCGAGAATAAGGGCCTACAGTTTATTCTGTGCGGATCAAGCGCGCGGAAATTAAAACGCGGCCAGGCGAACCTGTTGGGCGGTCGGGCGTGGCGCTTTGAGTTGTTCCCGCTGGTGTCTCCGGAGCTGGAACACTTAGATCTCAAGAGGGCGCTTAATCACGGCCTTTTACCGTCGCATTATTTGCAAGAGGACGCGTCAAGATCGATCAAAGCGTATGTTCGTGATTATCTAAAAGAAGAAGTGTTCGAAGAAGGGATTGTCCGCAACATTCCGGCGTTCTCCCGTTTTTTCGATGCGATGTCTTATTCGCTGGGGGAGGCCGTTAATTATTCCAATATTGCCCGTGATTGCGGGGTCGATTCAAAGACAGTCAAGGAATACTATCAGATCCTGGTGGATATGCTGTTGGGTTCTTTTGTGGGACCCTATAAAAAACGCCAAGGCCGGAACGTGATCCTCAAAGCGCCCAAATTTTATTTTTTTGATGTCGGAGTGGCTGGGGCGATCGCCAAAAGACCGGTCCTTGAGGAAAGAGGCGAGTTTTTTGGGAGGGCCTTGGAAAATTTGATCTTTATGGAACTGACGGCTTACCGGAGTTACCGGGAGCGGGATTTTGGGATCAGCTACTGGAGGACCAAGACGGGCCTTGAGGTTGATTTTATTTTAGGCGAAGGGCAAGTAGCGGTCGAAGTGAAAGGGGCTTCGCGGGTGGACCATACGGAACTGAAAGGCCTTAAGGGTTTTGTGGAGGAATATGGACCCAAGAAGGCCATCGTCGTCAGCAACGAACGCGAAGCGAGGCTGGCAGGGGATATCCGGATCATGCCGTGGCGGAATTTTCTTGAAGCGCTGTGGGGCGGGGAGATTATGTAATGGCAAATTCAATTCATTGACAAAGGCCATCACCTATGGTATAAAATGACCATAATCATGGTATAAAAATACCACAATGATCAACCTTAAATCAGAAGTACAAAATAAGATTCTGGACTATTTTTTCCTCAATGAAGCCAGGGACGTCTATATCAATGAACTGGCCCGGATCATTGACGCGGATCCAAAGAACCTGTATCGCATGTTGCTTCGATTGGAATCCGAGGGGGTGCTTGAAAGCGAGTTCAAGGGAAAGCAGCGATATTTCCGCGCGCGCAAGAAAAGTCCTGTTTACGCGGCCTATAAGACCCTTTACACGCAAACAGCCGGTTTGGGGCAGCAATTAAAAAAGGAATTGTCGGGAATTAAAGGGTTGAGAGAAGGGTATCTTTTTGGGTCTTACGGAACGAAGAAATTTGGGCCTGAAAGCGATATTGATCTTTTGCTTGTCGGAGATTACGTACGTTTGCAAGTCCAGCGAGTTTTATTCAAAATCCAAAAGAAGATTGCCAGGGAAATCAATGCGGTACACCTGACAGATTCGGATTTTAGAAAACAAAAAATCCAAAAAGGCTCCTTTGTTCATAGGGTCTTATCAGCGAATCCAACAAGGATCGTCTAATGGTCGATAAAAATTATTTTGAGCCACAAAAATTTTCCGCCGGCATTATAGAAAAGTATAAGAAATCCGCAAAACGGAATCTTGATATCGCCAAATCTGCGAACGAGCCCGAAGTGGCATTTCATTTTGCATATATGGCGCTTCTAAAAATTGGTATTTACCATCTTGCGAAAGAAGGATATCGAACCAAAAGTCGGCCCGGGCACCACCAGAAAATATTAGAGCATCTTAGCTTCCAAATGCATGATGAGAACATCCTTATACTCGGCGACAAAATGCGTAAAGACCGCAATCTTGATCTTTATGGCGCAGACGCCGTTCCATCCAAGGAAGAATTAAGAGAATATCTTGAGTTTCTTGATCGGCTTTATCGAAAAATGAGCGTTTAACATGCGCAAACACTTCCTAGTCTTCGGCAGTCCACTCATCGAGCAACCCGAGATCGACGAAGTTGGGAAGTCTCTCAAGTGCGGTTGGATTGGTACCGGGCTGAAGGTTAACCTTTCGTACTTCTTATTTCGTACCTCGTTTTACAGCCATCCTGCGAAGGGGTCTGATCCATCCCGCTTGAAATAACAG
>MHFI01000068.1 GCA_001804125.1 Omnitrophica bacterium RIFCSPHIGHO2_02_FULL_51_18
TAGGCAAATTTTTTTTGCCTGTTGAAGCAACTAACAGTTGTTTTTATGAAGATCCGATTGAAAAATAAAGATCAAATCCCTTTCAAAATAGTCCCGGTGGTCTTAAAACCGGCGGAAGCTCGACACCAGAACGAAAAGATTTTTGAGGCCTACGCGTTGGTACTCTCTTCGATCTTAAAGCGGCCTGTTTCGCAGGCGGAATTGTTCGGGATCAAAAGTCTTGAAGCCGAATTGGAAGGCGCTTGATGGAAGGCACGCATCCGATTCACAGGTCGATCCTGGATCACTGGGTTTGGGAAGATAAACCCTTCGCCATGGGCCAGGCCTGGGTGGATTTGATACTACTTGCCAATCACACGGATCCGAAGGCTGTCCTCCGCGGTCTGGTTTATGTGGTGAAGCGCGGTCAGGTGTTTCGTTCAAAGCTTATTTTGGGCAGACGCTGGGGTTGGAGCCGCGGCCGGGTGAATCGATTTTTGAAGCTTCTCGAAAAGGACGGAATGATAACACAGCAGGCGGGACAACACGCGACATTCATAACCCTCTTGAATTACGACCGATTGCAGAATACGGCTTTCAAAAAGAGGACAACGGACGGGGCATCCGATAGAGCACCAAACGAGCATCAAACGGACACCGAACAGGTCACATACAACAAGGATAACAATGACAACAATGAAAAGAACTTTAAAAAAAGATCCGAACGGATTTTTAATGAACAACAAATGGCGCTTCTTGGGAAGGAGGCGGCTCGAGCGTTAAATCACGGTATCGGTAGTGAAGCCAATAGGTTAGAAGTACAGGCACTCATCAAGCGCGTGGCCAAAGCAAAGGGTGTTAAGGACAAATTTGGTTATGCCATCGCCTCGGCAAGGAACCTCAAGAATGGCTTCAAGGATTGATGGGTCCTTCCAGGAGGGGTCGGCATCGCGGGTCGGGCGAGGCGAACTCCCTCAGCGAGTATGAAGTATTTTTTTGCATGTCGTGTTCGTATAGCCGGAGGGTTTTCAACCTTGTGAAAATGTCGGTTTTTGCTTTAACGTACGCTGCTGGAGAGATGTATTACTCATTCATAATGAATAGGTTAAAGAAATTTGAGACGGTCAATTTAGCCAAAATTGACCAGAAAGGAGAGTGATCTCAAAAGATCAAAATATACGACATTTACGAAACGGCGAATGTCGGGTTATTTCGTGTTTTTCAAACATTCACCAAAACCAAGGGGAGACATCAAAATGAAGCTCAATTTCTTTAAACTGTTCGGTTCGGAGGCGTATGAGGCCACGGAAATGGCCGAGGAAATCGCAAAGCTTGAGGAAGCGATCCCGGACTTCCGGAAAGCGGCCGATCTGGCCGAGGCTGAATGTGTCCGGATCCGACGGATGAAAATCGGCGGAGGCGACTTTTCGGAAAAGGAGCTGGAAACCGCACAGAGGCAGTACGACAATGCCCGACTGGATCTCCAGGCCGCGGAATCAAGCTTTCAGGATCTCCTTGGGAAACTGAAGGAAATCGTTGCTGTCGATCTTGAGAAGGAAAAGCAGATTGCCGAGGCGGATCGCCTGGCCTTGAAAGAAGAAGTCTCGGAATGGAAAGAGGACGTTGTAAGGAAAGCGGCCGCTCTTCAAGCGTCACGGATTGCCCTCGGTGGAGGCCACGCGATGCCGGTCTATACGTTTTGCGAAAACCCGCAAGAAGAGGAGCTTTTCAATCAGGAGCTTTCGCGGCTTCTTAAACAGCAGTCGCATCCCACCTATTTTGAAAAAAAACGCGAGCTCCATCAGCACCAAGAACGGCTACGCGTGACGACCGTAAAAAGCACGGTTGAGAACCTGCTGACCGAAGCGCAGAAGCAACAAGCGGTCAGTCAGTAAAGTTCTTGACCATAGCGCCCTGATTGTCTATAGTTTCCAATAACTATAGACATTTGGGGTTCTTACTATGAAAGCCAAAAAGAAAACAAAGCTTATGGATTTTTTTAAGGAAAGGCACGGCATGGCCACCTATTCCGAGGTGAAAAAGGCCGGGTTTCACAAAGCGACCCTCAAAGCCCTTATTCGCTCCGGAAAAGTGGAAAAAGCCGATAAGGGGCTTTACCGGATTTCCGGAGGGGACAACCTTTCGAATCCCGATCTTGTCACGGTCTCGATTAAAGCACCTCACTCCGTCGTGTGCCTTATTTCGGCACTTTCGTTTCATCGCGTGACCGATGAGATCCCAAGGCGCGTTCATCTTGCGATTCCCACGGGCAGCCGTTCGGCAAAAATCATTCGCCCGCCCGTACAGTTTTACCGCTTTTCGAAAAAGGCCTATGAGGCCGGGATCGAGGAGCACCTCATCGACGGACGCACGGTTCGCATCTACAACCTTGCTAAAACGATCGCCGATTGCTTCAAATTCCGCGGTAAAATCGGCGCCGATGTGGCAAGAAATGCTCTCAAAGAAGCGCTTGAAAAAAGGCGGATCCGCCCGGCCGAGGTCATGCGTTACGCCAAAATCTGCCGTGTGCACAACGTCATTCGGCCGGCGCTGGAGGCACTTCTATGAAAAAAGAAATAAAAAATATCGAGGCTTCTGTTCGGGCGCGGCTCAAAAAGAAAGCCGATGATTCCAATCGCCCTTTCCATGAAGTGTTTCAGTATTACGGCATGGAGCGCTTTCTTTATCGTCTCGGCCAAACCGAACACGCGGAGCATCTTATTTTAAAAGGCGCTCTGATGTTTACGGTCTGGCGTCTTGCGGAAAGCCGCGCGACCGCGGATATCGATTTTCTTGCCCGGTTCGACAGCCGGATCGAGAAAATTGAGGGCGTCATCAAAGACGCTTGCCGGGTAAAGGTTCTTCCGGACGGCCTTGCCTTCGGCCCCGAAACGGTCAAAGGAGAAAGAATTAAAGAAAATGCCGACTACGGAGGCGTTCGCGTCAAATTTATCGGCTACCTTGAGCGCTCGCAGATTCCGATGCAAGTCGACGTGGGCTTTGGGGATGTCGTCTACCCCAAGCCCAAAATCATCGATTATCCCGTCATTCTCGATTTTCCGAAGCCTAAACTCAAAGGTTACCCGCCCGAGACTGTTGTTGCCGAGAAATTCGAGGCAATGGTCAATTTGGGATCGGCCAATAGCCGAATGAAGGATTTCTATGACGTTTGGCTCATGATGCGCCGGTTCCATTTCAGCGGATCCAATCTTTCCGAGGCGCTCAAAAGGACTTTTGAACATCGCAAGACCCCTATTCCGGAAGGCAAATCTCTGTTTGCCGAAGAAATTTATGACGAGAAATCCGACCGCCAGATGCTTTGGAAAGCTTTTTTGAAGAAAGGCGATATCCAGCACGCGCCGGAAAGACTCGCAACAGTGGCCAAAGAGATCGAGGGGTTTCTCAACAAACCGCTTAATGCCGTGAAGAAAAATGAGGAATTTAAGGAAGAATGGAAAGCCTCCGGGCAATGGAAATAACAATTATGCGGCCAGAAGTAGGTGGCCAGAAAAGTACCCAGAAAGGTGCCCAGAAAAGCTCGGTGCGGCCTGGAATTGGTGGTCAGAAAAGGTGGTCACAAAAAGGTGGTCAGAAAATATTAATGGATGGGTTGGTAGAAAGGTTGGTAGATCGGTTGGTAGAAATCAGGAAAAGATCTACTTTGAGGGGCGGGTTCCGACAAAGGCGCCTGCCCGCCGTGTTCTTTGGCGGGGGCATTGGGTAGTGGTGAAGAAATGAAAACGGAAGAACAAAAACTGAGTACAGAGAGTCAAGATACCGACCAACACGTTTTGACAAGGGATATTGCTGTTACGGAATGGATGAGATATGGTTTTGATGACTTGATGGTCGAGTTTTTCCCGCTTGAGAAATGGCATTATTATCAGCCATTCTTTTTGGCGCAAGCGATTGAAAAAATTATCAAGGCTTACTTGATTGGCAAAAGAGCCGGTGAATACGAAACATTAGGGTTTCAGAAGGCCAAGTTAAAAATTGATGAAATCGCCAGATCCCACAGTCACAACATCCGGAATCTTATAAATGCGATTACGGGATCAATACCCGAAGTTCTCGATCTCTTAGGAAAAAACTACGATAGTTTCAGCGGCGGTGATTTCGTCAAGGTTTTGAGCTCCGGATATGAAGAGTGCCGTTACCCCGTTCCAAGGTCAATATGTGAAAGCTATCCGATTAAAGGCGCTGACGATGCCTATTGGGATCCTTTGGCCTCATCTGGTTTGGAGAAGTTTGCCTTCGACTTGATCGCGATTGTTTTCCGGAAGATTAAAAATGATTATGGGTTAGAAATTTCAAAAAATAATTGGTATGAGCCGTATCGAAATCGTATAAGCGAAAATGACTGGAATCGTTTTTGCAACCTCTTTTTCGAGAAAGTTTTCTCATTGGAAACCTTAAAGGAAAAGACGCAATGAAATCGCCAATCCTTAACAACCCATACCTTGAGCCGACACGGCACTTCAAATCTGACGAGCGTGGCTTGACGGAGGACATTCTTGATCACCGTCGCCCCAGCTGTTTCTCCATGCCTGTTCCAAGAGCAAAAACTAAAGAAAAACAGCTTGAATTGAATCTCGCCGAGGGAGCGTTCGGCAGCGAACTGCAGAAAGAGAATGTATTTGTAAACAAGGTTCGGGAGAAAGTATCAGCGTGGAGAAATAGTGGCCACCCAGGCCTCACAAAAACCTCGCGGGATCTGCTCGCCTACTGGAACGAGGAAAGTCGTGAAAATAAGCTTTTCTTCTGTCAGATCGAAGCGCTCGAAACATTGATGTTCATAAATGAGGTTACTGAAAAATCTGGCGAAATTGGAATCTTGAATGAAATCAAAAAAGCCAATGCAGACGCCAACCCTGGTCTTTACCGGTTAGCTTTCAAGATGGCAACTGGCTCCGGCAAAACGGTTGTTATGGCAATGATCATTGCTTACCATACACTGAATAAGGCACGTTATCCTCAAGACACGCGATTTACGGATGCGTTTGCGATCATTACGCCGGGTATCACGATCCGCGATCGTCTAAGCGTTCTTTATCCCAACAATCCCCACAACTATTATAAAGAGCGTGGCATTGTTTCGTATCAAGATATGGAAGTGCTCCAGCGGGCCGTAATATTAATTACCAATTATCATCAGTTGGAGCTTCGTCAAAATCAGCGGTTCCAGTTGGGGTCGGTAATTAAAGCGGCCAAGCTGGTTCAGGAAGACGCTATCAAGGAAACGCCAAGCACCATGGTGAATCGAGCGTTTAAGAGCATTTTGAATAAACCCAGGGTTTTGGTGATCAACGATGAAGCCCATCATTGTTACCGTGAGAAGCCGGACGCGCAGAAGGTGACAGGCGATGATCGAAAAGAGGCGGACGAAAACAACAAGGCCGCCAGAGTGTGGATCAATGGGGTGGAGGCGCTGTCAAATAAGATGTCCGTTAACGCTGTGATTGATCTTTCAGCCACGCCTTATTTTTTGCGAGGGTCGGGTTATCAAGAAGGCACGATGTTTCCCTGGGTGGTCTATGACTTTTCGCTTCTCGATGCACTGGAGTGCGGAGTGGTTAAAATTCCGCGCTTGCCGGTTCGCGCCGACAATATCACGCCGGACGACGAGCCGGAATTTCGGAATCTATGGCTGTATGTGCGGGATTTTCTACCTAAAAAGGGGCTTCGGACGGGTGAGGGCGAATACGATCTCTCGGGTAATAATCTTCCAACCAAATTAACGGAATCTCTTTTATCTCTTTACGGCAGTTACGAAGCTAGGTTTCGAGAATACGAAAAACAAAAAAAGGACGGTCGCTCTGTAATGCCTCCTGTCATGATCATTGTTTGTAATAACACGACCGTTTCAAAGCTCGTCTATCGCTGGATCGCTGGTTATGAGCACGAAACCGCGAGCAAGAAAATTAAGATTGAAAAGGGAAATTTGGAAATCTTCCGAAATGAAGATGGCGTGAATTTCATAGATCGTCCTAATACACTGCTTATTGACAGCATACAAATCGAAAGCGGCGGAGAGATAGACGGTGATTTTAAAAAAATATTTTCTAAGGAAATCGAGGATTTCCATAAGGAATATCGCCGCCGTTTTCCTGGCCGAACGGAACCGACGGATGAAGAACTCTTACGTGAAGTGATGAATACCGTCGGTAAGCCAGGGCGGCTCGGCGAACACTATAGTGGCTCAGCAAAACTAGACCAAAATCCAACCCCGGTTAAGATATAA
>MHFI01000069.1:0-33284 GCA_001804125.1 Omnitrophica bacterium RIFCSPHIGHO2_02_FULL_51_18
CTTTCTTTTCTTTGTGTTCGGTATTCGAGATTTTGAACGGAGATTCTTTCTCCTGCGCAAGCTCCAAAAGCTCTTTTTGGTCCTCGGGGCCCAAGGATTCGATGGCCTTCGCCTGCTCTTCGGTCGCCTTCTTAAAATCGATGCGGGATTCTTTGTGGGAGAGTGTGTTTAAGAGTTTGAGGTTTGGATAACTTTTAAGGGATATTTTCTGATATTTCGCCTGTTCAAAAAGTACCTTGAAATATTCCGTGAGTGACAGCTCGCCCTTTTCATAGGATTCGTACTTTTGATTGAAGGACAGAAGAAGCGGATTAAATATTTGGGGACTTAAGGTGTCTATTGATTGTTTGATTCTTTTAAGGTAATCGTGATATTTCTCGCGGTTCTTGGCGACCTCAGCGTAGGTTTCAACTGACTTCTTATAGAGATCGAAGTCTTCCACGCCCCAAAGCGTGAAATCTTTCTCGCTCGACAAATAAAGATACTCATCGCCGTGCATGAGTCCCTGTTTCACGAAAGGGGCCGCGGCCGTCTTCCTTATCTCAGGCGTGCCGTATTTTTTGAAGAATGGAAGCGAGCTGTCGCCAAAACCGGCTTCGACAAATACATGCTTGATTCCCTCTTTTTCCAGAACGATATCAAGGGCTTTGGCGAGATTAAACTGCCCTGATTCGTTGGTGTGGGCGTCTTGGATTAAAAAAAGAGTCTTATTGACGTTGGAGATTTCTCGCTGCGCTCGAAATGACGTATTTTCTTCTGTCATCTCGAGGCCCAAAGGGCCGAGAGATCTCCTAGCGGGAGCCCTCCAATAATCCTCTATCTCGGCTACGGACTGCGGGAGCGTGAAATGGATCTCAGGCTTTTCTTTGCCGAAGAGATCGAGTTTTACGGGTTGAATATCGGGAGCGGCGAAGGCGATCTGCTGGATAATAAAAGTTTGAATAAGCGCTAAAGAAACTGGTTTGAAAAACCCCTTGTTCATACTGTCTTGCGCCTTTTTAATTTAAAACTTTCATGCTTTGAAGTTGTGAAATACGAAAAAACTTTCCTACGACACGATTTTTTAATATGGATAAAGCGTACACGATGCCGGGGGCAAATTCAATCTTTTTTCAGCTTACAAATTTAAGGCTTACTAAATCATTTTAAGCAATATTAAGCTCTTAAAACCCCCGTCACGGGCCCAAACGGCGTGCGGATGCGTATGAGGACGGGGACCCTGGAGGCATCCATCGTGAAATTCACCCAGCCCCGGCCCCGCCGGTACAACACTTCCTTGTACTGTGTCCTCGGCTCCACCTCGATCGTCCAAATCACTTTGCCGCCTCTCAGCTCTTTCTTTTGCGCCTGCAAAACCCGGATCTCCACCTCATAATCTTTCCCTTTGTCGCTGATCCTCGTATGCACGCTTTGGCCGGCCTGAATCGACTGGACCCGGAACCAGTAGAATACGCTTAAAAAATCCTGCGTTTTCGGTAAAATGGCAAATTCTTTCTTCGTGTGGTTGAGAAACGATTCATAAAACCCTTTCCGGTTTTTAGAGTCAAACACCACTCTTTCATCCGCGCGATAGCGGCCCTCCTTCAAGTTTTTGCCAAACTCGTACGAGTAAAATTCCTCCGCATCAATTTTGGAATAAATTTCGTCGTAAATCGGGTAAATCTTTGAGAGCGTGTCGTTGGTGCGCGCAATCGCGACCACGTGGTAGGCGGGACGGCCGTTTGGGCCGACCGCCTCCTTTACCTCGAGGCTCCCGATCCCGACGTGAAGTCCCATCCAGTAAACGTCAAAAAGCAGTTTCTCGCCGACAGTCAGCTTTCCGGAAGGCGCTTCTATCGGAGGGGACACTCCCGATTCGGAGATGGAATTATTTTTCGCGAAATTCACGGCGGAAAAAAGAGGGGCTTGCGCCAGAAGCGAAAGAAATATGAGAAGGACAATTCTTTTTTTCAACGGACCTTTACGAGGGATTCCTTTTCTCCCAGCATTTCCATGAGCGCTCCGTAAACCTCCTCGACGCCCAGCGCCTTTAAACATTCGAAGTCGATCGTGCAATCATCCGCCAGGCACACGACACAGCCGGTATTCTTCTGAAGCGTGCGATGGTTTTCGCCTAAGGGTTTCCAGCGTTCGCGATTCAGGCCTGCTTTGTTGCGCCCGAAAACCACCAGCGTCTTGGTGCCGGCACCGGCCGCGATGTGTACGGGCCCCGAATCGTTGGAAACAAGCGCTTCGCACTTGGAAAGAAACGCCGCGAGCTCCTTAATATCCAGCCGGCCCGTGAGATCCGCGACCCTTTCCGTATTTTCCTTTTCTAAAACCGCGCCGGGCGCCTTTTCATCTTCCCCTCCGATCACGGCCACTTTAAACGGCGTTTTCCTTAAAATGATTCTGACAAGTTCCGTGTAACGCTCCATCGGCCATTTCTTGGAGGCACAGCTTGAACCCGGGTGGAGCGCGATGATTTTTCGACCCGCAAAACCTTGCATTTTTCTTTCATGCTCGACGGAAAAAGGGACGCCGCAGGCCTTTTTTTCCAAGGCCGGAATCCCAAACGCCCGGACCACGTCGAGCGCGTATTCGGACTCGTGCTTCAGTCCCAAATGCCGCAAATCCTTCACCTTTTTAGTCAGAAGAAAAGACAGCGTAGAATCAAATCCGATCCGGACGGGAATCCCCGCCGCGAACGGGATCAAATGCGACCGCACGCTCGGGTGAAGAACGAAACAGATATCAAAACGGCGGCGGATGATCTCCCTTAAAAACCGGATGTTTCCCACGAAAAGTCGGTGGCGCCCCTTCTTTTCATAATGGTAAGGAATCACCTCATCAAGGGCCGCATGCCCCTCGACGATTCCGGCGGTCACGGGACGTGTCATCACGGAAATAAAGGCCTCCGGAAAATAATTACGGATCGCCTCAAGGGCCGGCAGTGACAATACGAGGTCTCCGATCCGGTCGAGCCGGACCACAAGGATATTCAGTTTCCTGGGCCTGAATTCATCGCTTAAGAGCCGGCACGCCTTCGCGTAAACCTCGTCCACGCCGAGCTCCCTCATGCACTCATGCTGGAAGCCGCACTGGGGCCTTTCACAGGGAGAGCAAAAAACCCTGCGGTTCATCGCAACGCTGTTTTCACCCCGCGGGCCGTACTTCAAAGGGTCTGTGGGGCCAAACATCGCCAGCGTCGGCGTCTTGAAGGAGTCCGCAATATGAAGCGGCGCGCTGTCATTGGTGACCACGAGCGCCGAAGATTTGAGAATATGACAAAGTTCCTGAAAACTTGTTTGGCCCGATAAATCCGACACGGCGGCGCTCATCAGGGACTTTATTTTTTCACAGTCCCCCGAATCGCCCGAGTCCCCCACCAACACCAGCCGGCAATTTTTCTCAAGCGCCAAACGATCCAAGAGTTTTGCAAAGTACTCCGCCGGCCATTTTTTGATGCCGCTCTTGGAGCCGGGCGCCGCCGCCACGAGCGGTCGGGACTCGTCGGGATCAAATGCGCCTTTTGGGGTCTCAAGAAAGGAGACCTCCGTTGAAACCGGAATTTTTAAACTTTTCAAGGCCGCCAGATGCCCTAACCCCTTGTGTTTGACGCGCGGCCGAAAGAAATAGGCGTTACGGCGCCGGGCGCCGCCGAAGAAGCCCAGCAGTGAATGGCGAAGGTCGATGATAAGATCGTAACGTTCTCTTCTAACCGCAAACAAAAAATCAAGTTTTTCCTTCCAGGAAATGCGGCGATTATAAACCATGAGTTTTTGGATTCTCGGGTCGCCCTCAAAAACGATTTTCGAGTTTTCCCCGGCCACCGCGTGGATCTGTGCACCCGGAAACGCGCGCCTCACCGACTGAAAGACGGGAAGCGTCAAAACCGCATCCCCGATATTGGAAAGCGTGACGATCAAAACTTTCTTCACGAAAGAATCTCCGCCGTTTGAGCAAACACTTCTTCAGGTTTAAGCCATTCCATGCAAACCCTGGGATGGCACGAGCGAAAATAACATGGGATCTGGCAACCCACGTCCTTTCGAAGAATCCGTACCGGCGCTTCCGAAATGGGCCCCGTCTCCTTAGCCGAAGTGGGACCGAAGACACCCACGATTTTCGTTTTCTGGCTTGCCGCCAGGTGGATAGGCCCCGAATCATTCGACAAAAGAAGCTTCGCATTTTTAAGAAGTGCCGCGAGTCCGTCGAGCGATGTTTCGCCGCAAAGCGATACAACCCGCCCGTTTTTGAAATGAGAAATGATCTGTTCGGCGATCTTCCGTTCGGAAGCGGTGCCGCAGAGAACCACTTTCATGGAATAGCGTTCCAAGAAAAGCCGGATCCATTCCACAAAATAATCGGCCGGCCAGCGTTTGAGTTCCCAATTGCCTCCCGCATGCACGACGATGTAAGGTTCTCCGAGCGCCACGCCTTTTTCCAGCAAAAGGCCGCGGAGCTCCTCTTCGGTCCCTTTTTTTATAAAAAAATCGGGCGTCCGGCCGGCGGGCGGTACGCCCATCTTTTTGATCAAATTCAAAAAATGGTCCGTACGGTGCAAATCTTGAAAAGGCGCTTCATAGCCCGCTCTTCGCCTGATTCCTGCCAGCCACGCCATGAACGCTTTTGTCTTTGAGCGATGAAAAAAAATCACGGAGTTAAAACGCCTTTTTTTTATGCGCCTTAAGGTGCTGAAAAATTTGAACGGCGTCCATAAAAATATTTTATCGTCCCACTCTATCACTTCGCTTAAATAGGGGTTATTCTGCAAGAGCCCCGCGCAGCGCGCCGGAACCGCGCAAGCGAAGCAAGCCTCGGGAAAATGTGCTTTAAGCGCGCGGATCGCGGGCGTCAGAAAAAGCACGTCTCCCAGCCAGTTCACGCCGACAATCAGGATTTTGGGACCCAGGGGTGAGGTCATGAAGGCTCTTTGACGGACTTTCCGACACGGTATAAACCGCTTGTTTTGATCCAGAAATTAAAAAGGCTGCCGTTGGCCTCGCTGATCTTGACGCGCCGGAGCGCATAAGGATCGTGGCGGTCCTTGCCGCGATTGGTGGTCACGGCACCGCGATAACCTTCCCGTATCACCTGTTGCTTGATTTCCTCGGTAAAACCGCCGGCCGGATAACTGAACAAAAACACGGGGTGCCCCAAAATCTTCTCCAGACGGTTTCTGGATTCCCGCAATTCGCGGGCGACTTCCTCCTTTTTCAGATCAGGCAGATAGGTGTGATGCGCTGTGTGGCTTCCGATTGCGATGCCGGCGCCGTCCAAAATTTTTAAATCTTCCTCGGACAACCAGCCTTCTTTATTGAGGTTGTCCGTGATCATAAAAATAGCCGCGCGGAAGCGCATTTTCTTCAAAATCGGGAACGCATTCTTGAAATTATCCAGATTTCCGTCGTCAAACGTGATGGAGACCGTGTTTTTAGGTATCGGTTTCCCCTGCTTTATAAGGTCCAGAAGATCCTCCAGCGAAACCACGCGGTAGCGATGCACTTTCAAAAACTCCATTTGTTTTTCGAACATTTTTGTCGAGACGTTCACCGGAGAGCTGCCGGACGTATCTCCGACATGGTGATACATCAGCACCGGTACTTCGTAATGGACCTGGGCCAAAAAAATAAGGCCGGCAGCCAACGCCGCTAACGTGAGGACTTTACGCTTCAAACCAGGCTCTGCGGTACGGGCGCTTGAGCCGCCGGACGAGCGGTTTCGACAAAATGGCAAACCGCATCCAACACCTCTTGGACGCCTATCTTTTTCATGCAAATGAGGCCGATCGGGCAATTCCTGAGATAACAGGGACTGCAATGCACTTCTTTCCAGAAAACCTGATAACGGGACGGCGGCACCAGATGCCGCTTCGGATCCGTGGGCCCGAAAATCGCCACGAGCGGCACATCGACGCTGGCCGCCACATGCATCGGCGCCGAATCGGAACTCACAAACACCTGGCAGCGCCGCACCAGCGCAATCAGCTCCGAAATGCTCGTCCGGCCGACCGCATGGATCGGTTTGTGCTTGGTCAGGCGGAAAAGTTCATTCGTCAGCGGAATGTCCTCCGGCGTACCTGTGACCACCACACGGATATTTCTCTTGGCAAGCTCATCACAAAGCCGCGCGAAATTTTCCACGCCCCATTGTTTGGTGGGCCAGCGAAGCGAGGAGCCGGGATTGATCCCCACCAGCACCTGGCTGGGCGCCACCCACTGGGAGGCCATAAACTCCCGCACATGCGCCTGTTCCTCCTCATCCGCCCAGAGTTCAAGCCGTTTGTCAAAAGAGCCGATCCCCAAAAGCCGCAAGACCTTGAACTGATGCTCCAGCGGCGACACGCCGGCGCTCGAGGCGTCCGTCGTTTTTTTATTCAGCAGAAACGACCACTTGCGATTGTTCTGACCCGCGCGTGTACGGGCGCCGCACAGGAATGAAAGTGCGTGGCTCGTGCGGTTGTTCTGAAGGTCCACGACGATATCAAAATTCTCCTTGGCAAGCAGCCGCGCCGTCTTCAGGATGTTCAAAAGGCGGTTCTTGCCGGGCGTTTCCTCATAGACAATCGCGTCATCCACGTAGGGGCAGTTCCGGACAATCTTCCGGGACTTGCGGCCCACGAGCACTGAAATCCAGGCGTCCGGAAACTTTGTCTTA
Organism: Omnitrophica bacterium RIFCSPHIGHO2_02_FULL_51_18; assembly: GCA_001804125.1. Classification (GTDB taxonomy): domain Bacteria; phylum Omnitrophota; class Gorgyraeia; order 2-02-FULL-51-18; family 2-02-FULL-51-18; genus 2-02-FULL-51-18. The sequence goes on from MHFI01000069.1 coordinate 6,640, forward strand.
AGCGCGCGGATCGAAGGGATGCTTAAAATCACGTCTCCGACCGCGCTCAATTTGATCACTAATATTTTCTGGCGCGACACGGCTTCCTGATACGCTTCCAGCGTTTTCTGAAACATGAGATCCAGGTTAAATTCCTTCTCCACCTTCCGCCGCAGTGAAGAAGCCAGCCGGTCCGCAAGCGCCGGGTCCTTCAGGATACGGATAACCGCATCCGCCAGGATCTTTGGGTCATCGGGCGGCACCAAAAGCCCGTCCTTTTCATCCTGGATGATATCGACGAGTCCTCCGATGCGTGTTGCCACTACCGGCACGCCGCAGGCGCCCGCCTCAATCACGACACGGCCGAATGCCTCTTCCCCCGTCGACGGCACCACCAAAACCGACATTTTCGACAATAGCTCCGGAATATCATAACGCGTACCCAGGAATTCGACCGCGTGGGAAAGACCGAGCCTTCGCACCAGCGCTTTCAGTTCTTCCTTATATTGGGGTTTCGGCGCATCACCGATAATCTGGATCTTGAGCGGGGGCAGCACGCGTGTCACGCGCGCCATGGCCTTCAAAAAAAGCGGGTGTCCCTTGATAGGCGTAAGTCTTCCCACGATTCCGATCACCGATTCTTTCTTGCCGACGGGGTCCCCGGCCTCCTTGCGCTTAAATTCGTTCAGATTCACGCCACGGTGAATCAGACGGATTTTGTTATGGGGCACGCCGAAATCATCCCGCATCCGCCGGCCGATCACATGGCTGGCTACAATCGTGAGCTTGCCCCAACCCATCAGCGCGCTCAAGAAATGCTTACTGTAAAAACCGTGGCAGGTGGTGATGAACGGTACTTGGGTTTTCCGGCTCACCAGATACGCCACGAGCGCCGGTACACGGCTTCGCGCATGAAGCACGTCGATATGTTCGCGCTTCACTATCTTGGCCAGCGTGTTCACGGACCGAAGGATTGCAAACGGTGTTTTTTTATGTACGGGAAGCGCGTAGTGCAAGACCCCGGCCGAGGTCAGATCTCCCACCAACGGACCCCCGGCGGACACGACGACCGATTTGTGTCCCTTTTCCCTCAGGAATTTCGCAAGGTCCACGGTGCCGCGCTCCACGCCGCCGGAATTAAGCTCCGGAAGAATCTGAAGAACGTTCACCCCGCCACCCTCCTCAATGCTTCACCTAACATCTTCCGATCCTTTGAAACCAGAGAAGGTGAGTGACTGTTTTTTGTAAAAGACGCCGCGAGCATCTCCCGGATATTTTCCGGTTTTGCCTCTACGATCAGGTTTTCCGCCAGAAGTCCTTTTAGAAAATCCCGGTGCTTGGGTTTTAGGGGGGCGCCGTCGGAAGGCATGAAAACTAAAACCGGTTTGCCCGAGGAAATGGCTTCCGAAACCATCGACATAGATTCGCCGGAAACCACCACCCTATCGGACAAAGCCAGGATGCCGCCCACCGTATCCGGAGGATTGAATTCATTGGCAATCACCAAAAGCGGACAGCGTGCCTTATCGGCAAAAGTCCGTTTCAAGCACTCGTCGGCCCAGGCCGGCGTGCGCCGGGAGGACGTCGCGAGCACCACGGAACCGGACTCCGCGCTGTAGAGATTAAGCTCTTGTATAAGTTTTTCGAAATAGTCTTTAGAAAATCGGAGGTGCTCCGTATCGCCGCCAACCAAAAGCCCGATGCGTTTGGAACCGTTCGACCCTTCAAGATATTTGGAGAATAACGCGCCGGATATCCTCAAATACTCCTCAGTCACAAGTGACGGGCTCGTTCGCACCCTAAAGACGTTCTTCGCGGGCTTCAATCGGTCGTGCTTTGGCGCAATCACAAGATCAAATCGCCGGGAAGAAAACGGCGGCTTCATGATCACAACGGATTTTGCGTTGTTCTCATGTTTGACCAAAAGGTTGAGCGCCGCAAGCGACGAGCCGCAGGAAATCACGATATCCGCGTAGGTTTGAATTATTTTTTGATAACTTTCTTTCGACAACACCCATTTTAATAGCTTGGACTTAAACGGCAGTCGTCCCCGACACAGTATTGAAAACATGAGAAAAAAATTTTCCCGCCCAGAATTCCGGTATCGGATTTCGATAATCGTCGAACTTATATGGTCAGGCCTTAAACCTTTGGCCGCACGCTCTTCTTTAATCGCCTCCAACACTGCCAGCGACTGGTTCGAGTGCCCTGGTTTTGCGTCGCTTAAAATGAGCACCGAGCGGTTCGGCGTAGATTTCCAGCGGCGATGCGCCCACAACCACTGACCCGGATTTTTTCGTATCTTCTTCTCCAGGATATCCGCAAACTGCTGTAGGATAAACTTTTCCCCTTCTTCCTGATTGACACCGGCTTCCGGCATTCGAAGCGGGCCCTCCAGCTCGACTCGGTGCCCGGTCAGGCCTTCGCGAAATATGAACGCGGGGAATATCGGTGAATTTGTCCGTATCGCGAAAGTGGCTGCGCCGCTCGGCGTGGAAGACCAACGATTAAAAAACTTCACGAACGTGCCGTTTCGGCCGGCATCCTGATCGCTTAAGATCCCGACTATTTTACCTTCCTTGAGCGACCTTAAGATTTCACGGATCGGCATTCCCTTATGGATGACCCGGCTCCCCTGGGATGTCCTTAAGGAATTTAAAAATTGGTCGGAGCGCGGGTGTTTCTGAACACGCGCAAGTGCCACCATCGGGAATCCCAGCAAGGTCGAGGCCACGCTCAGAAGTTCCCAATTTCCGAAATGACCCGTCAGAAATATAATTCCCTGATGCTGCTCCAGATATTTCGTAAATTTTTCGGTGCCAAGGATCCGAACGTGCCGATCAATGTAAGATCGGTTAATGTCCGGAAACTTCAGAAGCTCCACGATCGCCATCACCATATTCTCAAAAGATTTCTTCGAGATGGCTTCAAGCTCCCGGGGTGATTTCTCGGCTGAAAACGCCGCCCTTAAATTTTGATACGCGATGCGCCTTCGTTTGTTGACGCTATAGATCAGGCGGCCGATTCGGCACCCCACCCAAAGCGAGCACTCAAGCGGCAACGCATGAACGATCCGGCGCGCGAGCTTCGCGGCGCTAAGAATTAAGGCATCTTCGAATAAAATCTTCTTCATCATTCATCTCAAATTCGATTTGCAGCACGAAAAAGTTAAGTGCCTGGAGCTTTTCGAGCTTCTTATTTTTCAATAAGCCTTCAAGCCTGAAAAAATCCTTTTCGGTGGTCACGATGTCCTTCACGCCCAGCTCGCCGCACTGCCCCCCGAAGCGCTTGAGTTCCGATTCGGTGTAACGGTGATGGTCGTCGAAGCGCGCGGCCAGCACAATCTCCGCGCCGAGGTTTTCCACGGTTTTCTCGAAAGAATAGGGGTCGCCGATGCCTGAAATCACGGCGACTTTTTTCCCGCGGATCTCCTGAAGCTCAAGAGTTTGGTTGTGCCGGGCGTCAAAAAGCCGCGTGGGACGGTGGCGCGCCTCGAAAATCACGGCGTTCGGCTTGATGGCCTGAAGCCGTTGGCGGATCCAGTGCACGTTCTTCGAGCCGATATCGCTTTTCGTGAGCACAAAGATATGGCCGCGCGAAAGATGCTCAATCGGCTCCCTCAACGTCCCTACCGGAATCAGCCCGCCGGGGCCGAAAGGCAGCGTCGAGTTGATGTTCACGACGTCCAGATCACGATGAAGCCGGATATGCTGGAATCCGTCATCCAGAATCAGGACTTGCGCGCCGTATTTTTCAATGGCCTCCTTGGCGGTCTTCACACGGTCCCGGCCCACCACCACCGGCACCTGCGGCAGCTTTTTCTTAAGCTCTTTGACCTCATCGTCCCCGTAACCGCGCGTGAGGATCGCCACTTTCTTGCCGCCGGCGGCCAGCTCCCGTGACAGCATCACCGCTAAAGGCGTCTTGCCGGTGCCGCCCCAGGTGATGTTTCCGATACTGATCACGCGTGCGCCCACTCTCTGAATGCGCGAAGGAACCGCTCGGTAACCGGCCTGGCTTATCAACAGCGCCTGCTTATAAATCTTCGTCAGAAAATCTCCCAGTATTTTTTTCACTTCATGACTCCTCTGAATTGGACAGGGTTTGTAAAAAAACTCTCACGTTTCTTTCGGTAGCGCCCTGATGGCGCAATACAAGCTCTTTTGCGTTGCGTCCAAAAACAAGCGCCTTGTTTCTGTCCTCGACAAGCTCCAAGATCCGTTGTTCCAGATCTTTTGCATTTTTGACCTCGACACCGGCGGAACTTTTTTTGAACTCTTCGGCCATCTGGCTGAAATTATTCATAAAAGGGCCGAACAAAACGGGTTTTTCAAAAAAAGCGGGTTCGACAAGGTTGTGCCCGCCGTTAGGCACGAGGCTTCCTCCCACAAACACGGCATCGGCCAGGCGATAAAAATCAGCGAGCGCCCCCATCGAATCCAGCAAAAAAACCGGGCCGGGACCGGGTTCGGGCGAATGGCCCGCACGGCCTCGTATCTTGGAGGTCCTTTGAAGCTCAAGGCCTTTTTGGGAAGCCAGGCGCAGGATTGAGCCGATCCGGTCGAGGTGTCTCGGCGCAACGAGAAGCCGGAAGCTGGCATGTTTGACGCAAAGCGATCGGTACACCTCCAAAAGAATCTCCTCCTCGCCTTTGTGCGTGCTTCCCGCAACCAGAAGAAAGACATCCGGGCCCCTCAATCGTCCTTCGACGGCCTTCACGAGGCCCTCGCCCGAAAAGTTCGGCTGCCAGTCAAATTTCATGTTTCCAGTCACCGAAACGATCCCCGGACTCGCGCCCAATTCGATAAAACGCCGTTTCATCAAATCATCCTGCGCACAGATGGCCTTAAGCTCGTTGAGAAACGGCGCAATAAAAAACCTTGCCTTTTTATATTTGAAAATGGCCTTGTCCGAAATGCGCCCGTTCACAATAAATGCCGGTATCTTTCTTTTGGAAAGCTCAGATAAAAGATTCGGCCAAATCTCGGTTTCAATCAAGACAAGCGCCGAAGGGTGAACACCCGCTAAAAAGCGCCGGACACTGAATCCGAAATCCACGGGAAAATAAAGCACGGAGTCTTCGCCGGACTTAAGGCCCAACGCCATCTCCCGACCGGCAACGGTCGTCGTGGTGACAACGAACCTCGCCGCAGGAAACCTCTTTTTAAGGGCCGCCACCAGCCGAAACGCCTGCACCACCTCTCCGACGGATACGCCGTGCACCCAAAAAACCTGTTTGCCTTCAAGCCGTTTCCGGATTTCTTCCGGCACCACACCAAAACGGGAAGCCAACCCCCGTTTATGTTTACCTTTCAACAAAAAAACCGGTAAATAAAAAAGCGAAAAGGCAAAAAAACAAATGTTGTATATTATTCGAATAAACATTTAAACTTTCGTTCCAAAGTCCGGCCACGGGCCCCTTTAAGCCCTGGGATGTGCTTTGTCATAAACGTCTTTCAAGCGCTGCGTGGAAACATGCGTGTAAATCTGCGTGGTCGACAGGTTCTCGTGGCCTAAAAGCTCCTGCACGGACCTTAAATCCGCGCCGCGGTTCAGAAGGTGCGTCGCAAATGAATGGCGAAGCGTGTGCGGCGAGACTCCTTCCTTGCGGCAGGTGAGTCCGATGTACTTCTCCAGAAGCCGGCATATGCTGCGCGGTGTCAAACGTGAGCCTTGTTGATTCGGTGAATGATTCAGAAAAAGCGCTTTTTCTTGATTTTTTTCCTTCTTCTCTCTGAGCTCCAGGTAGCGGCGGATGCTTAAAATGGCCTTGTCCCCGATCGGGCAAAGCCGCTCCTTGCGGCCTTTTCCGAGCACGCGGCAAACACCGCCGATAAAATCGATGCCGTCGGCGTTGAGCTGGACAAGCTCCGAGACCCGCAGGCCTGTCGAATAAAGCGTTTCAAGAATCGCCTTGTCGCGACGGCCCGAGAGGTCGTCTTCCGGCGAATTCAAAAGCGCGCTCATTTCATTCTCATCGAGCACCATCGGAAGCCGTTTCTCAAGCTTAGGCGTTCTTAAGAAGCTCAGCGGGCTCTTCTTTAAGTAGCCCTCGCGCACGAGAAACCTGAAATACGTGCGAAGCGCGGCCACGCGACGGGCAACCGTTTTCTTTGAAAGTTCACGGTCTTTTAAAGCGGCCAGGTATCTCCTTAAAAGAAGCACGTCGACATCCTCAAGCGCCGTGCTTCCGATAAAGCCGCGAAATTCGTGCAAGTCATGCGTGTAACCCGTGAGCGTGTGCGGGGAGTAATTCTTCTCTGCCTTAAGATAATTCAAAAACTTTACGGTCGTGGCATCCATTACTGAGTTATCCATAAATTTCCGGATCCTTTTCTTCCAAAGTTTTTAAGTCTACCGCCGGCTCGCCGGCCTTCGGCAGGCGATTGGCGATAAACGTGCACTCAGGATACTTCGTACACCCGTAAAAAGGCCGGCCGCGGCCCGAACGCGCGCGGCGTGCCACGAGCTTCCCTTTGCCGCACTGCGGGCAAACGGCGTCCGTCGGAATCGATTTCGCGTTCTTGCACTCCGGCCAGCCCGAACAACTCATAAATCGCCCGCGGCGGCCCCATTTAATCACCATCGGCTTGCCGCATGTCTCGCAAATTTCGTCGGTGGGCTCAGCCTCTTTCTTTACGGTTTGCATCTGGACTTTCGCCAGCTCCATCTGGCCGCTGAACACCCCATAAAACTCCCTCACAACGTTCACCCATTCATTCCGGCCCTCTTCCACCTCGTCAAGCTGTTCCTCCATTCTCGCCGTGAATTCAAAATCCAGGATTTTTGAGAAATGCTTCACCAAAAGGTCCGTGACAAGCATTCCAAGCTCCGTAGGCACGAGGCTTCCTCCCTCACGCCTTATGTAGTCACGTTCGGTCAGCGTCTGGATCGTCGGCGCGTATGTGGAAGGGCGGCCGATACCCAGTTCTTCCAGCGCTTTCACCAGGGAAGCATCCGTGAATCTGGCCGAAGGTTTCGTAAAATGCTGCTCGTGCTTCAGGTCCAGAAGCGTCAGCATTTCTCCGGCCTCGAGATTCGGCAGCGGATTGTCCTGCTCCTCTTCCCTGCCCTGAACGACCAGGCAGCCGGGAAACTCCAACCGGCTGCCGCTGGCGCGGAAAAGATATTCACCGGCCGCGATGTCCGCCGTATCCTGCGCGACGATCGCGGGCGTCATCTGGCTGGAAACCGTCTGGCGCCAGATAATCGAGTAAAGCTTAAACTGGTCCGGCGACAGGTATTGCTCGATGTCCTTCGGATGCCGGAACACGGACGTCGGGCGGATCGCCTCATGCGCGGCCTGGGCGTCTTTTCTGGACTTGTAAACGTTCGGCTTCTCCGGCAGGTAACTTTTACCGTATTTCTTCAAGATAAGCCCGCGTGTTTCTTCGATGGCCACTCCCGACAGGCGGACCGAGTCGGTCCGCATGTAGGTGATGAGGCCTACACTCCCCTCGTCGCCTATTTCGACGCCTTCGTACAGCGTCTGGGCGACCCGCATCGTCTTCGAGGCCGGGAACTTAAGAAGATTGTAGGCGGCCTGCTGGAGCTTGCTGGTCGTAAACGGCGGATAAGGGTTCCTCCTTTTCTTTTGTTTCTTGACCTCGCGGACAACAAAAGGAAGCTGTTTTATGTTTTCGACAGCGGAAGACGCCGCTTGTCCGTCCTTCATCTCAATCTTCTTATCGTCTATCTTCTCCAATCGGGCAATGAACGGCTTGGGGGCGCCCTTCTGTTTTTTAAGCTCGGCCTCAATCGTCCAGTATTCTTCGGGAACAAACGCTCTGATCTTTCGTTCCTGGTCCACCACCAGACGCAGCGCCACGGATTGCACGCGCCCCGCCGAGAGGCCGCGGCCGACTTTCTGCCAGAGAAGAGGACTCAAAGAATAGCCCACGATACGGTCCAGTACGCGGCGCGCCTGCTGGGCCCCCACGAGATTCATGTCAATATCCGAGGGATGATTGAACGCCTCCAACACCGCCTCTTTTGTGATTTCATTAAACACGACGCGCGCGACTTTCTTGCCGGCCCCAAGCTGGTTCTTCAAATGCCAGCTGATGGCCTCGCCTTCACGGTCAGGGTCGCAGGCGAGGTATATCTCGTTCTTGCCCTTGGCTTTTTTCTTAAGCTCGGCGAGAATCTTCTTTCGGTCTTTTGCGACGATGTACTGCGGCTCAAAATTATGCTCAAGGTCAATGCCCATCTTGCTCTTCGGAAGGTCCACCACATGCCCCATGGAAGCGGCCACTTCGTAACGATCACCCAAATACTTGTTGATCGTCTTGCACTTCGCGGGAGATTCCACGATCACAAGCGCCCCACCCCCTGATTTGGCGCCGCCGCCGACAAAATGAACAATCTCCACCTCATCTGCTTCTTTCAACCGCACCTGGGCCAGGCGCTCTTTTGGAATAATTTCCATGTTGTGCTCGATAACCACTTTTTCCTTCGGAACGTCCAGCTCCAGAAGAAGCCCGGCGAGCGTCAGCGGACCCTTGAGCGTTTTTTTTGCTCCGTTCAACTGAATCGTAATCATGGTTTTATAAAACGCTTCCCCGGGAGTTGTTTCACGAGACCTTTGATTTCGAGCATCGACAGAGAGGCGATCACCTTCGAGGGTCCCAAACCGCTCCCCTCAATCAACTCATCCACATGCAGGGCCTCGCCATCCATCAGTGACAAGAGCTTCTCTTCGTCGGGGTTGAGCGGAATTTTCTCTCCGGGCTTGCCGGTTTTGTTGATAGGGGAAGAAACCCGCGGCATTTTGAGTTCTTCCAAAATATCCCCAGCGGTGGTTACGAGCTTCGCACCCTGCTTTAAAAGTGAATTGGTGCCTTCAGAGCGTGCGGAATCCGCGTTTCCGGGCACCGCAAACACTTCGCGGCCCTCCTCAAGCGCAAGATTCGCCGTGATGAGTGCGCCGCTTTTTTCCTTGGCCTCCACCACCAGAACGCCCCGGGACAGGCCGCTGATGATCCGGTTTCTCACCGGAAAATGCTGCTTAAGCGGCAGCATCTGCATCGGGTATTCCGAAATCACGGCGCCTTTTTCGATGATCTCCTGAGCCAATTTTTTATTCTCAGCCGGATAAAGTTTTGAAATTCCGCCGCCCAGCACCGCGACCGTGATCCCGTCCGCCGCCAAGGCGCCCTCATGCGCGGCGCTGTCAATCCCCAGCGCCAGGCCGCTGATCACTGCCACGCCCTCCCGGGCCAATCCGCTTGAAATCTCATGCGCCATTTTCCTCCCATAAAGCGAGCAGACCCTTGAACCCACCACGGCCACTTTGGGAAGCGCAGGATCCGGCAGCCGGCCCCTTACGTACAAAAGAACCGGAGGATCGTAAATGGCTTTAAGCTCCTCGGGATACTCCTCATCGAAAAAAGTCACGATTCGCGTTTTCTCCTTGAGCGCCTTTTCGATTTCCCGGTCGGCCTTTTCAAACAGCTTCGGATCCTTTATTTCCCTGAGGTTGACCCGCTTCAACCCGTTCATTTTCAGAAGCTCCTTTTCCGAAGCCTTGAAGAGGGCGCTGGGTCTCTTATATTTTTCGATCAAAGCTTTAAACGCGGCCGGGCCCATGTTCCCGACGAGACTCAGCGCCACGGTCTGCCTCAATTCCTCAGTCAGTTTCACTCCGGCCTGTCCTCCAGAAGCTTCAGGATATCCGCCGCCGTTTGTTCCGGCCTCTGAGCATCGGTCCGGAGCTGGTAATCCGCCGCCCGGTAACAAGGTTCCCGCGCGCTCAAAAGCCTTTTAATTTCGGTGAGCTTATCGCCGGCTTCAAGCAGCGGGCGGTTCTCGGAATTCTTGACCCGCCTGTAAATCGTCTCGGGCGCCGCCACCAGACATACCAGGATGCCATTTTTTTTAAGCGCCGAGATATTTTCAGAATCGAGAACCGCACCGCCGCCGGTTGTAATCACGATTCTCTTTTCCCCGGAAACTTCGCGAATCACTTCTTTTTCCAGCTTCCGGAAATAGGGCTCTCCTTCTTTTTCAAAAATTTCCTTTATCTTTCTTTTTTCCCTGTCTTCGATCCTGCGGTCGATGTCCACGAGGCTGCGCCCCAGCTTTTTCGCAAGCGCTTTCCCGACGCTCGTCTTGCCTGTTCCCATGAAACCTACAAGCACGATGTTGCGGCCGGATATCATGCTAAAACTTCGAGACCTGCTTCCGGTAGCCGTCGTAATTGCGCCTAGTTTCTTTCAGGCTGTCGCCGCCGAATTTCTCGAGGAAGCCGTTTGCCAGTTCAAACGCCACCATCGCCTCGCCCACGACGCCGCAGGCCGGGACCGCCGTCACGTCGGAACGCTCCACCGTCGCGACGCCCTTTTTTTTGCTGTCGATGTTCACGGATTGAAGCGGACTCATGAGCGTGGCATAGGGTTTGGTGGCCGCGCGGAGTATGAGGTTCTCGCCGTTGGTGACACCGCCCTCGAACCCTCCGGCATTATTGGTCTTGCGGTAGAAACCCTTCTTCCGGTCATAAAAAATCTCATCGTGCACCTGTTTCCCCGGTACCTCGGACACTTTAAAGCCCATGCCGATCTCAACCCCTTTCACGGCCTGGATGGACAGGATGCCCGCGCAAAGCTTGGCCGACAAACGCCTGTCGTAATGAACAAAGCTCCCGAGCCCCACCGGAACGCCCTTCACGATGACTTCAAAGACCCCGCCGATCGTGTCTTTGGAGGTCCGTGCGTGGTCAACGCGCGCCATCATGCGCTTCGCGGCCGCTCTATCCGCGCAGTGCATCGGAGACGCCATCGACTCTTTTTTGACTGCTTCAAAACTCATGCCGCGCGTATCGGCGGTCACGCCGCCGATCGAAACCACATGGCTTACGATATCAACCCCGAATTCTTTCAGGAAAATCCTGCACACGGCGCCGGCGGCCACGCGCGCAGCGGTTTCGCGCGCGCTGGCGCGTTCCAGAATATCGCGTACGTCTCCGCGGCCGTATTTCAAAACACCCGCCAGGTCCGCGTGTCCCGGCCTCGGGCGCTTGACGACCGGAAGCTCATTGATTTTAAAATCCCTGTTCGGAATCATGAGCGCGATCGGGCCGCCGAGGCTCTTCTGCGACCGCACTCCTGACAGGATCTCGACCCGGTCTTTTTCGATCGTCATGCGCCCGCCGCGCCCATAACCTTCCTGGCGTCTGGCCAACTCAAAATCGATGTCCTTTTCATGCACTGTCAAGCCGGCCACCATGCCTTCCAAAATTGCCACGAGACACTTCCCGTGCGACTCTCCGCTTGTCAGAAATCGTAACATTCTACTCTCCTATCTCGTCATCCTGAGCGCAGCGAAGGATCTCATCTTTGAGATTCTTCGGCAACTGAAGTTGCCTTAGAATGACGTTAATGAATTCATGTACCACGTAATCACCGATTCGCCGATAAATAAATACAGCACCGCCGCGAAACCCAAATAAGGGCCAAACGGAATCTTTTCCTCGCCGCCCCGGATACGCTGAAGAATACCGAAGATACTGCCGAGAAGCGAGGATACGAAAATTGTCCACAACACGGCTTTTACGCCCAAACAAGCGCCGATCATCGCCAAGAGCTTCACGTCCCCGCCGCCCATCGCTTCTTTTTTTAAAATAAATTCGGCGAGCGTCCCCATCCCGTAAAGAAACCCGCCGCCCAAAAGCATTCCAAAAAATGAATGCCCCAAACCCTTCCAAAAAACCGTCTCCCCCTGAAGCTCGGGAAAAATCGCCGACAGAACCAACCCGATCAGTATTCCCGGAAGCGTGATGCTGTCCGGAATAATCCGGTGCCTGAAATCGATGGCGCTTTCAACGAGTATCGCAAGCGTCAGCATAAGATAGACCCCGCCTTTTACGGACGGGCCGAATGACTGATAAAAAACAACAAAAACGCAGGCCGTCAAAAACTCAACTGCCACATACTGCCGGGAAATCTTTGCGCTGCAATGCCGGCATTTTCCTTTAAGCGCGAAGAAACTGACAAGCGGAATGTTGTCAAACCACGCAATCGCACGGCCGCAGGAGCGGCAATGCGATCCCGGGAAAATAATCGATTCTTCTTTCGGTAGACGAAATATGCAGACGTTCAGGAAACTGCCTGCCATCGCCCCGAAGACAAAAGCGGCTAAAACCGGCATGCTTTGAGCACCTCCAGCATGCGCTCCCGCACGCCTTCTCTTTTGCCGGTCCACAGCTCAAACGAAACCGCCGCCTGCGCGGCCAGCATCCCCAGCCCGTTCGCGCAGGGCAACCCGCATTTTTTGGCAAGCTTTAAGAAGGGCGTTTCAGCCGGCGCGTAAATAAGGTCGTACACGTTCGCCTTTGCAGACAAAAGATGAAGATCTATCGGCGAAGGGTCCGACGCATGCATGCCGCAGGACGTGGCGTTCACCACCAAATCTATTTTTTCTTTTTTAAGCGCCTCCAAATTTTCAAGAACCTCGATCTCGATTTCCGGAAAATATTCCTCAAGATAGCCGCCCAAACCCACGGCCCGATCATGCGTCCGGTTATAAATAAAAATCCTTTCCGCGTGCGCGTGCGCCGCTGAAAACGCCACGCCCCTGGCCGCGCCGCCGGCGCCGAGCACCAAAACCGTTTTCCCTTCAGGGTTGAAACTAAGTTCCTCGCGAAGCGCCGTCAAAAATCCCTTGCCATCCGTGTTGTAGCCGAACAGTTTTCCGTTCCTGTTCACGACCGTGTTGAGCGCGCCGACACAGCGGTCGACGTCCTCGGGCACTTCGTCCACAAAATTCATCGCCGCTTCCTTATGGGGAATCGTGACATTCACGCCTCGGATTCCCAAAGCGCGGACCGCCTCGAACGCCAGACCCAGCTTTTCTTTTTCCACTTCAAACGCCTCATACACCGCGTTTATCTTCAATTCACTGAAAAGCGAGTTGTGAATGAGCGGTGAAAGCGAGTGACGCACGGGACTTCCGAAAATCCCGTAAACCTGCGTTTGAGCATTGATCGTCACCTTGGAGTCAGGCATGGAGGTCAGACGCCGTGCGATGAAGCGCGGTCTTTTTTTTCGGCGGCAGCTTTTTGCGAAATCTTGTTAAGCGCAGCTAAGTAGGCGTTGACGCTGGCTTCAATAATGTCAGTGCTCAGACCCTGCCCGATCACCACGCCGCCGCCCGGCGCTTCGACCTTTACGGTCACCTCGCCTTGCGCGTCTTTTCCGACGGTCACCGACTGGATCTTGTAATCCAGGAGCTTCCTCCTCGACTTTAAGAGCTTGTCGATGGTTTTATAGGCGGCATCCACAGGGCCGCTGCCCGTACCGGTCGATGACAGGATGCGGCCCTTGTGCTTCACCTTGAGCGTCACCTTCGGGCTCTTGCCTGATTCGGTCAACACGCTTAAATAGACCAGTTCATAGGTCTTGGGGGCGGAAACGATCTGGGTGTCGACGAGCGCGGCGAGATCATCGTCAAATACTTCCTTTTTCCTGTCGGCCAGCTGTTTGAAATTGTCAAATACCGTGTTCAGCTCTTTTTCGCTTAATTTATAGCCTAATTTAGCAAGGCGGTTTTCCAGCGCGTGACGCCCCGAGTGCTTGCCGAGCACAAGCTGTGTCTCGCCGAACCCCACCTCTTCGGGCCGCATGATTTCGTAGGTCTTTCTCAATTTCAAAAGCCCGTCCTGATGAATGCCGGACTCATGCGTAAACGCGTTGCGGCCGACCACGGCTTTATTCGCCTGGACGGTCATGCCGGTGAGTGAGCTCACCAGACGGCTCGTCTTGCAAATCTGGTCTTTTTTGATGTTCGTGTACTTTCCTCCAAAAATATCCTTGCGGGTATCGAGCGCCATCACAATCTCTTCCATCGCGGCGTTGCCCGCGCGCTCACCGATACCGTTTACGGTGCACTCCACCTGCCGCGCCCCAAATTTTACGGCCGCCAGCGAATTGGCCACCGCCAAACCCAGATCATTGTGACAATGCACGCTGATAATCGCCTTATGGATATTGGGCACATGGTCGAAGATGTCCCTGATCAAGTTCCCGAACTCAAACGGTGTCGTATAACCGACGGTGTCGGGAATATTCAAGACCGTGGCGCCGGCGTCAATAACAGCCTCCAGCACCTGGTATAAAAACGGCGGTTCAGTCCTCGAGGCGTCCTCCGGGGAGAACTCGACCTCGCCGATATGATTTTTCGCGTGCTTTACCGCCCATGCGGCGATACGCACGATTTCATCTTTCGCCTTATTCAGCTTATACTTGCGATGGATCTCGGAGGTCGCGATAAATACGTGCAAACGGCTTTGCTTGGCGGGCTTCAAGGACTCAAGCGCAATGTCGATGTCCTTCTGCACCGCGCGCGCCAACGCGCAGATCGTCGGGCCTTTTATTTCCTTCGCGATGGTTTTGACGGCCGCCGCATCGCCGGGCGAGGTGACCGGAAACCCGGCCTCGATGACGTCCACGCGAAGCTCCGCCAGCTGCTTGGCGATCTCAAGCTTTCCTTTTTCATCGAGGCTTGCGCCCGGCGATTGCTCGCCATCACGAAGCGTCGTGTCGAATATGTAGATCCGATTGTTATCTTCCATAATGCTCCAAGGTCGCGTCAGCGACTCCAGAATTTTACATTTTACATTTTGAATTTTGAAATTTTAAAGCCATTTCATTAAACCGCGAAGTTTTACGCCTATTTTTTCAACCGGATGATTGTCGTCCTCATGGCGCCACTTTTCAAAATTTTTCTTGCCCTTATGATAATCGCTTAAAAATTCCTTCGCAAATTTTCCCGACTGAATTTCCTTCAATATCTTTTTCATTTCTGCCTGGGTTTGCTTGCTGATGATGCGCGGACCCCGCGTCAGGTCCCCGTACTCGGCCGTATCCGACACGCGCTTACGCATGCCTTGAATGCCGCCCGCATAGATCAGGTCCGTGATCAATTTAAGCTCGTGCAGGCATTCAAAATACGCGATCTCGGGCTGATAACCCGCTTTCACAAGCGTGTCAAAACCCGCCTTGATTAGGGCGCTCGTGCCTCCGCACAAGACCGCTTGCTCGCCGAAAAGATCGGTTTCCGTCTCTTCCTTGAACGTCGTCTCAATGACGCCGGCGCGCGTTCCCCCCAACCCCTTCGCGTAAGACAGCGCAAGCTGTTTGCATTTTTTAGAGGCGTCCTGATACACGGCTGCGAGGCACGGAACGCCTTTGCCTTCCTCATAAAGACGGCGCACGAGACTGCCCGGCCCTTTCGGCGCGACCATAAACACGTCCACAAATTTCGGAGGGACAATCTGCTTAAAATGAATATTAAACCCATGCGAAAACGCAAGCGCTTTGCCCCTCGTCAAATACGGCTCGACTGACTTTTTGTAAATCTCGGCCTGAAGCGGGTCCTGCGCTAGAATAATAATCACATCGGATTTCTTGGCAGCTTCCGCGGCCTCGACCGGCACGAAACCATCTTTCCGGGCCTCGTCGTAATTAGGGCCTCCCGGCCTCTGGGAAACGATCACTTTCACGCCGCTGTCTCTTAAATTGAGGGCCTGTCCGCGGCCCTGGATGCCATAACCGACCACACCGACGGTTTTAGTTTGAATTAATGATAAGTCCGCGTCATTGTCATAATAGATCTTTGCCATTTTTCTCCCTTTCTTATTCCTTTGGCGTCTTTTTTGAGAGCGCGACCGCGCCGGTCTGCGCCACTTCCTTGACCCCCAGTTTTTTATAAATTTCGAATATTTTTTTCGTATTTTCCCTCGACTCCGTGCTCTCCAAAATCACAAGCTTCTCGTTCTGCTCGACAATTTTTACCTGATACGGCTTCAGAGGACCCTCCAGCGCCTGTTTGGTTTTGTCGGAATTTTCAAGCCTCACCATCATAAGCTCACGGTCTATATAACCCTCTTCTGTCAAATCCTGCACCTTGATCGTGTCGATCAGCTTGTTGAGCTGCTTTTTGATCTGCTCAAATGTCTTCAAGTCGCAGTGTGTCACCAGCGTGATGCGCGACATCGTCGGGTCTTCGGTTTCGCCGACTGCGAGCGAATCGATGTTAAATCCGCGCGCCGAGAAAAGCCCGACCACGTGCGACAAGACGCCCGCCTGGTTCTCCACAAGAACCGACAAAATGTGCTCCTCAATAGGGGTCGAGTCATGCACCGCCATTTATAAATTCCTCAATTTTTCATTTTTCATTTTTAACTTTTCATTGAATCTATGCCATGTCCATCAATTGTTCCAGCGACTTACCGGAAGGAATCATCGGAAATACGTTCTCTTCCTCCTTCACAACAAAATCAATCACGCAAGGCACGTTCTTTACGGACTGCGCAAAACGAATCGCCTCGTCCACGTCCTGTTTTTTTGCCGCTCGGATGCCTTTCGCGCCGAACGCTTCCGCAAGCTTCACAAAATCGGGGTTGCCGCTCATCTGGGAACTGGAATAACGGCGCTTGTAAAAGATCTCCTGCCATTGCCGCACCATACCCAGATAATTGTTGTTGATGACGGCGATCTTCACCGGCAGTTTGTTGTAAACAGCGGTCGCCATCTCCTGAATATTCATTTGAAACGAACCGTCTCCCGTGATGCACAGCACCGTCTTGTTCGGAAACGCAAACTGCGCCCCTAGGGCCGCCGGAAAACCGTAGCCCATCGTGCCGAGACCGCCGCTTGTCAAAAACTGGTTGGGCCCGTTTAAAATATAATACTGCGCGGCCCACATCTGGTGCTGGCCCACATCGGTTGAAACAATCGCGTCACTTCCCAGAATATCAGAAAGCCGCTGGATCGCATACTGAGGCCGGATATCGTCCCCGTCGCTGTGGTAACGAAGCGGGCTTTCCTTCCTCCATGCCGCGATCTGCGCAAGCCACTCTTTTGTGTCCACGGGCCCCATGAGCTTATTGAGCTCCCGCAAAACCTGCTTCACGTCGCCGACGATCGGCACATCCACCTTCACGTTCTTGGCAATCGCGGACGGGTCCACGTCGATATGAATGATCCTGGCCTTCGGAGCAAACTTTGTCAGGTCTCCGGTCACGCGGTCGTCGAAGCGGGCGCCCACCGCGATCAAGAGATCGCAATCATTCACGGCCTTATTCGCGTAAACCGTGCCGTGCATGCCGAGCATTCCCAGGAAAAGCGGGTGCGTTCCCGGCACGCCGCCCAGGCCCATCAGTGTATTCGTGCAAGGCACGTTCGTTTTCTGCACCAAATCGATCAATTCCCTGGAAGCATCGGCGATAATCACCCCGCCGCCCGCATAAATCACCGGCCGCTTCGAGTTCATAATCAGCTCGGCGGCCTTCTTGATCTGTCCCGGATGCCCTTGAAGCACCGGCTTGAAACCCCGGATATTCACGGTGGAGGGATATTCAAAATCAAGCTCCATCAGGCTTACATCCGACGGAAAATCAATGAGCACGGGCCCCGGGCGGCCGTGGGTCGCGATATAAAACGCCTCTTTCAGCACTCTCGGAAGGTCCGCGATGTTTTTTACCAGATAGTTATGCTTCGTGACCGGCCGCGTGATCCCCGTCACGTCCGCTTCCTGAAACGCGTCGTTTCCAATCAGGAACGTCTTCACCTGGCCCGTGACCACGACGAGCGGAATGGAATCCATGTAGGCGTCGGCAAGACCCGTCACCGTGTTCGTGGCGCCGGGGCCTGAGGTTACGACCACCACGCCGGGGCGCCCTGTCGCGCGCGCGTAGCCTTCTGCCATATGGACGGCACCCTGCTCGTGGCGAACTAAAATCACCTTGAATTTGGCATCATAAAGCGCGTCAAAAAGAGGCAGGCAGGCACCCCCGGGCAGTCCGAAGACGTACTCCACCCCTTCTTTCGTGAAGGCTTCCACAACGATTTGTGCGCCGCTCATCTTAGCCATAAAACTGGGTTAATATCAGGTGAATTTAGTAAATTTTGTATTATAACATGAACCCCGCCCTTCAAATAATTATTTTTTTAGTATGAAACTTCTCAATACAGCGCTTTGAAGGGCGGGGCTAGCGTATGCCCTTGTAAATCCTGGGGATACGGCTATGGATTGAGCATACGATTTCATAAGGGATGCTTCCGATCAGCGATGCCAGATCTTCGGCGCTTATATTTATATTTTTATCCCGTCCGATTAAAGTCACGGTCTCCCAACGACATACGCGCGCCCTGGGCCCCAGATCCACCAGCGTCTGGTCCATGGTCACCCGCCCTACGACCGGGTATTTCCGGCCGCGAATCGCGACAAATGCCTTGTTGGAAAATCCCACACGGTAACCGTGGCTGTAACCGATCGGGAGCGTCGCAATCTGGGTGGCTTGAGGCGTGATGTAAGAAGCGCCATAACTGATGCTCGCGCCTTTTTTGACGCTCTTAAGAAAAGAGACGCGCGCCTTGAGGGACAAAACGGGCTTAAGCCCCGGAACATTTGCGATGTTTTTGTCGGGTTGAATGCCATACAGAATGATACCGGGCCTCACCAGGTTCAGGTGCGCCTTCGCAAACCGCAAAAGCCCCAGGCTGTTGGCCGCATGAAAATACTTGGGCCTAATGCCAAGTGCTTCTATTTTTTGGACCGCTTTCCTGAAGCGCTCGATCTGTTGCCTGGTGAATTTTTTGTCCGCTTTGTCCGCACTCGAAAAATGCGTGTAAACGCCTTCTACGTACAGGTTCGGGCTTGTTTTCAAAACACTGAAAAATTGCTCCAAGTCCTCATGCCACACGCCGAGCCTCCCCATGCCGGTGTCAATCTTCACATGCACCGGAAACGGTCTCGAGTTGTCATTCCCGCGCAAGCGGGAATCATGAGTTAGGTCGGATTTTAAGAATCGACTCAACACCTGAACGTCCTCGACCGAAGAAACCGTCGGGGTGATCCTGTAGTGAATAAAAAAAGGAAGCTGACTTGCGTGAAAACTTCCGAGCACGAGAATTCTTTGGGTTGGGCAAACGCTCCGAAGCTCCGTGGCCTCGTCGATATTGGCCACGCCGAAAAACTGCACGCCGCTTTTCGCCAGGACTTTCGCGACGCGCTTCATGCCATGCCCGTACGCGTCCGCCTTGACCACCGCGAGGATTTGGGTGTTACGGCCCGGGATCCGGCGCCGGACCTGTGCCAGGTTGTTCCGCAGCGCCTTGAGATCTATCTCAGCCCACGCGGTATGGATCGACCGCATTCACGCCTCCCTTTTTCTTATCACACTACAATCTTTCGGATAAAGATACAAGGGCCTGCATTTAAACGGGTCTATGAATCTGCGCTGCTTGATCCGCTGCCGCGCGAGGGGGCCGAGGTCCGACGCTTTGGGAAAAACGTTATCCTTCAAAACAACGGCGGGTTTCCCGATTTTTCTCATGAAACTTGCCGCGTCCGTCAACGCCGGCGCTCGAATTACCTGCAACGTCCCTTGCGTATTTTTTCTGTAGCAGCCCGCGTAGACCTTACCTTTTCTCGCGTCCACTAGGACAACAATGTTTCCCCGAGTGGTTTTTGCCTGGGCGGCGATGATCTCGAGGCTCGACACCCCGACAAGCTTAGCGCCCGTCACGTACGAAAGGACCTTCGCCGTCGTGACCCCGACGCGAAGACCCGTGAATGAACCCGGCCCCAGGCCGACGGCAATGCAATTCAGCTCTTTTGGTTTGACGCGCGCTTTTCTCAAAAGCCTGTCGATCGCCGGAACCAGCGCGCTCGAGTGCCTCGTAAAAAGCGGAGAATTAAATCCAGCGAGCCTCCGCGGGCCTTCAAATAGAGCCACGCTCAGTACGTCGCTGGAGGTGTCATAAGCAAGCATTTTCATGAAAACCGTTCATTCCTCACGACTCTGCCCTCCTTCGCTCTTTGGGATTGTATACCTGATGAGCTTCGGATGAAACAGGCATAGGAAATTTTTGGTGCGGCCCTTCGCGCTTAAACGGATCCTGCGCACGCGGGGCCCGCCATGCTCAAGATCGATCCTCAAGTATTCTTTCGGCAGAGTCTTTTTGCCGCGGTCCGCCCATTCAATCAACGTAATCGCTTGCGAGTTAAAACACTCTTCGGCGAGCGCCCTGTCGAAACCCTTGAGCGATTCGAGCCGGTACCAGTCCATGTGAAAAATTTTATGCCGCCCTTTGTACTCATGAATCAACACAAACGTCGGGCTTACCACCTGAGACTCTTTCTTAAGACCAATCCCTTTTGCAATCCCTTTAACCAGCGTGGTCTTGCCGGTCCCCAGCCCCCCGAAAAGCGCCACGACATCGCCGTTTCTTAAAAGTAAGCCTATCTTTCTTCCGATCTGTTTTGTGGTCTTCGGCGAATGGCTCAGCCACTCAACATATTGTTTTGGCCGCATGCTCATTTAAAATGGTCAAACCCTTTGTCTTCCAAGGGTCCGCCTTTGCCGTTAGCGTCGACTAACCGTACCCCATAAGACTTCGGCATGATTTTTCCGACCGGACAAAACGACGCAAGCCCCCGTTTTTTACCGGAAACTAGCGCCAGCTTGGACGCCTCTTTCGGGGAAAGCGTAAAAAGCAGTTCAAAATCCTCCCCCTCCGTCAGCGCTTGCCCGAAATGCACCCCTGGGGTGCATGGAATCGCCGCCGTAGAAAGACAAGCCCCCACGCGGCTGGCTTCCGTCAAACGAAAAATATCCGAAGCTAAGCCATCAGAAATATCCATCATCGCATGAACGTCAAAATGACGGAGCAGGAATTGTGACTCCTTGATTCTCGGGGTAAACCGCAGATGCTTTTTAGAAGCATAGGAACCCCCTAACGTTCCGCTCACAAAAATGATATCGCCTAATTTTGCTCCCGAACGACGGGTCACTTTCCCCTGATTCGCCTCTCCGAGGAGCGCAATCGAAAGGATGAGTTTCTTCGAAGCGTTTGTGTCGCCACCGATTATATTTACCCGAAAGCGGCGCGCAGCCGCGCGGATCCCACGGTAGATATCATGCGCAAAGCGAAGCGGCAAATCTCCCGGCGCGCCCAAAGCCACCACCGCATGCGTCGGCACCCCGCCCATCGCCGCGATATCGCTTAAGTTCACGCCCAGCGCCTTCCAGCCAATCTCAAACCCGGACGCTTGGCCTAAGCGGAAGTGTTTGTCCTCGATGATCATGTCCGTCGTAAAGAGCACTGTTTTATTTCCTATTTTAAGCACCGCGGCGTCGTCGCCGATCCCAAGCTCCACCCCGGCGCCTTTCGGCAGCATTTTCCGGACCCTTTCGATGAACCCGAACTCACCTGCCTGCCGAAGCGTCCTTAGACGTCCCGCGCTCACCCCGCCCTTTCTCAAACCAGAACTTTTATTCTTAGAAAGGACGGGGCTCACGAAGCGATCCCTTTAAAAATGAGCGCCGCGTTCACCATCAGGAAATTATGCGTCATGTGAACCGTCATCGACGGGACGAGCGACCCCGTCTTTTCATAAAGAGTGGCCAGAAACACGCCCAGGATAAAAATTGGGATAAACGCGATGAGATTCAGGTGGAGCAGCGCAAATACCGCCGCCGAGCCCAAGGCTGCCCACCGGGGGCCCCAGCGTTTCCGGAACGCCGTGTAAGTGAACCCCCGGAAAAAAATCTCTTCAATCACCGGACCGATCAGCGCCACAAACAACGTGAAAAACAAAAGGTGCTTGTCGGACGAGCTTTTTAAGTAAATCTGGACCACGGTTTGTGGTTCCGATTCATAGGAAACGAGCTGCGTGACAAACGACATGGCCAACAGAACCCCGAAAAACAGCGGAATAACGGCCAGATACCCTATGACCCCTGTTTTAACGTTCCCCCAAAAATTTTTCGCGGTCAGCCCGACCGCCTCTAAGGGCGACCCAAACCGCCGTTTCACCCACACGATGACCAAAAGCGCGGCGCCGGCGTTCCGAATGAGGCTGTTGGCCATCAGGAGCACGTCCCGGTTCCAGTGCTTCATGTCCACGAATGTGGCCGTGATCATTTCCAAGAATATAATCAATGCCTCCAAAAAAAATAAAAAAATAAAAAGCTGACACACCTCTTTGACTCCCCAGCCAACGGTTGCCGGCGGGCCGGGGCCTTCCCACACGGGCAGCCCCCGTAATTTCCTTCCCAGAAAATAGAGGTCTAGGCCCAGGCCCGTAAACAAAATAAGCAGGAACGCCAGCGTCACCGAGCCGATGAGCTCCGGATGCTCCTTGATGTTTCTCTTAAAAGCCTCTTCTTTTTCTCTGAGCTCCTGCCGCGAGAACATTTCCTCTTTTTTCAGCTCCGCTCCCTTCGGGCTTTGTTCTGACCTATGGTTTAAGGCGGCAAGCAGCGGGTAAAAAACAAGCACAAACACCGACATCCAAAACATCGCGCGGTTATTGCGCATAAGGGTTCTTAAGGATTTCATTTAAGGAACAGGCAGGTTAAAGAAGCTGATCGCGGTTTTTGTGGTCGTTGCCTCAAGCGTTTCCCTGGAGATGTTTCGTGCCTCTGACAAAACCTGAGCCAGATGCACCAAGCAGGAAGGCTCGTTTCGCTTTCCCCGATAGATCTGCGGCGCCAGGTACGGCGAATCGGTTTCCAGCATTATTTTATCCAGAGGCGCATGCTTGGCCACCTCCAGAAGCGCGGCCGCATTTTTAAAAGTGACGTTGCAGGTAAATGAGGCTAAAAACCCGCTCTTCACAAGCTCCTCAAGCTCGGGCATATCATAAGAAAAGCAGTGCATGACTCCTTTTAAGTTTTCGCCGCCCTCGGCTTTAAGAATATCGAACGTGTCCTTAAAAGCGTTTCTGGAATGGACGATCACGGGCAGTTTATCTTCAAGCGCTATACGCAGCATGCGCGTAAAAACTTTTTTTTGGATTTCGGGTGAAGCTTCGCTCTTAAAATAGTCGAGGCCTATCTCGCCGATCGCGGATGGTTTCTCGCGTTTCACGAACTGTCTGATCTCTTCAAACGTCTCCTCCGTCGCCAGATGCGAGGAATGCGGATGCAGTCCCGCCGTCCAAAAAAGGCCCTCGTATTGTTTCGACAAATCCAGCGCCTGCTGGTTGGCCTCTGGATCCGTGCCCACGTTCACCATGTATTTTACACCCAATTCCTTCGCACGGTTGATCACGGCTTCCCGGTCAGGATCAAACGCGTCGAAGAAAAGATGGCAATGGGTATCAACAATCATTTACTTTTAGGATTCTGCGTGGACGCGCTTCTTAACCGTTCGACCATCGGCGGGATCTCGGTAAGCGCGTAGCTTATCTCTTCCTCCCGGGTGAAACGGCCCAGAGAAAAACGGATCGCTGCCCGCGCAAGTTTTTCCGACAGCCCCATCGCCAGGAGCACATGCGACGGCTCCACGGAACCGGCCGTGCAGGCCGAGCCTGTGGAGACATAAATATTTCTCAAATCAAAATTTATAAGAAGCGTCTCGCCGTCAAGACCGGGGAATGAAACGTTGAGCGTATTGTAAATCCGTTTTTGCGGATGGCTGTTCAGCTTCAAGTCCGGCACGGCTTTTTGAAGGCCGCGATGCAGTTTCTCACGCAGGCCGGCAACCCTCTGAGACTCTTCCGGGCCGTATTTAAACGCAAGCTCGACCGTTTTCCCGAAACCCGTGATCGCCGCGACATTTTCGGTGCCGGGTCTCACGTTTTTTTCCTGGTGGCCGCCGTGAATCATGGCCTTTACCTTAATCCCCTTCCTGATGTAAAGTGCCCCCGCGCCTTTTGGCCCGCAGATCTTGTGCGCCGATACCGAAATCATGTCCGCGCCGGCTTCTTCGGCGCCAGGCTTAATCTTACCGAAGGACTGAACGGCATCCGTATGGAACAAGGCTCCCTTTTTATGGGCGAGCCGGGCCGCTTCATGAATGGGCTGAATCGTGCCTGTCTCATTATTGACGTGCATCAGGCTTACCAACGCCGTATTTTCAGAAATGCTTTCCTTCAATACATTGAGGTCCACGAGTCCGTCTGCGTCCACGGGCAAATAAGTCACGCACATCCCTTTTTTCTCCAAAACTTGAGCCGAATGAAGCACTGCTTGGTGCTCGATCGATGAGACAACCAAATGGTTCCGTTTGCCGGACAGACCTTCCAGCGTTCCTTTGATCGCAAGATTATCCGATTCGGTGCCGCCGGACGTGAAAATGATATCTCCGGGCTCCACGCCGAGCGCATCCGCAATCGTCTCGCGCGCGCCCTCGACTGCATGACGGCTCTTCTGGCCTTTTTTATGAAAACTGGAGGCGTTACCGAACGCGTCGACAAGATACGGTTTCATCGCCTCAAGAACGAGCGGATCCAGCGGTGTGGTTGAGTTGTAGTCTAAGTAAGCTTCCATGTTTAGCGTTAAGTGGTAAGCGTTTCTTAAATAGGGACAGCTCAGTCTGTCCCTATTTATTTAATTTTTATGGACCTACTTTTTTTCTACTTCAATCCTTGGAAAAAGTGGTGCCCCCTTGCTTACTTTCCCACCTTTTTCGAAGAATCCCCACATGTCTTTTTTAAATGGCGTTTCCCAAAGTTTTTCCTTGATGCCTAGCTGGCCCCAGATAGCCTCGCCCGTATTTGGCATAAAAGGCCACACGCTCTGCGCAGCGGCCTTAAGAACTTCCATCAATGGGACAATGACTTTTTTAAGCTCTTCGGTTTTACCTTGTTTCGATAAAGTCCACGGAGCGCTTGTCTCAATGAACTTATTGGCTTCGTTGATGAGCGACCAGATCTCTGACAGAGCCTCTGAAAATGCGAGTTTATTCATCAGGGGTACTAACACAGGTACTAGAACATTCACATGGTTACGCAAAACGCTGCCAGATTTTTTAGAAACGCCTGCCGGTATTTCTCCGCCAAAGTATTTCTCGCACATCGTAAGCGTGCGATGCAAAAGATTTCCTAAATCGTTCGCGAGGTCTGTATTGAATCGGCTGATCAGAGCCTCTTCGCTGAAAGTGCCGTCCTCTCCGAACGGTGTTTCGCTTAACAGAAAATACCGGAAAGAATCTACTCCATAATGCCGCACAATCTCTACAGGATCCGTGACATTCCCGAGCGATTTGGACATTTTCTGCCCTCCCTGCACCCACCAACCATGCGCGAATATCAGTTTAGGAAGTTTCAAACCTAACGCGTGCAGTAAGATGGGCCAGTAAATCGCGTGGTGTCTCAAGATGTCTTTCCCGATGATATGAACATCCGCCGGCCACCATTTTTTAAAACGATCGCCCGCCTTATCATCGCCGTAACCGCACGCGGAGATGTAATTGATAAGCGCGTCAAACCAAACATAGGTCACATGTTCCGTGGAAAGCGGCGACTCGATACCCCAGGCGAGCCGGTTCTTCGGACGGGAGATACAAAGGTCCTCGAGCTTGTTGACCCGCAAAAACCCGAGCATCTCGTTCCGGCGCGTTTGCGGCAGGATGCACATCTCGTCACCCTTCTCGATCCGCTCGGTAAGCCAACCCTGATACTTCGACAACTTGAAGAAGAAATTACTCTCCTCGATCGCTTCCGCGGGCCGCTTGCAATCCGGACATACGATGGCCTGCCCTGCCGCCACCTGCTGACGCACCATTTCGTCCGTGAGAAACGTCTCGCAAGGGGTGCAGTAATAACCCTTATAAGTCGCCGTGTAAATATCGCCCTTCTTCTGAAGCTCGATCCACACGCGGCATACAGAGTTTTTGTGGCGAGTTTCCGTCGTGCGGATGAAATCATCATAAGAGATGTTTAGCGTCTTCCAAAGATCTTTAAACGAAAGTGACATTTGATCGGTAAATTCTTTCGGCACCCTACCGGCCTGCACGGCGGCCTTATCCACTTTCTGGCCATGCTCATCCGTACCGGTCAGAAACAGCACCTCCCGGTCCTCGAGCCTCCTAAAACGCGCCAGCGCATCCGCAGCGATGTTCGTGTAGGAGTGACCGATATGGGGCTTGGAGTTCACATAATAAAGCGGCGTCGTCAGATAAAATTTCACCCCACCACTTGATTTCTCACGGCGTGGAGCGCCGGGCGCCGAAGGCGCCAAATCGAGTGGTGGGGTCATTCCACCGCCTCCCAAAGGACGGCGGCCGCGAGCCGCAGGTTCACTTTATTCATGACCTTTTCCTTTATGTCTGATAAAAATTCAATCCTGTCCTGAAGCTCGGTTTCCGTCCATTCGGCCGCGAGCCTTCTTTTTCTGACAAGCTCCTCTTCCACGGAAACTATCGCATCCGCGCCCACGCGGATCAGCAAACAATCGCGGAAATACTGCATCAGAACATCCAAAAGTTCAGAAGCCTCTTCGCGTTCAAACTTGGATAAATCGGGGAAAGCCGCTGCGCGGTGCGGACCCTTCGACAGGAAAATTTCAAGCGCGGCTTGTTTCAAGGCCTGAAATTCCTCGTCTTCTGGAACCATCGTGCGCGACGGCGCAAAATGAAACGCCTGGCAGCGCGACCGGATCGTCTCCAGAAGCTCGGACGGACCTTGCGTGATGAGTATAAAACGTGTGTTTCCCTGCGGCTCCTCCAGTGTCTTTAAAAAGGCGTTCTGCGCTTCCTCATTCATCGCGTCAGCGGGCTCCACAACAAATACTTTTGACCGCGCCTCAAAAGGCTTTAAATTCGCGCGGGTGATAAGCTCACGGATCTGGTTGATTTTTATCACCTCGGAGTCCTCCAAAGGCGACACCTTTACAAAATCGGGATGCGTGTTTTGACCCACAAGCCGGCACTGGCGGC
>MHFI01000069.1:33292-44248 GCA_001804125.1 Omnitrophica bacterium RIFCSPHIGHO2_02_FULL_51_18
CAGGGATCGGCGTTTTTTAAGTTTTCACAAAAAAGCAGCCTGGCGAGAACCGCTGCGACTTCGAGTGGGCCCGTGCCCGCGGCGCCTTGAAATAAAAGCGCATGACCCAGGCGTCCTTTTTCGAGGGATGTTTTAATCGCGGAAATAATGTGTGCCTGATTTTCCATAAATTTAAATAAGGGGGCTTACCGCCCTTAAAACTCTGGCGTGAACCTCGGAAACGGTGTCGCTGGGGGTTACCGGCACGCGAATGATTCTGCCTGATTCCTTTTTAGCGATAGCCCTATACCCCGCGCACACTTTCCGGTGAAATAAAAGTTTTTTTCTTTCCATGCGATCGGCGGACTTATGGCTCTTGGCACGCCGCAGGCCGATCTCTACCGGCAGATCAAAAAAGAGTGTGCGTTTAGGCTCGATGCCCCCGGTCGTGATACGCCCCAAGGAGTTGATCCACGCGATATCCGCCCCCGCGCCGTAGCCCTGATAAGCCACGGTCGCATCCAGCCACCGGTCACACAGCACAACGTAGCCCTTTTTGAGCCGTGGTTTGATCACTTCTTCCACGATCTGGGAGCGGCTCGCCATATAAAGAAGTGTCTCGGTGACCGGAGTCATGCGGTTATGTTTTTTGTTGAGCAGAATCTGACGGATCTCATCACCTATCTGGGTGCCGCCCGGCTCCCTTGTCAAATAGACACGCCGTCCCTTTTTCTTTAAATAGTCGTAAAGCAGTTTGAGCTGTGTCGACTTCCCACAGCCCTCCCCGCCTTCAAATGTGATGAGTATACCTTTGTTCATGTTTACTAATGCCTCAACGTAGCGATGGGTAACGCCTTCAGGCCTCTATTTTCCTTATCTCCTCGAGATCCTCTGGTGGATAAAAGCGTGAGCTATTTCAATCTGATTACTCACTACATACTGATTCTTAGATAACGGGTCTATTTTAGGAAAATAGAGTCCCTCAGGCGTTACCCGTCGCTGCCTTTTTGATGCCCCATCACTCAAAGCTTCTCTCGCCAAATCGTTTTACCGCCTTTTAGATCAATCAATTCAATTTGATATTCATCTAATAATTTTTTACGAATAAGGTCCGCTGTTTGATAATCTTTTGCTTCTTTGGCTGTTTTACGGTTTCTAATAGCTTCCTCCGCTCTAATCTTTTGACACTCTTTTTCTACAGCTGTAGAAATATCAACAAGCTCCTCTTGCTTATCTAAAAATAAACCAAAAATCTGTCTGCTAAGATCCTTCAGCAGTTTTGCAATTTCTAGCATAATAGCTGGGTCCTTACTTTTATTGGCATAATGAAGCATTTCATGCATCACTGTTAATGCTAAAGGAGTATTAAAATCATCATCCATTGCATCTGTAAATGCTTGCTTGAATTTCTTGATATTTGAATCTACGGCCGGCGAAATATCACCATCTATTTGCTTTACGAAATCAAAAAAATTCTTAAAACGGCGCCAATTCTGCACCTCCATTTTCAGTCTTTCTTCGGTATAATCTAGTGGAGCTGCGTAATGAGTTCCGAGTAATAAAAATTTGAATTGTTCGGCTCTATTATTTCGGTCCAAAGGAAGTTCACGATACATTATGTAATTATGAAAAGACTTTGACATTTTATGGCCATCACGCGTTATCATTCCGTGATGAATCCAATATTTGGCAAAAGGTTTTCCTGTGGCAGCTTCTGATTGAGCAATTTCATTTTCATGATGTGGGAATTTTAAGTCAAGACCACCCCCATGAATATCAAAAGTTTCACCTAAATACTTGATGCTCATAGCGGAACATTCGATGTGCCATCCTGGCCTACCCATTCCCCAAGGACTTGGCCAACTGGGCTCTCCTTCCTTGGCATTCTTCCATAAGGCAAAATCTAAAGGATTTTTCTTATTCTCGTTTGTGTCTTTTCGGACCCCTTCAAGCATCTGATCTATTTTTTGCTTTGATAATTTTCCGTAATCTAAAAATTTGTTTACCTCAAAATAAACGTCTCCTCCCACCGCGTACGCAAAACATTTTTTTATTAATGTTTTAATTAATTGAATCATTTCCTCTATATTTTGAGTTGCAAATGGTTCGCGGTCGGGGCATTCCAAATTAAAAGTACTCAATTCATCTTTATATAAATCGAAATATTTCGATGAAATATTTTTAGTTTCCTCAATAAGATTCATCGGATTAGCTTCATATGCTTTTTGTATAATCTTATCATCGACATCAGTGACATTTCTAACCATAATTACCTTATATCCGGAATATTTGAGGTAATTACGAATAATCTCGAAAACATAAGCCGATCGTACATGGCCCATATGTGGCTCATCATAAACCGTAGGCCCACACACATACATTTTGACGTGTGGAGGATCTATTGGCTTAAATTCTTCTTTTTGATTGCTTAAAGAGTTATAAATTCTCAATGCCATGGAAAGTATTATATCTGCTTTAAGAGTGAGGGGTTAGAAAAAATATGGCTTAAGAAAACACTTCTCCGGCGCAACTCTAGGGGCGATGGGCCTTGACGCCGAAGGGACTCTATTTTCCTAAAATAGACCCGTTATCTAAGAATCCTATGAAGTGCGTAATCGGATTGAAATAGCTCACGCTTTTATCCACCAGAGGATCTCGAGGAGATAAGGAAAATGGAGTTGCGGAGGCGGCAAGACCCATCGCCCCCCCCTGAGAGTCAAGAGAGGTTTCTTAACGCTTCTTTTTATCGTCGCCGTGGAAGTCTTTGAGCTCACCCTCGATCTTGTCGATTTCGTGCTGGAGCTTCTCGAGCGCCTGGGTGAGCGGATCCGGAAGAGAGGTATGGTCAAGATTGATACCGGGGACTTTTTTGCCTTCGCGGCTCGTGATTCTCCCCGGCACGCCCACGACCGTCGAATTCGCCGGCACATCGCGCACCACCACCGCGTTGGCCCCCACGCTCACATTGTCGCCGATATGGATGTCGCCCAGCACCTTCGCGCCCGCACCCACGACCACATTATTCCCCAGAGTCGGATGGCGCTTACCCTTCTTCTTGCCGGTCCCGCCGAGCGTCACCCCCTGAAAAAGCGTCACGTTGTCGCCGATAATTGTCGTCTCGCCGATCACCACACCCATCCCGTGATCGATGAAGAGTCCTTTACCGATTTTAGCGCCCGGGTGAATTTCCACCCCCGTGAGCCAGCGCCCGAATTGCGACACGGCCCTGGCAAAAAAAGGCAGTCCCCGCTGGTAAAGCGCGTGCCCGACACGGTGGTAAAAAAGCGCGTGAAGCCCGGGGTACGTGAGAATCACGGACAGGGAATTCACGGCCGCCGGATCGCGCTCAAGCGCCGCGTTTACTTCGTCTTTAAAGAAAAGTTTGTACACGAACAGCTTCGCGGCCACCAGGATAAAAACGACCGCCAGAATCATTGAAAGCATTTCCATCTTATGAACCCTTCAAGCTCACCACCGCAAAACACGCGATGGCCTGGTTTTTTCCGAGTGCGCCAAAACCTTCATTCGTCTTGGCTTTGATTCCCACTTGGGCCGGCGAAATGCCGAACGCCTTCGCAATCACTTTCTTCATCCCTTCCTTGTGGCCGGAAAGCCGGGGTGATTCCGCAATCACCACCGCGTCGATGTTGCTTATTTTTAACTTTTTCTTCTTTAAAATGCCCGCCGCTTTTCTGATAAACAAAAGGCTGTTCATGCCCTTATTTCGTTCATCCTGATCGGAAAAATAGTCCCCAATGTCCCCTTCCGCGGCAGCGCCGAGCACGGCGTCCACGATCGCGTGAAGCAGCACATCGCCGTCAGAATGGCCCGAAAGACCCTTGGAAAACGGAATCTCCACGCCTCCGAGGATAAATTTCCGGCCTTTTTTTAGCGCGTGAATATCATAACCGATTCCAACCCGCAAAAAAACTCCTACCTTTTTCCCCTTAATAGGAGATACTCCAGCAGTGCCAAGTCTTCTGGAACAGTGACCTTTATGTTTCTTGAATCTCCAAGCACCATCCTGACGTTCACCGAAGTACCGTCAAATAGCGCGGCTTCATCTGTTCCCGTAAATGCACTGCGGCCTAATTTTTGATACCGCGCTATCAACAAATCTTTACGAAAAACTTGCGGCGTTTGTGCTAAATATAATTCAGCTCTGTCTTCGGTTTTTTCAATGATACGGCTCTTTAGATTGACACGCTTCACCGTCGCCTGTATAGGCATCCCGCAGATGGCACCGCCCGTAAGCTTTGCGGCCTTCAAAAGACCGACGACCAAATCTTTGGAAACAAGGGGCCTCGCCGCGTCGTGCACAAGAATCCAATCGGATCCTTTTGAAACTGCTTGAAGCCCCTTCCAAACAGATTCCGCGCGGGTAGCGCCTCCCGGCACTACTTTAAATTTCCTGACCCGGAAACGCCGCAGAAGGCGCGTGGCCGAAGCGACCTCATTTTTAGCAACGACAACGACAAACTCATGAAACTTTCCGCCACGGCCAAGCGCCCGGAGCGCGCGGATTAAAAGCGGTTTTCCCTGTACGTTTACGAAGGCTTTCGGGGTCTTTGACTTAAGCCGTTTTCCTGCCCCCGCCGCGGGAACAATCGCCGCAACCCTCACCCCTGCTTGCCATCCGATTCTAACTTCGCGAAGATCATCCGGCCGGCGGCCGTCTGAAGGACCGAGGTCACCGTCACTTTTTGGTCCGTTCCGATCGCGCGTTTGGCATTGTCAACAACGACCATCGTGCCGTCCTCGAGGTACGCAATCGCCTGATCGTGCTCCTTGCCTTCCTTCACCAGATGCACCGCGAGCGCTTCGCCGGGCAGCACGACAGGCCTGAGCGAATTGGCAAGCTCATTGATATTCAGGATCGTGACCCCTTGGAACTCGGCGACCTTGTTCAAATTAAAATCATTCGTCAAAACTTTCGCGCCCAGCACCTTCGCCAGTTTCACAAGTTTCTCGTCAACCGAGGTGACTTCCGGAAAATCCTCTTCATGAATCTTTACGCCGACATGCGTGTTTTTCCTGAGTTTGTTGAGAATATCGAGCCCCCGGCGGCCGCGCACGCGCTTCAGGGAATCCTGCGAGTCGGCCACCTGCTGCAACTCTTTCAAAACAAAACGCGGAATAATAAACCGGCCTTCCAGAAACTTTGTCTGGCAGATATCCAAAATACGGCCGTCGATGATGACGCTTGTGTCCAGAATCATGATCGTGTCTTTCTGGTCCTGGCGGTCGAATTTGATATAGGGAATGATCAGATTAAATTCGTCGCGCCCGCGCATCGCCAGCACCATGCCCAGATACGAAATAATCAGCACAAGCACGAGCTTAAACGCCGACGCAAGCCCGACATCAAGGTCCGGAATGAGATCGATGGCGTTCGATAAGAACTGCGAAACAATCAGCGCGAAAATAAGCCCGAACACCGCCGCCGAGAGGCCGCGAAGCGAAACTTTGCCCAGTATTTGCTCAAAACCAATCACCGCCGCCGACACCCCAAAACCGATACCGGCCCCGATGAGTCCCCAGGCATCCGCCACACTGCTAAAAGCGCCGCCCAGCTGAAAACCCACGACCGTGCTCAACAAAATAAACAAAACTCTAATAAATCCGAAAGTCATGTTATTCCCTCTTTAAAAGCTTCCAAGGATGCTCTTTAATCTCCTTTACAAACGCCTCCAGGTCTTTTGCAATCACATCCTCTTTCAAAAGCCGCCCAACGGTTCCCTCGCCGTCCCGGAGCCTGGCCAGAATGATACGGGCGGACTTGGCGGCGTCTTTGATGTCCTCCGTCGCCTCCATCAGATTCTTGGCCACGACCTCGGCATGGCCGAATGTATTGGAAGCCTTGCTGAAAGTGTTCTTCACTGACGATTTAAATTCCGGGTCCGTCACGACCGAATTAATGCTGTCCGCGGTCACCTGCAGCTTGTCCAGCAAGCGGCTGCCGGATTCGGTGATTTTTTCCATACCTACGGGAGGCATTCCGACCAGCACACTGCCTTCGGAAGCGGTCTGGCTCCCGGCCGTGCCGGGAAGGATCTCCACGTATTTCTCACCCAACATACCGGTGCTGTTGATGCGCACTTCGGCATCATTCTCGATGTAAACACCCTGATGTATCCGCGCTACGGTCTCTACCTTGGTTTCGCCAATCTCATTCCGGACAGCGCTGATGGACGTCAGCTCTCCCACGTTGACACCCGCCAGCTTCACGGGCGAGCCTTTATCAATCCCCTGCACATGATTGAACACAAGGCGTATCGAATAGCCCGGCTTCAGATAAAAGTCGCCCGCTCTCACAACGAGCATTGTGAGTGATACGAGTGCTAAAAATACAAACAACCCTACCTTCCACTCCAGGCTTTCCTTTTTCACGATTTAGAGCCTCCTTCTGTCTCTTCCAGACTTTTCACCTGAATATCCGTCATGGGGCCGGATGCGGATCCTGTTATAAACTGCTGAACGATAGGATTGCTGGCATTACGGATCTGGTCCGGGGTTCCGGCTTGAATAATCTTGCCCTGATACATCATCGCGATGCGCGACGCCACCTTGTAAGCGCTTATCATATCGTGCGTGACGGCAATCGAGGTAACTTTAAGCTTGTCATGAAGCTCCACTATCAGTTCGTTAATCGCGTCGGCCATGATCGGGTCAAGGCCCGTCGTCGGCTCGTCATACAGGAGTATCTCGGGTCTCATGCAAATCGCGCGCGCCAGGCCAACTCTTTTTTTCATGCCCCCGGAAAGCTCGGAAGGCTTCAGCTCCTGGATGCCTTTTAACCCCACCAGTTCCAACGACTCTTCGATACGCTCGTGAATCGCACGCTCGCTCAAAGTCGTGTGTTCAATCAGATTAAAACCAACATTTTCACCCACAGTCATCGAATCAAACAGCGCCGACCCCTGAAACAGCATGCCGAAACGAAGCCTTAACTGGTTGAGCTGTTTCGAGGACAGCGCGGCGACATTGACGCCTTCCACCAGGATCTCTCCCTGGTCCGGCTTTAAAATTCCTATGATGTGCTTCAAAAGAACGCTTTTCCCGCAACCCGACCGGCCGATAACCACCAGGGTCTCCCCTTTGTGGACCTTGAGATCCAGCTGGTTCAGTACGAGCCGCCCCCGGAAGGACTTGGCGACTTTTTTCACTTCAATCATGTCTGCCGGCGTTTCCATCAGCGCTCACGTGACAAAATAAAATATGACTGTAAAAAATGCGTCCGAGGCAATAATCAAAATAATGGAAGTCACCACCGCCTTTGTGGTCGCCGAACCCACGCCCTCGGCACCCCCCTCCACTTTCATGCCTTCATAACAAGAAACCATGCAAATAATCGACGCAAAAACAAGCGTCTTAAAAAGGCCCGTAAAGATGTCTTTCAAGACCAGCGGCTCAAAGGTCATGCGTATGTAGAGAGAAGACGTCAACCCCAATTTATAGACCGAGACCACGTACCCTCCGAGAATTCCCACGCAATCGGCATAGATGGTGAGAAGCGGCAGCATCGTAAAAAGCGCGATAAATCGCGGGGCCACCAGGTATTTGACCGGATGCGTTGCCAGGGTTTCCAATGCATCAATCTGCTCGGTCACCTTCATACTGCCAAGCTCGGCGGCAATGGAGGCGCCCACCCGCCCCGCCACGACGAGCGCCGTTAACAGCGGGCCTATTTCACGCGTCACGGAAATAGAAACAAGACTCGGGATATACATTTCACCGCCCACTTTCTGCATCTGATAAGCGCTTTGAAATGCAATCACGACGCCGATAAAAAAGCTCGTGAGCGTCGAAATCGGCGCGGAGTTGACCCCGGTTTTTATCATCTGGTCCAGCACTTGGCGCGCCCTGAACGGGGGCGCGGCCACCCAAAAAAGCGTCTGCATAAAAAGCGTACTGACGCCTCCCGCATAAACGACCGCATTCACCGCGGTATGGCCTAATTTCTCAAGCGATGGTTTCACACCCCGCTCCTTCTTACTGAGTTACGTAAAAGTAACTCAGTAGTAACTAAAATGTCAGCTTCCTTTCGAGGACGCCTACCACTTCCTGGTCATCGCGGTATTCGACCTTCAAGGAGTCCTTGGACTGTAATTTGTATTCAAAACCCACCTCCATGTCCTGCGATTCATGCTCCTGAAAAGTCTCCTGATCCTCGTTAATTTTCCTGAAGTGCACGCGCGCGCGCTTTCCGAAGAGCCGCTGCACGAAAAACTCCGGCCTGTCCCCGCTGTCCTCCGGACGGCTGAATTCCCAGTCGCCCCACACCACGGTGTCCTGCTGGGACTCGGACACCAGCATCTCAAACGTAGAGCCCCGCGCTAAATCGCCGAGCTCAAGCACTTTATCCGCAAAAAGCATCGTCGAGCCGTCCTCAAGCAGGATCCTCGAGTTATTCAGCCTCACCGTCGGATAAACACCCTCGGCATTGATGTCCATCGCTTTAAACGCGCGCTTGCCTATAAAACCGTTGTAAACCCTCGCGTGGGCCTCCATTTGAGGCGCCATCAGGCTTCCTTCGAAATTGGTCTCCAGGTCAAAACGGCTGGCGGAGGCGAGGCTCTTATCCAATCTCATAAAAAGACCCACTTCAGCCATCGGCACGTCCTGCGCGCGGATCGACAAGCTCAAATCAAAATCGTTCGTAAAATCGATTTCACCGTCGACCCGGATCCCGCCCGCGAGACTCGTGGAAACAATGCGGAAATACTCCTGGGAAAACACAAAATCGAACGTAGACTCACGGGAGAGCGGCTTCCAGTCCACCACGGTGCCCTCGGTATGGATCTGCCCCACCAACAAATCTTCTTCGGATTGGGAACCCAAATCAAATTTTCCGTCCACCGCCAAGAGCGTCGTGACATCGGAACGGCCCATTGGGACATGTGAAACCGGCAGTTCCAAATGAAACGAATCCCCCTGAACCTGCGCACGGATGCCGCTCAGCGCGAAAGGCTTATAGCCCTGAAAGAAAAGCGACATATTTTCCATCTTAAACACGAAATTATTCTTTTGGGACAAGACCCACTCCCGCATCCATCCAAAGAAGGGAAAATGGGGCCTGCGGATTCCCAAGTACGGTTTCCAGCGGACTTCAGAGTCTTTGACCACCAACACCATCTTGGTGTCAAACTTCTTCGACAAAAAATCAAGAAAGCGATAACGAAACTGGATCTCCCCGATCTTAAGAACCGGCGGCTCCTGGGGCGAAACGCCGGGCTCCGCCACCTGCACATCTTGAAAACTGATAAATCCCAATAAGCTCCCGCTGACTTTTCCTATCTTGACCTCCATGTCGCTTGACCGGCTCAGCGTCTTCTCGAGCAAATGCACACAATCTTTCACGAGCGCCTCTTTGCGCGCCCTTAAAAACATCCACACGCTGATCCCGACTAAGAGCAACGCGACAAGTCTGAGCCAAAACTTGGTTCTGTTCTTAATTGTGTAGGATCGCACTTGCTCTAAGGCGTAGAGATTTTAGCGCCCTGTTCAAAGATGAGGTGGTCGTCATCCTTGACCGTTACATGGACCATTTCGTTCGTACGGATCCTCTTTGAAATGATCTCTTCGGCAAGCGGGTCCTCCAGATAACGCTGAATGGTGCGCTTAAGCGGACGGGCTCCGTACATCAAGTCAAATCCCCGGACGATCAGAAACTCCCTGGCCTTCTGGTCGAGGCTGATCTCAATCCCGCGCTCACCCAGGCGCTTTCTTAGATGATCCACCTCAATATCGATGATTTTCTCAAGGTCTTCCTTGGTAAGCCTCTGAAAGACAATGATGTCATCGACGCGATTGATGAACTCGGGCTTGAAAACTTTTTTCGTTTCTTCCATGAGCCTTGTTTTCATTTCTTTATAGTCCGTAGACTGTTCCTGGCTCTTGAACCCGATACTGCCCTGTTTCTTCAAAAGCTCGGCGCCTATATTCGAAGTCATGATCAGCAGCGTATTCCGGAAATCCACCTTGCGGCCCAACGAATCCGTAAGGCGCCCCTCCTCCAGAACCTGAAGCAACATGTTAAAAACGTCCGGATGCGCCTTTTCGATTTCATCCAGAAGCACGATGCAATACGGGCGGCGTCTGACCTTTTCGGTGAGCTGGCCCCCCTCTTCGTAGCCCACGTAGCCGGGAGGCGCGCCGACAAGACGCGACACGTTGAATTTTTCCATGTACTCGGACATGTCAAACGAGATCAGCGCGTTCTCGTCATTGAACATAAGCCCGGCCAATGCCCGCGCCAAAAGGGTCTTGCCGACGCCCGTCGGCCCCAAAAAGATGAATGAGCCTATCGGGCGACGGGGGTCCTTAAGCCCTGCGCGCGAGCGCCGCACCGCATGAGAAATGGCGGCAATCGCTTCTTCCTGGCCGATCACGCATTTTTTAAGCTCTTCTTCCATCCGGAGAAGCTTCGAGGTTTCCTTTTCCTCAAGACGTGAAACCGGAATGCCCGTAATTTTCGCGATCACCCGGGCGATATCCTCTTCGCCTATTTCAAGCTCAATCTTGGACCGCGATTCGACCCAGTCTTTCTTGGCCTTGTCCAGCTGCCGCCGGAGCTCCCTTTCCTGGTCCCGCAGCGCCGCCGCCTTCTCAAAATCCTGTTCCTTGATCGTGTCTTCTTTTTCGCGCCTTAAGAGGTCGAGCCTCTTTTCGAGTTCCTTCACGTCCTGAGGCGTCGTGTGCGTCGAAAGACGCGCGTAAGCGCCGGCCTCATCGATCACATCGATGGCCTTGTCCGGCAGAAACCGGCCCGAGATGTAACGGTCGGAGAACTTCGCGGCTGCTTCGAGCGCCACGTCCGTAATTTTCACCTTGTGATGCGCCTCGTATTTGTCCCGGAGCCCCCGCAAAATCAGAATGGTTTCCTCGACCGAGGGCGGGTCCACCATGATAATCTGGAACCTTCTCTCGAGTGCGGTGTCCTTTTCAATGTACTTCCGGTATTCATCCAGCGTCGTG